>CP134604.1:1311111-1638888 GCA_021555105.2 Thalassospiraceae bacterium LMO-JJ14
ACATCAATGTTCACGGCTCTTCGGCGATCGTCAGGGGGGTGCCGAAGCTTTCCGGTGCACCGGTGATGGCTACCGATCTGCGCGCATCCGTGTCGCTGGTGCTGGCAGGACTTGCGGCCGAAGGGGTGACGGATGTGAACCGGGTCTACCATCTGGACCGGGGATATGAGCGGATTGAGCAGAAATTGGCTGCCTGCGGCGCCGATATCGAGCGGATGCCCGAATAAAAACCTGTTCTTGCCGGCGGCGACAACTGTAGTTCCAGGCTTAAACAGCTTCTTCGCAGCCAAATCATAGGTAATCCACTGGCAATACGGGGCAAAAACCTCTAAGTAAGGCTCGCTTTTGCCAGCCTGAAGGCATGGCACCTGTAAAAAGGACAAGATCGTGACGGCAAACGAAAAAATCGTCCTGGCGCTGCCAAAGGGGCGCATCCTCAAGGAAGTGATGCCGCTGGTGCGTGCAGCCGGGATCGAACCGGAACCCGCTTTCGATGACAAGGATGCGCGGCAGCTCCGATTCGAGACCAACCGGCCCGAAATCGACATTATCCGTGTCCGTTCCTTCGACGTTGCGACTTTCGTCGCTTTCGGCGCGGCGCAACTGGGCGTTTGCGGTAACGATGTCCTGATGGAATTCGACTATCCGGAGATCTATGCGCCGCTCGACCTGAATGTCGGCCACTGCCGTTTGTCGGTGGCGGAACCCGTCGATCTGGCCGGCGAGGACGATCCCAGGACATGGTCATCGGTCCGTGTCGCCACCAAGTATCCGGCGCTGACCCGGCAGTATTTTGCCGCGCGCGGCGTGCAGGCGGAATGCATTAAGCTGAATGGTGCCATGGAACTGGCGCCGCCGCTCGGGTTGTGCCGCCGTATCGTCGACCTGGTATCGACCGGTGCGACGCTCAAGGCCAATGGCCTGGTCGAGGTCGAGACGATCTGCGAAATCACATCCCGGCTTTGCGTCAACCGGGCGGCATGGAAAACCCGCGCCGATGAAATCAGCGCCTGGGTCGAACGCTTCCAGGAGGCCACCGATGCCGTTGCGGCTTGATCAACGGAGCGGGGATTTCGAAGCACGGTTCAAGGCGTTTTTGTCTGTAAAACGCGAAACCGAAGCCGACGTCATTGACGTGGTGAAGGCGATCCTTGCCGATGTCCGTGCCCGCGGCGATCAGGCGCTGGTTGATTACACGACGAAGTTCGACCGCTATCCGTTGACGCTGGAATCCATGCGGATCACGCCGTCGGAAGTCGCCGAATGCAAGAAGCAGTGCGATAGCGAGACCTTGAAAGCGCTGAACGTCGCTTATGAACGGATCGTTGCCTTTCACGAACGTCAGCGCCCCGATGACCTGGACTTTATCGACGATGACGGCGTCGGGTTGGGGTATCGATGGACATCAGTCGGCGCCGCCGGGCTTTATGTGCCGGGTGGGACCGCAGCTTATCCGTCATCCGTATTGATGAATGCCGTCCCGGCCAAGGTTGCGGGCGTGCCGCGCCTCGTCATGGTCGTGCCGACACCGGATGGTGTTATCAATCCGCTGGTCATGGCGGCGGCCGACCTGGCCGGTGTCGACGAAATTTACCGTATTGGCGGGGCGCAGGCTGTCGGCGCACTGGCTTATGGCACCGAGACGATTGAAGCAGTCGACAAGATCGTCGGTCCGGGGAATGCCTTCGTGGCGGCGGCGAAGCGCGAAGTTTTCGGCACCGTCGGTATCGACATGATCGCCGGACCGTCGGAAATTCTGGTTTTGGCGGATGGTCAGAACGATCCGTCATGGATTGCCGCCGATCTGTTGAGCCAGGCCGAACACGATACTGCCGCGCAGGCGATCCTGATCACCGACGATGCGGCATTTGCCGACGCCGTCATTGAGGCCGTCGAGAGTCATCTGAAGACACTGCCGCGCACGGAAATCGCCCGTGAAAGCTGGAACAATTTCGGTGCGGTGATCCTGTGCCAAAGCCTGCAGGCGTCATTGCCGCTGGTTGACCGGCTTGCCCCTGAACACCTGGAAATCGCCGCCGACAATGCCGATGCGCTGGCTGCGGGTATCCGCAACGCGGGCGCTATGTTCCTCGGCCGTCACGCACCGGAAGCGATCGGCGATTATGTTGCCGGGCCGAACCACGTTTTGCCGACGGCACGTTCAGCCAGATTTTCCAGCGGGCTCGGTGTTCTCGACTTTATGAAGCGCACGTCGATGATCCGCTGCGATGCGGCAGGGCTGCGCAAGATCGGCCCCGCGGCAAAACGGCTTGCCGATGCTGAAGGGCTGGGCGCACATGCGCTTTCCGTATCTATCCGACTGAACATCGCATCGGAATAGGATGGCGGCATGAGTGAAACTCAGTGCATCGCCAATATCTATCTCGACGAACGTTCCGTTGTCCGGCTGAGCCCGCAGGTAGATCATGAGCGCAAGGTTGCGATCTTCGATCTTCTGGAATCCAACAGTTTTGATCCGGCCGGTCTGCCCAAGGGTCCGTATAACGTGATCCTGTTGATAGAGGATAACCGGCTGGTTTTTGATGTCCGCGATATTGCCGACAAGAAGCTCGACCGCTTCAGCCTGCCGATCGGCGCCTTCCGGCGCATCGTCAAAGACTATTTCATGATTTGTGACAGCTATTTCGAGGCCATCAAGCGATCCTCTCCCTCGCAGATCGAAGCCATTGATATGGGGCGGCGCGGCTTGCACAACGAAGGTGCGACGATCCTCAAAGAACGTTTGTCCGATAAGGTTGAGATCGACGATAATACCGCGCGCCGCTTGTTCACGCTGGTCTGCGTGCTGCACATCCGTGCATGAGGCGCCGATGAGCGATCTGCCTTCCGCCGTACTATTCGCCTGCACGATGAATTCTGTGCGCTCGCCGATGGCAGAGGCGATTATGAAATTTCTGCATGGCCATCGGGTCTTTGTCGATTCCGCCGGGGTGCGCTCGAAAGACATCGACGGCTTTGCGGTCGCGGTGATGGATGAAATCGGCATCGACCTGTCGCGTCATCACGCAAAAACGTTCGATGATCTGGAAGACGATTATTTCGATATCGTCATCACACTGTCACCGGAAGCGCAGCATCGGGCGATCGAACTGACCCGGGTCATGGCGTGCGACGTTGAATTCTGGAACACCATGGATCCGTCGCTGATTGAGAGCGAGGACCGTGAAGTGGTGTTGCAGGCATACCGCGATGTTCGAGATCAGTTGATGCAGCGGATTAAGGACCGCTTCCCGCTGCAGACGGCCATGGATACCTGACGCATTTTCAGAGCGCCTAAGCGGCTCCGGATTTCTGCGGCCGGACTTTCTCACGCAACGACTGAATGAAGACGTATAACGGCGGAATGAAGAAGATGCCGATGAATGTCGCTGCGACCATGCCACCGAAAACGACAAATCCGACAGACACCCGGCTCGCCGCCCCGGCACCGGAGGCGACGATAAGGGGCGAGACGCCCAGAATAAACGACATTGCCGTCATCATAACGGCGCGGAACCGGAGCCGGGCCGCTTCCATGGCGGCATCGTAAATGCTCAACCCGTCTTCACGCCGGACTTTGGCGAACTCGACGATCAGGATGGCGCTTTTCGCGGCAAGACCTATCAGCATCACCATGCCGATCTGTGCATAGAGATTGAAGTTCAGGAACGGAAGCAGGCTGATCGGCACCAGCGCACCGAAAGCGGCAATGGTGACGGACAGGATCACCGAGATCGGGATTGTCCAGCTTTCGTACTGTGCGACGAGGAACAGATAGGCAAAGACCACGGCAAGGCTGAAGATCGCGACGACGAGCGCGCCGGCCTGTTGTTCCTGCAGGGCGGTCCCGGTCCAGCTGAGGGCATAGCCCGGAGGCAAGGCTTCGGCGGCCAGTTTTTCCATCGCGGGGATGGCTTGTCCGGTTGAAAAGCCGGTTGCCGGTGTCGCGTTGATGTTGGCGCTCTGATACTGGTTATAGCGCTTGATGCTGATCGGCCCCAGGATCGGCTTGATGCTGACCAGTGCGCGAAGCGGTACCATGTCGCCGGCACTGTTACGCACATATAGCCGGTTGATGTCCTCGATCTTCGAGCGATATTGCGATTCCGCCTGTATGCGGACCTGATAGATCTTCCCATAAAGGTTGAAGTCGTTGATGTAGCTGGAGCCGAAATTGGCCTGCAGGGTCGAGAAAATATGATCCAGCGGCACACCGAGCACCTGCGCCTTGTCACGGTCTACATCCAGAAACAGCTGCGGCACGTTGGCCGAGAACGTCGAAAAAGTCCGCGCGAATGCCGGGCTTTGATTGGCATGCACGACAAGGCTCCGAACGGCGGCGGCCATTTCCTGGGGCGAGCGGTCCTGCAGGTCCTGCAATTCAGCCTCGATGCCGCCCGACGTGCCGAGGCCCATGATCGGCGGCAGCGGAAACGCGAAGGCGTTGGCGCTCGATATTCCGGCGAGCTTTGCGTTGATCTTCTGCAAGATCTCATACCACTTAAGACCCGGTCCCCGCCGTTCGTCCCATGGCTTCAGGATCGGGATAACCAGCGCCGCATTCGACGCGGCCCCGGAAATGATGCTGAAACCGGTGACGGAAATAACGTCCTGCACGCCCTCGGTCTTGAGCATCATGTCGACGACGTTGGTGACCACTTCGTTGGTTCGTGTCAGCGACGCCCCGTCGGGAAGCTGAATGTTCGAGAACAGCACGCCTTTGTCTTCCGTCGGCAAGAACCCCGTTGGTGCGGTTTTGAACATCATAAAGGTGGCACCACCGAAGATCGCAAAAACAGCCAGCGAAAGCAGCAGGCGCCGCGCCATGACGCCAACGATCCTGACATAGCTGTTGCGTCCTGCACCGACCATGGCAGCAAACCACTTGAGCGGGCCTTTCGGCACACCGGCACCCTTCTTGAAAAGGATTGCGCAGACGGCCGGGGCCAGGGTCAGGGCGTTTAACGACGAGAACGAGACCGCGACACAGATGGTCAGCGCAAACTGGCGATAGAGTTGCCCTGTAACACCCGGCATAAAGGCCACCGGCACGAAGACGGCGAGAAGGACCAGCGTCGTCGCAATGACGGGGCCGGTGATCTCGTGCATGGCCTTGCGGGTCGCATCAACGGCATTCTGGTCTTGTTCGTCCATGATCCGCTGCACGTTCTCGACAACGACGATGCTGTCGTCGACGACGACGCCGATGGCCAGGATAAAGGCGAAGAGTGTGATCATGTTGATCGAGAAGCCGGCAACGTAAAGCACCGCGAGCGTGCCGATCAGGGACACAGGTATAGCCAGGGTCGGCACAAGCGTTGCGCGCCAGTCGGCCAGAAACAGAAATGTTACGAGGACGACCAGAACAAAAGTGATGAACATCGTCGTCACCACTTCTTTAATAGAAGCCCTGACGGCACGCGTGGTGTCATAGATGATCTTGGTTTCCACACCTGGCGGAAAGCGCTTGGTCAGCACTTCGAGTTCCGCATAGACGGCATCGGCAACATCCAGGGCATTTGCCCCCGGTGACAGGTAAACCGCAATGGCCGTGGCCGGCGCATTGTTCAGCCTGGCGCTTGAGGCATAGCTTTTGGCGCCGAGTTCGATCCGCGCGATATCGCGAAGCCTGACGAAAGAGCCGTCCGTGTTTGCGCGGATGATGATGCCGCCGAATTCCTCGACCGTCTCGAGACGGCCCTTGGCCTGAATTGAAAGTTGGAATTGCGGGGCGCCGGCGAACGGGGGCGCACCGAGAGAGCCGGCGGTGGCGAGAATATTCTGCTCGTCAATGGCCTGCGCAACATCGGTCGTGGTTATGCCGAGCGCGGTCATGCGCTCGGGATCCATCCAAACCCGCATGCCGTAGTCGAGGGCGCCGAACTGCGAGACGCTACCGACACCGCTCAGGCGCGATAACGCGCCTTCGATGTTTATCGATGCATAGTTGCTGAGAAAAATTGCATCCCGGCTCTGGTCCGGGGACACGACATTCACCACCAGCAGCATGTTCGATGACTGTTTTTTTGTGACGACTCCTGAACGTGTTACATCGGACGGTAGCCGTGGTGTGGCAATGGCGACGCGGTTCTGTACGTTGACCGCGGCTATATCGGGATCGGTGCCGACGGCAAACGTGACAGTCAGTTCATAGCTGCCGTCGTTGCCGCTCGACGATGACATGTACAGCATGTCGTCGACGCCGTTGACCTGTTCTTCAATGGGGATGGCGACGCTTTGCTTGACGACTTCCGCATTCGCACCGGAATAGCTGGCGGTCACTTTGACCTGTGGTGGCGTGATGTTCGGGTATTCGGCAATCGGAAGGGCGCCGAGGGCAATGGCGCCGGTCAGCGTGATGATGATGGAGATGACGAACGCAAACCGCGGGCGGCTGATGAAAAAGTCAGAGAGCACGGATCAGGATCCCTTTCCACTCTCTGCGCGAAGTGTTGGGACAACTTTTGTGCCTACGCCGGCTTTCTGGATGCCCTGGACGATCACACGTTCGCCGGTGGCAAGACCATCACTGACGATCCATTCACTTTCAATTTGGGGTCCGACGGAGATGCGGCGCATCTCAACCCTGTCCTCGCGATCGACGACAAGTACGAAATAACCGGTCGCATCCTGTTGCACGGCCACCTGCGGGATGGCGATGGCGCGTTCGACGGCTTTCTGGCGCACCAGTACGGAGACGAACTGGCCGGGCAGCAGAAGTTTATCCGGGTTCGGGAATTCGGCGCGCGCTGTAATAGTGTCGGTGCCTTCGTCGACCTTGGCGGCCAGATACTCGAACCGTCCTTCATAGGAAAAACTGGAGCCATCGGACAATAGCAGCGACGGCGCTACCGGTGGGTTATCGAGGTCGATGCCGCGTTTGCGTGCACTGATCAACTGTTCCTCGCTGACCTTGATGGTAACGTATATGGGATTATAGCGGGTAACCGTGGCCAACGGTTCACTCGATGGATTGACCAGATTGCCGACGCTGTAGGTCGCACGGCTGATCCGGCCATCGATCGGGCTACGGATTTCGGTGTAATTGAGATCAAGGCTTGCCGCTCTGAGAGAGGCCTGGGCATGCAGGACTTCGGCCCGGGCCGAGGCAAGCGCCGCTTCGGATTCATCCAGCATAGCCTGGGATACATCGTTACGCCTAATCAGGGACTTCTTGCGTTTGAAATCAGCTTGGGCGTTCTTTTCGGTGGCCTCGGCGGCGGCCAGTTCGGCACGGCGCTGCTCGACGACGATTTTGTAAGGTTCCTGCTCGATGATGAACAGCAGGTCGCCCTTGGCGACATCAGCACCTTCGCGAAAGTTTCTCTGTTCAAGGAATCCTTCGACGCGGGCACGGAGATCAACGGTCTCGATCGCTTCGGCGCGCCCCGGATATTGAAAGACGGGCGTTACTTCGCGTTCGGCCGCTTCGATGACGACAACGCTGGGGCCGCTCTGGGCGGGCTTTTCCTGAGCCAGGGCGCCGGCGAGGGGGATCGCGACGAAGGTCAGGACTAAAACGCCATATTTCAGGCGGGATTTCATATGTTCTAACTGTATCATGTCGGCTGCTCCGATGCTGCAGCGCAACATACCAGACGCAGAACAAAGAGAAATACCAGATTTGTCGCGAATTGTCGTAGCGGCGGTTTTTCCCGGCTGTAAATGGGTGGTTTTATTGAAAACTTGACCAATCGCGACGATATGGGCATGGTCTGCTCGATTTTGACATCAGGCATGGAAAAGTATGGCTAAAGAAGACCTCCTAGAGTTCACGGGAACCGTGATGGAACTGCTTCCGAACGCAATGTTCCGCGTGAAACTCGATAATGAGCATGAAATTCTCGCCCACACGGCGGGCAAAATGCGCAAGCACCGTATCCGTGTGCTCGCCGGCGACCGCGTCAACGTTGAAATGACGCCTTACGACCTGACCAAGGGTCGGATCACTTTCCGTTTCAAGTAATTGAGGCGTCCATGATGACGCACCTTTTTTGAATCCGAGTTTTTTATGAGTGCCCGGCTCATCCTTGCGTCCGCATCGCCGCGCCGCCTTGAGCTTCTGGCACAGATCGGCATTACACCTGACCTCGTCGCGCCCGCTGACATCGATGAGGCGCCGCTGCCACGCGAGCGCCCGCGCCAGCTTGCCGAGCGTCTCGCCGCTGCCAAGGCGGCTGTCATTGCCGCTCAGCATCCTGACGATTTCGTCCTTGCCGCCGATACCGTGGTCGCGCTCGGTCACCGCGTCCTGGAAAAACCCGCCGATGCCGACGAGGCCGGCCGTTTTCTGGAACGTCTGTCGGGCCGGCGGCACCGGGTCATCGGCGGTTTCGCCGTCGTTGCCCCGGGCGGAAAAAGCGTCATCAGGAGCGTCGTTACACAAGTTCGTTTCCGCCGTCTCGACAAGGACGACATTCGCGCCTACGTCGCCACGGGCGAATGGGACGGCAAGGCCGGCGGCTATGCCATTCAGGGCCGGGCGGCGGCCTTCATTCCCTGGATCAACGGATCCTACAGCAACGTCGTCGGCTTGCCGCTCAGCGAAGTTTCCGGTGTGCTCGCCGGTCTCGGCTATGGCAGGCGTGCCCCGTGAGCGGGGCTGGACGTATCGTTATCGAAACCCGACCGGGCGAAGTCCGGGCCGCCGCACTTGACGACACCGGACGGCCGGTCGCCTTTCGTATCGAACGCGAAACGGGCCGCAGTCTGGTCGGGGGCATTTATCTGGGCCGTGTTCAGGCCGTGCGCCGTGAAATCGGCGCGGCTTTTGTCGATATCGGCATCGGCGTGGACGGGTTTCTCAACCTCAAGCAGGGCGCTGCCGCCTGCACCGGGGCGGCGATCGTCGAAGGGGCGGCAATTCCGGTTCAGGTCAGCCGCGATGCGGCGGAAGGCAAGGGGCCGGCGCTATCGAGCGTTGTCGATATCGTCGGTGCGGCGCTGGTGCTGACACCGGGCAAGCCCGGTCTCGGGCTTTCCGGCCGTATTTCCGATGATGACGTGCGCGCACGCCTGAAGGGACTGTTTGACGGTCAGGACTTCAGTGCCGTCGGGCTGGTTGTGCGGACCGCTGCCGAAGACATGACGGATACGGATATTCTGGCCGCATTCTCGACGCTGCAGAACCGCTGGCATGACATGCAAGAGCAACTCAAAACCCTCAAGGCACCGGCGGTCCTGCAGCCGGCGCCCGGCCTCGCCGAACGCATGATCAATCAGTTCGCGGGGACGCAGACACGCGAAATCATTACCGACGATACGGATACATTGCTGCGCCTGCAGGCGCATATTCTGGGTGCCCTGGATGCGTCGTTGCCGTCACCGTCTCTATGCCCCGGCGGCATGCCCGCGTTCGAGGCGGCTGGTCTTGAGGAAGCCTTCGAGGCTGCGTTATCGCCGTTCGTAGCGCTTCCGTCCGGGGGAAGCCTGATTATTACCGAAACCCCGGCGATGACGGCGGTCGATGTCAATGCCGGGCGGACGGCTGGCGGGAATCCGGAACGTCTGGTGCTGGAAACCAATCTGGAGGCCGCAACGGCGTTGGCGCACGCGTTGCGCTTGCGCGGTATCGGCGGCCTGATTGCCGTCGATTTTCTGAAGATGCGCGAGGAAGCCAGCCAGAAGCGTGTGCTGGAGACACTGGGGAAGGCCTTCAGGGGCGATCCGGAGAACCCCCGCGCCGGGACTTTCAGCCGGTTCGGCCTTGTCGATATCGTACGTCAGAGCAGGGGGCCGTCATTGGGGGATGTGCTGCTGGCACGAACGCAATCACGGACACCGGAGAGCGCGGCACTCGATGCGCTGGCCCGGATCGAACGCCGGGGCGGCAGCGGCGCGGTGCTTCGCGCATCCCCGGCGGTGTGCGCCTGTCTTGAAGGGCCGCTTCTGGAAATCCGTAAAAACCTTGAACAGAAGCTGGGATTTGTTATTCGTCTTGAACCGGTGCCCGGCGCCGGGATGGAAGTGACAGAGGTTGAAACCCCCAGATGAATGCCGATCCGGAAAATCCCAAGACCGCCAAGGTAATCCCGCTCAGGGGGGCCAAGTGCCCGATCTGCGCCAAACCGGCGACGGCGGAAATGCGGCCGTTCTGCTCCAAACGCTGCGCCGATCTCGATCTGGGCCGCTGGCTGGGCGGGGATTATCGCCTGCCGACGAACGAAGCCCCCGGCGATGCCGAAGCCGGCTTCGACGAAGACGAATAAAGTCTTTCATCAAGTGGAAAATTCCGTCTTCGGGGCGCTGGACAGGCCCCGGCATATCTTCTATAAGCGCCTGTCTTCGCGTTCGCGCGATACGGTGCCCAGGTAGCTCAGTTGGTAGAGCATCGCACTGAAAATGCGGGTGTCGGTGGTTCAAATCCGCCCCTGGGCACCATTTTCTCCCTAAGTCCTTGGAGAGAAATAACTTCTTTAAATTCATAGCCTTACGCCTCCCCTAGTGGTACAGACAGGGGGTACATATGGTGTTGGCAATGTCGCGTCCATGGAAACATACGAAGACGGGTGTCTATTACTTCCGGAAGGCTATTCCGAAAGAGCTTCGACCTCTGTTGGGAAATCGCTGGGAGGAGAAGATTTCTCTCGGAACGAAAGATCCCGTCGCAGCGCGTGAACTTCATGCGGAGAAAGCTGCAGAGGTTGCGATACAATGGAAGGCGCTTCGATCACAAGCGGTCTCACTAACACACAAGCAGATTGTCGCCCTCGCTGGGATTATCTACCGGGACCTTATTGAGTTGCTCGACGGTGAACCCGGTGAGGTTGGTATTTGGGAGGAAGTGCTCCGACTTCACGCAGAGGCTCGGGAGACGGACATGCTTGAGGAATGGTTTGGTCAGATTGTTGATGACGTTCTTCTCAGCCAAGGCTTGCGGGTCGATGCAGACACAAGGAAGCGCCTTCTCGAAGAGACCGATAAGGCAATAGTCCAAGCCTCAGAGGCGATCGAGCGGCAAGCTTCGGGGGATTACAGGCCAGATCCAGAGGCAGATAGATTTCCAAATTGGACGCCTACAGGCACAGATCTCAGTTCTAGAAGGTCAACACTGGGTGTATCTAGCCACATCACTTTAGCTTCCCTTGTTGATGGCTGGTGGGCTGAGGCGGAACGGGCTGGCCGGTCGGTATCCACATATGAGAGCTACAGGAATACCTTTAGAAAGTTCTCAGTGTTCCTTGGCTCTGATGATGCAGTAGGAGTAACGACAGAAGATGTAATTGCTTACAAAGACCATCGGCTTTCGGAAGTTAATCCGAAGACTGGCAATCGGATTTCTCCGAGGACGATCAAGGATAGCGATCTCGCGGCACTTAAGAGTGTCTTTAAGTGGGCAGTAGCCAATAAGAAATTGCAGATAAATCCTGCTTCAGGGGTCTCAGTGATTGTGGGGCAGAAGGTACAACTCCGTGACACCAATGGGTTTACGGATGCAGAGGCTAAGGCACTACTCTCGGCGTCATGGAACCTTGTGCAGGGGAGGGAGTCTGATCACATTTACGCTGCAAAGAAGTGGGTGCCGTGGTTGTGCGCGTACACGGGCGCTCGGGTTGGTGAGATGGTGCAGCTGCGACGAGAAGATGTGACCGAAGACGATGGTCATTGGGTTTTGCTTATCACTCCCGAGGCAGGGCGGGTTAAGAATAAGAAGCCAAGAAAGGTCGTCATGCACACTCATTTGATTGAGCTGGGGTTTCCAAAGTTTGTCCAGTGTGCTGCAGAGGGTCACCTGTTCTTCTCGAAGGCGGGTGGTGAAGACACGAGGGGACGTTGGCGAACCGCAAAGAACCGACTCCGCGAGTTCATTCGTACGGTTGTAACTGACCCTTCCGTACAGCCAAGCCACGGGTGGCGACACCGCTTTAAGACTGTCGCGCTTGAGGTTGGCATGGACCCCCGTATCCGCGATTACATACAAGGTCATGCACCACGCACCGAGGGAGAAGCGTATGGGGGGAATACCCCGAAAGCGCAGTTCAGAGAACTCTCCAAAATGCCCCAGTACGAGCTTTGAGTTAGCTACTAATCAAAAACAGATACACAGGGATGGATGAGCCTGAAGATCAATATCTTGTAATGGCGTTGAACATTGAGGGTTGGGCTTTGGCCAGTGGTGGTTGGTCTCCTAGAGGGGCGTCTAATTGAATGACTCTCAGGAGCCACCTAGGAGTCGTTGGAGCGGCTGTCTCTCCTGCTCGACCCCGATGTACCTAATGTTGAGTTGTCGCTCAGTGCGCCTTGTGTAGCCATACAGAGACGGTACCGGATAGCGTCTCTGTATTTCGGCGATCAAGGTTTAGTGCGTGGCAAACAGCTGCCTAATTTGCCTATGCATTATGCACTACTCAAGGAGTGCATAGGTCAGACTAGAAATCGGGATCGCCAGTGTCTTCTTTATCAAAGAGAAAGGGATCTTCATCTGACAAGTAATCTTGTAGTTCGAATGCTAGTTCACCGATCCGCCGACCAAAGTGGATCTCCAACGCCCGTGCTGCGATAGTAGTGTTATTAGCGAGTTTAGTTCCGAATTCCTTGGACAATCGATCAGCGTATTCGTTCGCTTGTGCTTCAATCCAATCATCGTCGATTCCAGTAAAATCGTCAGTCTGGCCTTTGTGCGCTATCCAAGCGGCCCACCAGTTCCTCGCCTGAAATGCGGCGTCACCCAACTGCCTTTTCACCCTACGCATGTTGGCGACTTGGCCATCTGAAACCCCAGAAGCTTCTCTGATGTTTTTCTTGGAATACGTCGCTCCAAGTAACACCAAACGCCATGCATACTCTTGACGTTCGGACGACGTCATTGGCAGCTTAGCCTTGCTGTTTGCCTTGCCTGACTCCAGGACAGCTTCTTCCAGTGTCCCTTTAAAGTAATTCACTGGCACAGCCGCTGTGACTTTAGATTCCACATATGCGGCAATGCGATGGTGTCCATCAATTAGGATATTTGTTCCACCGACATTGATTACGGTTATGGGGTCGAGTGCGCCATGGGCTTTGATGGAACGTCTGAGTTCCTGAATGTGTCGCTCATTAATCTCCCTAGGCTGAAACAAAACGGTCTTCAGAATGATTCGGCTAATTGGCAACTTGCTAGGCAGAACACTAGGACGTTCGCCACCATCATCCATCGCGTTAAGTTCTCTAAGAACCTCCGCCGGTTCAAAATAGAGTTCATCCTCTTTTACATATCCATTGGCCTGTGGGGCTTCAGTCGACTTAAGTGAAGGTGTGGACGAGGGGGATTGGTCGGAGGCCATTTGCTCTTTAATCTCACTGAAGTTTGACGATGGTGAATCGTTAGGAAGGAGTGAGTGGCCTACATTTGGGCAGCATTGTAAATGCTTTCTCCGCCACCGGCATAGCTACTGAAGACATGATTGAACGTGGCACTACACTTGGCATCATAGATGGCCTCATCATATACCTCGGGGAGTCCCTGGTCTAAGACCGCCTTAATAGCCTGTTCCACGGCTCCTCGTGCTTGAGATTTGTTCCTCCAATCGATGACTAGCTTCTCGGCTTTCAGCGTCTCCAGAAGGGCCTTGCAGACCTTCTTCACTTCGGTGCGTTCCTTGTCGGTCAACTCAGGTTCCGGCTTGGTGAGAATATCGAAGACCGCAAGTTCTTCCTCGGTGAGGCCTTCGCGCATGGCTCGTCGATCTTCTTCGCTCAGGTCTTGGGTCAGCTTGATTAATTCGGCGAAGAATGCCTCGACGTTGAGGCTGGCAGAGTTGTACTTGTCGATCAGCTTCTCGAACCGTTCCAGGAAGTCGGCACGGGAAGGGTTCAACTTCGCCATCTGGACTAGCTTCTGGTTCAACAGTGCCCGCAGCTTCTCGGCCTCCGTCCGCTTCCGTCCTTTGGCGAACTTCTCCTTTAGTTTGTCAAAGTCGATCTGGCTCAGGTCGAACAGCTTTTCCTCGTCCATGTCTTCGATGACGTACGGGATCGGAGCGACTGAACGATCCAGCAGGTCTTCCACCTGGTCCATGATGTGGGAGATGTTCACAGGCGGGGCCAACGACTTGATCTTCTGCGCCAGGACGGAGACCAGAACCGCATCCGTTATCAGTTCCTTTGCCAGTGGGTCGGGCAGGATCGCCCGGTATACGCGGGAGACAGCCGCCGCCATGCCCAGGTAGGTCCTCTTGTTCTCGTCCGTGTCGATTAACTTCTCGACCGCATCGTCCAACAAGGCGATTTTCTCAAAGCCTTGAGCTTCTTTGATAGCTGCCGGGTCGATGCCGCGCTCCACCAGGAAGGCGATAGCTTGGGCGGACAGAACCCTCAGGTACTCAATCAATTCTGACTTGTCCTTGATCGGCTGTTCGCCGCCTTCCCCCGTCGCCCCACCGTAGATGGCTAGGGCCTCCTGGAGTTTGCGAAACACGCCCACATAATCGACGATCAGCCCCGCTTCCTTGCCAGGGTACTTGCGGTTGGCCCGCGCGATGGTCTGCATCAGGGTGTGGTTCTTCATAGGCTTGTCGAGGTAGATGGTCGAACACGACGGTACGTCGAAGCCCGTGATCCACATAGCGCAGACGAAGACCAGCCGGAGTGGATCGTCCGGGTCTTTGAACTTCTCATCGATCTCGCCTGAGACCATACGCTTCCGGTGCGGCACGATGTCGAGACCCTTGGCCTTCATCTCAGCTTCTTCGTTCTGACCCTGGGAGACGACCACGGCCATGTCCATCTTCTCCATGCGCTTGATGGTGGCCTCAAGGGCTTCACGGCCTTCCTCAGCCACGGTGGGCCGTTGCCCTTTTAGCTTGGCGAGGTGGGCCTTCCAGTGGGCCTGGACTTTGTCGTACATGCGAACTGCTGTGGCCTTGTCGATGCAGACCATCATCCCCTTGCCCTGGTGCCCCCGTCCTGTGAAGTGCTGGACCAGGTCCTCGGCGATGGCCTCCAGACGTTCATCACGGGTGATCAGGTGGTACTCACGAGCAAAGACCCGCTGGACCTTGCGCTCCTGATCGTCATCTAGCGCAGCGTCTTCCAGCAGTTGTTCCAGATCGTCGGAGAGGTTCTCGTTGGTTAGCTGGAGTTCCGGGATGCGGTTCTCGTAGTAGAGCGGCACCGTGGCCCCGTCCGCGATGGACTGGCCGAAATCGTAGACTGAGACGTAGTCGCCAAACACCTCCTTAGTCTTCTCTTCTCCGGCGATCAACGGAGTCCCAGTGAAGCCCAAAAAGGCCGCATTGGGCAGGGCCGAGCGCATGTTGAGGGCCAACGTGTCGTACTGGGAGCGGTGGGCTTCGTCGGTGATCACGATGATATCCCGGCGGTTGGACAGCTGGGGGTAGGTCTCGCCTTGCTTGGTGTTGAACTTGTGGATCAGGGTGAAGACGTAGCGGTGGTCCTCGGTCAGCAGATTCTTCAAGTGTGCCCCGCTGGTGGCATGGGCTTCTGCTTCGGTGACAGCCCCAGTAGCTGCGAAGGTCTTGTAGATTTGGTCGTCCAGCTCCTCGCGGTCGGTAACGACAACGAAGGTCCAGTTGCCGGGGACGGTGCGGAGGATCTTCTGGGTGAAGAACACCATGGAGAGCGACTTGCCTGACCCCTGAGTATGCCAGAATACGCCCAACCGCCCAGCCTCGTCCTCGGGGCGTTGATTGACTTTGTCCAACTCCAGGATCGCCTTGTTGACGCCCAGATACTGGTGGTTCTTGGCCATCTTCTTGATCAGGCCGCCCTTGGCTTCCTCAAACACGGTGAAGTTCTCGACGATGTCCAGCAAACGTTCCGGCGTCGTTGCACCCCGGATCAGGGTCTCCAGCGAGACCACGCCTTTCTCGCCTTCGTCGTTGATACGCTTCCACTCGAAGAAATGTTCCCATTGAGAGGAAGTGCTCCCCATCACGGTCTTGGAGCCGTTGGACAGAACCAAGAAGCCGTTGAAGGTAAATAATTGCGGAATGGCCGAGCGGTAGTCGGTCAGATTGCCGTCATACGCCGCTTTGAGCGTGTTATGGCTGGCCTTCAGTTCGATGAACAATAGGGGGATGCCGTTGACAAAGCCGATCAGGTCACAGCGGCGGTTGTAGATGTCGCCCCGCACCCAAAACTGAGAGGCGATGAAGAAGTCATTGTTCCCGGCTACCCGCCAATCGATCAGGCGCACCCGCTCGGTCGTCATCCCGCCGCGCTCATCCGGCACATCCACGTTGATGCCGTCCTTGAGCAGTTTGTAGACCTCCTGATTAGCGTTGACGGGGATCATGGTAGACCGGTCCCGTGTCAGGACCTCAATGGCTTGGTCGAAGGCCGCATTATCCAAGGTTGGATTGAGACGAGCCAAGGCAGCCCGAAGGCGCGGCACCAAGACCACATCATAATCACTGCCCCGACCTTCGCTGGAGATGCTGCCCGTCCATTCGCCGTAGAGGTTCCCCGTCTCCCACCCCAGATCACCGAACAGGCCCAGAGCGGCTTGCTCCAGGGCGTCTTCAGAATAGTCATGGGCAGGAGACGGAGGGGTCATGCGACGACATCCTCAAGGGCAACCTCAGACTCGCTGACGTCGATCTCACCGGCAACCAGCTTGGGCAGCAGGAGGTCGCGTTGGGTGCGAAGGTTGGTGTTCTTCGAAAGCAGAACCTGTATCTGCCTTTTCATTGGGTCAACCAACTCTCCGAACCTGGATTGTATGGGTTGGCTGGGGTGAAGGACCAACGTCTCAGACACTCGGGTCTTTGATAGTTCCGTTTGCCCTGTTGCACCTACACCCTGATCTTCGAAATGGGGCTGTAGATGTAACAACTGCTGGCCGTAGAAGACCTTGTCCATTGTGTCGTTGGCACGGGCAATTGTGACATGGCTGTCCACTGTCACCTTGTCGAATTGCTCCTGCACCTGTGCTACACGTCCCAGAGTGCCCACACCTGTGGAGTTGATCAGAAGGTCACCAAATTGAACGTACTTATCTTCAGGTACGTTCTTACTCTGTCGGCGGGATAGGTCCATGTTCAGCCTGTGATCGCGGATGCACTTCTGGTTGATAACCCGACACTCAGCGTCATCGTCGTATTTGGGCGAAATGCCACGGCTGATGAAAGCCGAAACCTCACCAAGTTGACAATACTTCCACCCTCCCGGCACACGGCCATGTTCGGTTTCGGTGAAGGTGGCGTCCTCATGGCCGGGGAAGCGGAAGTGGACGAACCACTCTTCGTAAAGCCGTCGGGCCATTTCCTCCAAGATTGTTATCCGCCGCATGTTGTTCTCGATCAGGTCGTCGTATACGGAGAGGATGGAGGCGATGCGGTGCTGGGTTGATTGTGGTGGCACGTTGATCTCAAAGGTCCTCATGTCCCTGAGCAGCAAGTTCTTCTGGGCAGTGCCTCCTGCGAAGGCTATGAGACGCTCAACCTCTGCCAGTAGGTAGTAGTACAGCCAAGTGTTAAAGACCTTCGTATGGTCAGGCTTCACAATTGCCACACTCTTTTGGAACGTGGTTTGGTGAGTTCTATCCGCCTTCGGCGCGATAGCCATTCGACCAATTGTGCCGCTGTTCGTCACGAGTATGTCGCCAGGTTCCAATTGGGTGCGACGATGGGTATCAAGGAAATCAACCTCTGTAATTTGCCGCGCCCCTACGTAGTTCAACTTCCCATCGCGGACGTCTTTGCAACTCAAGAAATAGTAACCAGAGGCTTCTTGATTCTCGCAATCACCATGTTTGCCGTCAGTGATAAGATGACAGACGTCCTGTAATTTCATTCGAGTGCTGGCGCGGTGATCAGCCATCGAGAGCCGCCTCCAACACAGAGACTACGTTTTCTGCGATCTGGGCTTCCAATTCCCTTGCTTCCGCGTTGAGAATTTCCAGTTCCTCGTTCAGTTCTTCCAAGCGTTCAGTGAAGTCCACGTCCTCGGCTTCTCGCGCCGCTGCACCAACGTAGCGCCCTGAGTTGAGGGACCAGCCCTGGGCTTCGATCTCCGCCCGTGTGGCGATCTTGCAGAGGCCGGGAACATCCACGTAGCCATCATTCAGCCCCTTCTCCGCCAGTAGGTTGTCACTACCCTGCTCCAGTTCGACCTCTTGCCCTCGGTAAAGGCGTACGATGTTGGCCAGGAACTCGATCTGATCGGGTGTGAAATCGCGATGCGCCCGGTCGATCTGGCGGAAGATGTGCCGGGCATCGACGAACAGGACCTTGTCTTCGTTGTCCTTGCCGACCTTGCCCTTGTCGAAGAACCACAGGGTGCAGGGCAGGGTCACGGTGTAGAAGAAGTTGGGGCCGACGGAGACGATCACGTCCACCGCGCCAGTTTCGATGATCTTCTGACGGATATCCGCCTCACTGCCCCGTGCATCACCGGCTGAGTTGGCCATGACGAACCCGGCCCGGCCCGTTGCGTTCAGGGCTGCATGGAACAGGCTAATCCACAGGTAGTTGGCATTGTCTGTTCGGGGTAGCCCATAGGGGAATCGTAGGTCTCCCTCTAGACGCTCTTTATCTACGCCAGAGACGTTGAACGGCGGGTTGGCCATGATGAAGTCGAACCGGCCACCCAGCTTGTCCACCGCTTCATGAGGGTCTTCGTAGAAGGTGTTGGCCTTGATCACGTTGCCCGACAACCCGTGGATAGCGAGGTTCATCTTGTTCAGGTTGACGGTGATCTGGTCTTTCTCGGTCCCGAAGATGGAGATTTCCTCCATCGCTGTCTTGTGGTGGCGTTCCACGAAACCAGCCGAGTGGACGAACATACCACCGGAGCCACAGGCCGGATCGTAGATGCGCCCGTGATACGGCTCGATGATCTCTACGATCAGTTTCACGATGGCTTCCGGGGTGTAGAAGACGCCGCCTTTCTGGCCCTCGGCCATGGCAAAGTTGCCAAGGAAGTATTCGTAGACCTTACCAAATGCGTCCCCGGTCAGGTCCACGGGGGCCAGCAGTTTCAGAAGTTCGACCAGAACGTGGTTCTCGATCTGGGTGTAGGTGCGGGGCAGAGCGCCCTTGAGGTCGGTGTTCTCGTCCTCCACAGCCTTCATGGCATCGTTAATGGCCTTGCCGATGTTGTCGCCTTCGGTGAGGGAGAGGAGATGAGAGAAGCGAGCTTCGGCTGGCAGGAAGATCACCCCCTCGGCTTCGTAGTCAGCCTTGCTGATCTTGCGACGACCACCGGAACCGACCTGCCCCAGCTTAGCCTCGGCTTCAGCATACTTCTTCTCAGCATAGCGAAGAAAGATCAGGCCCAGGACAGGGCCGGAGAACTCACTAGGCTTTAAGCCTGTGTTCGCCCATAGCTGATCCGCTGCCGCCCAAAGGCGTTTCTCGTCGTCACCGTTGACCAAGTTGCTCTCCCCTATGTTTTCTTAATTGGGATGATACCCGCCATAGGCGAGCCATGCCACAGTTCCGGCACTAGCCCCTATGCCGCTGCGCTTTTAACGATGCCGTGCACGGTACCCAATGATACGCCAGCCTGCTTCGCAATACTGCGAAGACTACGTCCTGCTTCTCTGGCAGTTAGAATTTGGTTTCGGAGGTCATCCGAGAGGGCAGGGCGTCCGAGCTTTATGCCGTTGGCCCTAGCACGATCCAGTCCGGCTTTGACGCGATCTTGGATCATGGAACGTTCAAACTCGGCGAATACACCCATCATTTGAAACATCGCCTTCCCTGCGGGTGTTGTTGTGTCGATGCCTTGTTGATGAAGGTAGAGATCGACATTGGTCGCGTGAAGTTCGCTCAGGAAACCGACGAGGTCTTGAAGTGACCGGCCAAGGCGGTCAACCGACCAGGCCATCGCTACATCGAACTTCCGTCGCGTGGCATCGTGATAGAGTCGGTTGAAGGCAGGGCGATGATCACGGCCCTTTGAGCCGGATATGCCCTGGTCCTCGTATATCTCTACGATATCCCATCCGGCACCTTTGGCAGCTTCTTCAAGAACGAGGCGCTGGTTCTCGGTGTTTTGATCATTGGTGGAAACGCGAATGTAAATGGCGGCTTTCATCAAATTGGCTCCTCGGGCTACATGCATTTTTAAAGTGGATTGATCTTGCCCCTACCAGGTTCGCCTCCACCTTTCTTAATTTCAGCCAATGCTTTCATGACTCTATCCAGATCATCAGTGCCTGATGGATAGGATGGCGATCTGCGCCCTGATACAGCGCCTCCATAAACCATCTGTACCTTGATTACATGGACTGGCTCTTTGCCGCCCCAATACTCAAGCCCAAAGGATACAAGGTATTCGGTGTCTTCCGGGTGTGGCTTGCTTGCTTTGACGTATATGCATCGAACCGGGTGATAGACTTTTGGCATCTACTCCTCCTGTATGTGATATGCCTATAAAAGAACCTAACGGAGTCCTATAGGAACCTATAGGAACTTACAAGTTATTATTGTCGTGCATTAAGGCTCATAGGCTCAATTGGATGGAGAACCGGACAGCCAATACCAACGTTGCGTGGGCGGATCTTGGCCGGGGGCACATAACGCCCAATTCTATATGTTCATTTAACAGATGGTTTATGAACGCCACATCAAGGTGTCCTTAGGGCACAGAAATCCTAGGTTTACAGACACGGATTTTGGAGGGGTTTTTTGAACGCCAAGTTGAACAAAATCACCTAAACGGCATCAGTCACTTATGCATAGATTTATTTATTACGCCTAGTCCTTGACCAGGCTGGGTAGTCAAAAGACATTGATCCGACGTTTTTAACCGTGGGGTCATATATGACACAGAGTAATAAGTTTTTATTAGATGCTTTATTAGCTGCTGGTGAGGATAAAAAGCATCCATTTCTCAGTAGGTTATTCCAAGAAGCGGAAGATGATTTTGGGGTGTGTAGTGGTGCAGTTAAGGAATTGATGGATGAAAAAAATTGGTCCGTTAAACGGCGTCCGAAGATCATTGTTGTGGCACGAGAGAATCAATCAGGTAACCTGACAGTGAGGTGGTACCCACTTAAATCAGTAAATCAGCCAACTAGATATAAATCTCAGATTTCGATTGAAAAATTATCGGAGCTTGAATTCGAAGAGTCATATCTAGGGCAGTGTGAAGGTACAGAGATGACGGGGGGCATGCCGTATCGTCCGCTGAATGAAATAATGTGGTTTCGTCAATTTAGAGATTTATGCCGATCTCGCAATGAAGTGAAGTCTGAAATCACAGCCTCACTTTTGCATGCTGTTGAAGCCCGATATTTAGAATTGTTGGATAGCATCGGTAAAAAACTGGTGATCAAACAGGCTTCAGAATTTGTGCCTATCTATAAAAACGGGTGGGTCTCTGATTTGGAACTGCATTAGAATGTAGGTTTAATGACACTCCAGCGCCTCATAAGAAGAATGAACCCCAAAGCTTAATAATTGCAGCTTGTGCCGTTGATGCGCCGGGGGCACGGGGGGATCGTGCCTTGGAATATTTATTGATACCCCAACAGAAATTCCTATCAAAACTTAATCGGTTTTATCCGGGTACCCTTCCAAGTGTGTGCCCAAAAGAACTTCGAAAGTAGCTTCTTAGAAAGTTGCAAATGCTACGTCTTTGTATGGCCTAAACCCTGCTATCGATAAGGATGGAGGAGGATATAGCTGAGTCATCTCGATAGTTAAATCAGACGCAAGTCTTCAAAATTATATAGCGTAACTTTATTCGTCCGATTCTTGGCGTTGTTGCATATAGCGGTCAATCCATCGTGACAGCCGTCCGGTATTATTCTCTGCTGCAATTGAGCGGCCATCGGGCAAGATCACGCATAAGCATTCGACAGTAGTGAGTTCTAATTCTTTTCCTTTCCGTGCAACCAAGCGTGTTTCGATTAAGGTGTTGATAAATTCGTCAGCAGTTAGCCCAGAACCTGAGACGAAGGATAAGAAGTCCTTCTTGCTCGTGTCGACCGTTTCGCCTTGGCATAGAAGGTTGATAACAACGAACTGCTCTTTCGTAAGCTCGTTGGGTTCCCAGTTGGTTGCCACAGGCGCATTTTCCAACGCTTTCTTGCTGATGGTCTCGGAAGTACATATCCAACCGTATTGCTCCGGATTTTCTGGGTGCTCAGCCAGCCTCGTCCAAAGAAGCGGCGAAAACCCCTCCATTTGAAGGTCTTCGCCAAACAGTTCAGGCATTGGCTGGATATATGATAAGCGTGTCCAGATCAGCTCTAACATAAGGAGCAGGGGGTTGGAGCTAGAACTCGCCAGTAGGAGCATATTGTCGCCGTTCATTGGGGATCGGTAGGGATGGCCGGTGAATTTTACGAGGCTGGCGCCCCCCGCCACAATTAGTTGTGGAAAGGCGTGCGGACCATATCCTGTTTTCAGAAGCTTATCCTCGAGGAATTTCAGGAACCCCTTGCGCAACCCGTATTCACTGCTGAAACCACCGTATCCAAATGCAATGCGCACCGGTGAAAATTGGTCACCTACAACGGTATGAAAGATATGTTCGATCTCAGGCGGTAATTCACTTAGCCTTTCATAGGAAGGCGCGATAATGCCCGTAATTTCGCTAAAGGCGCGGCGTGAAGGTAGCATGTTGACGGAATTACCGCCTTTGACCTTCTGTATCCAGCGTGAATGGGTTTCTAGGACCTCGCGAAGCTGATGATACGCTTCATCGAGACTTTTGGAGAACAGGTTCTTCTTGACCTCGATAACGGCGATAACGTCCTTAATGTGCCATTTGAATTTATCAGTGTATGGCACAGGCGTTCCTTTGCCACGGACGAGCATGCAATCGATCTGATTGCTGAGTTCACCTTCGTCGTCTTCGGCAAAACCTGATACGACTTGGAGTCCTAAGCCCGGTGGGATCGTACGCTCAAGAATGTCGGTTGTTAAACCTTCATACATTTCACCGATGGTTGGAGCATGACGGATACCCGCTTGTTCAAGCGTTATGGCTTCCTTTTCTGCAAAGGAGCGCAATAGGTTCGCGACGTCATGAATCATTCTTTCACCTCACAATTATGATGTGATAACCCGGTTGCGAGTAAATAATACGTTTTTGCCATCGTATTTATGCTTCTGTCGAAAATAATGCATCTCCTAGTTAGATGCCGATAACTCGCCTACTCGAGGCTTAGTCGGATCATGATTTGTAAAATGTCAGTGTTCGTTTAGAGGTGAATGAAACCGTCATTATGGCGAGGTGGTATTGTTCATATACGGAAATGACAGTGTTATAAGGGCTGTCACGTCCAATCTTTTGTTTCCCTATGTCAGTTAAGGTAGAGGCTTGGTCGTATGCAAACGCAACGTTGGACAGATGGTTAAGTGGGATGATGCGTTGGTTGAGAATATGCCAATTATACTCGGCCAAAGGTCAAGACATGGCTACAACTGGCGACCTACGTATTTCGAGATATTGTCCGGTCATGATTATGAGTGGTCATTGCTTCGCGTGCTGGCGAACCGTCACTACGTCAATAGATTAGAGTTTATGATGTTGTCGCTGGCACAACGCGGTGGTACAGAGGGGGTGATTGGGGATGTTGTTAAGCTATTGAAAATATAGAAGTATAGCTCTTCGGCGACACAGTCCGCCCCTGGGCACCATTTATTTTCAATGACTCATCCATAGTATCCAATCCTGTAGTGCGGTGCTCTTCGGTTCCAACGCGGTTCAATGAAGCCGAGCTGGCCCGCTCGCTGGCGCTCGCATTCAACGCTTCGGTTTGTTCAGGTTGACGGCGAACGTCTGCTGCTGACGCTCGGATCGATCAACAGGATGTGTTCCGGAAACAGACGCCCAGGCGCGCGAAGTGTACTAGTGCCTGACGCCGGGGGAACATTTCGCAATTCTCCACATGAAATGAACTTGTTGAGTTATGCACATTTCTGAATGCAGATCTAATTCTGTTCGAGAAAATCAGACAATATGTCGTCGATTACTTTGTTCTGAATTATTCCGAGGCCGCTATATTTCAGTATAAGGCGGCACGGTGTGCATAAGATCGCAGAATAAGGTTTTTTTAAGCCGATGAGTTCTTTTATTAGAGAATGCTTATTTTGGAAGGGTATAACAAACACGCTTCATTAATTTTATTTGATCGTCTATTCTTGTATCTGTGCTTATGGGGGGAGGCGCACAAGCGCCCCTACGATACATGGAAAACGTGCAACAGATCGACTTCGGCTCAAGTGAGCCAGGAAGCAAGGCTGAAGCGCGACTTGCGGCATTAACCATGCTGGCGGGCGCCACCGGTACGCATACCGAGTTTCTGCAGACGGCTTTACGTGCGTTATCCATTGGTCTGAACAGCGTGATCGCCGGGGTTGGCGAACTCAGTAAAGACGGCACGAAGATCAACCTGATTTGTGTGATCAAAGATGGTGAGTTTATGGAGCCGTTTACTTGCGAAAGGGACGGGACAGCGTGTGGCGAAGTTTACAATCCAGAGAACAGTGAGGCGCATGTTTTTTGCGGTAATAACCTTGGTGGTGTCTTCCCCGTAAAAGGTATCGAACACGATCTGGGTTTGCAGAGCTATCGCGCCGAAGGCTTTCACGATCTGCAGGGAAACACGATCGGCCACGTCTTTGTCTGTGACCACAGACCGATTAAAGAAGACGATACGGACACAGCCTTCTTTCGCCTTGTCAGTCAGCGTATAGGCGCCGAGGTAACCCGTTGGCGCGCTGACCATGCACATCAGGAGCAACGCTTCCTGCTGCAGACGATTGTCGACAACCTGCCAATTCCGATCACCCTTTGTGACATAAATGGACGCTATATTCTGGCGAATTTGAAATTCGAGGAATGGTATGGCACGCCGATAAGCGATGTTATTGGCAAAACGGCGCGTGAGGCCCTGCCGATTCCTGACCGGGATTTGGTAATTCGCGAGGAGATGGAACGCCTCGTGCTTTCGACAGGCGAAGTTCGTCGCCGTGAAGAAGCCAAAACGCTTGCTGACGGCTCGGACCATTACGTGATTGTCACCAAGTTTCCGGTATATGACCGTGCCGGGAAAATAATTGCTTTCGGCTCGACATCGACGGACATCACGGACCGTCGCGAGAACGAAACCGAACTGCAAAACGCCAAAGAACGTGCCGAGATGGCGTCCCGGGCAAAAAGCGAATTTCTGGCGAACATGAGCCACGAATTACGAACGCCTTTGAATTCCATAATTGGACTGTCCGAAGTTATGCTGGAAAACATTTTTGGCGCGCTGAACGACAAGCACAGGGAATATGTTACCGATATCAATGTTTCCGGTGAGCATCTTCTGGATGTCATCACCGATATTCTGGATATATCCAAGATCGAGGCAGGGGAAACGGATCTCGAGGAAACGGCCCTCAGTATTCCAGACATCGTCCGCTCGGCCTTGCGGCTCGCCTATACCCGGACAAAAGACAAGCGAGATTGGACTGCTATCGAAATCCCCGACGGTCTGCCCAAGCTGCTAGCCGACAAGCGGTTATTGAAACAGATTTTGGTCAATCTGTTGACCAATGCGATCAAGTTCACACCTGATGACGGCGACGTCGGCATCAGCGCCAAGCTGGATCAGGACGGCGGCATCGTAATTCGTGTCATCGATAGCGGGATCGGCATTTCCGAGAGCGATATCCCCCGCGCACTTGAGCCTTTTGGCCAAGTGCGAAACCGCTCGGAACTGACCCATGGCGGCACCGGCCTTGGTTTGCCGCTTTCCAGGAAGTTCACGGAACTGCATGGCGGTTCGCTCAGCATTCAAAGCGCGCCGCAAAAAGGGACCACGGTCATCGTGGCTTTTCCGCCGGAACGCACCATCCGCGACTAATCAATTTAGCCTTTACGGTAGTGCTGGCCATGTGGGCCGGTGGTTTCCGACCAGTTGTTTTAGGCTTTCGGGGGCCAGGACCTCGACCTTGTCTCCCCACATATACAGATGCCAAGCCATCTCAAGATCGGATGCCGCCCAAAAACGTACGATCAGCGCGCCGTCTTCCTGAGGTTCAAGGACCTGGGTCGGGTGAAATTCGAACTCTGCGGCTGTCGTTGCCGCCTCGGGTGAGAATTTCCAGATCACTTCGTATGGATCTTGCTGATAAACGCCGAATGACCGGGCTGCGAACTCGGAAAGGCGGAAGGCCGGATCGCGGACAAAATAGTCTTCCAGTATCCGGACTCCTTCGATATTGCTGAGGCTGAACAGTGCCATGTCATTGGCCTTCGGGTGTTCGTGAAAAGCCACGAGATAATTACGGTGGCCGAACAGGAAACCATAGGGGTGTACAAGGCGCGTATTCAGTTTGCCGTTCCTGCGGTTGCGATACTCGATCTCGGTCTTGAGGCACGCTTTCACCGCATCGCGAAGTTCCACCATGACCTGACCGGGGACCCGCGGCCGGGGGCCCGGGCGCATGGCAAAGCCTTCGGCTTCCAGAAGCGCGTCTATATCCGGCTCGGTGCGTCTGGCGACATCCGGGGGAATAAGCGCCCTCAGCTTGCCGCGCAGGTTTTCCAGCCGTTCCGCGCGGTCCGGCTGACCATTGGCACGGAGCAGGGTAATCGTGCTTTCGATATCGGCCAGCTCGTCGGCGGAAAACGAGACCAAACGGTCGAGCACACCCGGCGGGATGCGCCAGCGCTTGGTCTTTTCGCCGGTGTCGACCTCGATCGCTTGCGGGAAGTTGCGTAAAATCGCATCGCGCATGCGCATGGCCGTGCGGCGGCCGACGTCGAAGCGCTCCTGAATATCCGGCAACGACAGGCCCTGCCGCGCCGCCTGCATTTCAAGGGCGAGCTGTAACAGGTTGTCGGCTTTTTCGTATCTGAGGCTCATGGTTCAGTCTTATTCTATATATATGACATATTTGGTCACCCATTATTGCATGACTTCATGGGCAGATGAATTATGGTGCTCTCAACCCGCCGTTACGTGACAAGGAGATAACCGCATGCGCTTGCAACTGATGACCTGGCCCGAGGTCGAAACCTACCTGAAGCGTTCTACGGCCGTGATCATGCCGATCGGTTCCGCCGAGCAGCATGGCCCGACCGGTTTCATCGGTACCGACGCCCTTTGCCCGGAGATCGTCGCTGAAAAGCTGGCCGAGGAAGTGGACGGGGTGATCGCGCCGACCATCAGCGTCGGCATGGCACAGCATCATCTGGGTTTTCCGGGGTCCATCACGCTCCGCCCGACGACCCTGATCGCCGTCATCGGCGACATGGTGACCTCGCTGGCCCGGCACGGTTTCGACCGGTTCTATTTCGTCAACGGTCACGGCGGCAACATCGCCACCGTCAAGGCGGCGTTCGACGAGTTATACGCGGAAAGCAGCATGGGGACCGCACGGCACAACCGAAGCGGTCTGCGCTGCGTGCTCAGGAACTGGTTCGAATGCCCGTCGGTGCATGAAATCGAAGCCGAGGCGTTCGGCGATGCCAACGGCTCGCATGCCACGGCAGGCGAAGTATCGCTGACCTATTTCGGGTATCCCGAAGATGGCGCGCGCATTTCCAGCGCATCGAAACTGTCGCCTGAAATCGCTCCGCGGGGAAGCTTCTATGACTGCGAAGATTATCGCCGTCGGTTCCCGGATGGGCGGATCGGCTCGGACCCGACGCTGGCGACAGCGGCCATCGGGGAGCGTCTGCGCGCTGCGGCGGTCAAGGATCTGGCCGCCGATTACCGGAATTTCCTAGAGGCCGAGTAACGCCTCGCAAAGGTCATCCGCCGCCGTTACGAACGGCGAGTGTCCGCTGTCCAGTTCAACGATGGGATCGCAGCCGGCACGCTCGGCCATCCAGCGTTGGTGCGCAGGCGAAATTGCACGGTCCCCGCTGCAAACGATGGCGGCCTTGCGGACGCGGCCGAAGTTGGCGTCACTCAACGCAATCGGGGTGCGAAATGTATGGGCAGCCTGAAGCTGTATCCGGTCCTCGACCCAGCCGAGCTGTTCGTCCGTCGCGTCGTTGTAAAATGCGTCTTGCAAAACCCCGGCGCCGAGACTGATTGCGGTTACGCCGCCGACATCGATTTTGCCGGCTTTTACATGCGATTCGGGATCGGTTTTGACCATGTCGCCGACACTTTCGCCGTCTGCCGGAATATAGGCGGCGAGGAATATCACTTTTTCCAGTTTATCGGGCCGAAGCTCGGCGGCCCCGGCAACGACGGCGCCGCTCATGGAATGTCCGAGCAGTACCGGCGGGGCCTCTGATTTGTCGATGAGGTCGACGATCGCATTGATATAATTGGACATATCCTGCTGCCCGATCCAACCGTCGGCAAAAGCATGCCCCGGCAGATCCGGGGCGATAGCGTCATGGCCGCGGGCGCGTAACCGTTCGATCAGGGGCTGCCAGCACCAGCCGGCGTGATAGGCACCGTGAACCAGAATAAACATGCTTGAAGCTTAGTGGATCGTCCTAAGAATGTCTCATGCAACAAAAAGAGAGGAAGCATCATGCACGTGCACTGGTATTTTGACGTTATTTCGCCATTCAGTTATCTGCAGTTCCTGCGTCTGGACGAGGTGTCGAAGCGTTGCGATCTCTCGCTCAAGCCGGTGCTGTTCGCCGGGCTTTTGAATGCCAACGGCCAAAAAGGACCGGCGGAAATTCCGTCAAAGCGATTGTTCACCTATCGTATGGTAACGTGGCAGGCCAAAAAACGCGGTGTGCCGTTTACCATGCCGGACGCACATCCGTTCAATCCGATCCGGGCGCTCAGATTATGCATTGCTCTGGGGTCGACACCTGAAGCCGTCGGCAGCATCTTCCATGCGATCTGGGGCGAGGGGCATTTGCCCGACAGCGATGCGGGTTGGCAGGC
The DNA here is from genome assembly GCA_021555105.2 of Thalassospiraceae bacterium LMO-JJ14. Lineage (NCBI taxonomy): Bacteria > Pseudomonadati > Pseudomonadota > Alphaproteobacteria > Rhodospirillales > Thalassospiraceae > Thalassospiraceae bacterium LMO-JJ14. The sequence goes on from CP134604.1 coordinate 1,339,868, forward strand.
CATTCAGGACAGGGCGGGCGTTGCGGACGGCGATGCGCGGATTGCCGATCCTCAAGTGAAGCAGGAATTGATAGCCAACGGCGAACAGGCGTTGGCGGAGGGTGTCTTCGGCGTGCCGTCGTTCGCGGCGGATGGTGAAGTGTTCTGGGGCGACGATGCGCTCGGTTTCTTTTCCGAATGGCTCGATGACAAGGACCTGCTGGAATCCGCGGAAATGCGGAAACTCGATAATCTGCCGTCGAGCGCCAACAGGATCTAGCCGCAGCGCACCCCGGTGCCGCCGAGCCCGCAATAGCCGCGCGGGTTCTTGTGCAGATATTGCTGGTGATAATCCTCGGCGTAGTAGAATTCCGGCGCGTCCAGGATTTCCGTCGTGATTGCCGGATATTTGTAATTCCGCAATGCCTTCTGGTAGGCCTTTTTGGTTTCCTCGGCGTTGGCGCGCTGGTCGTCGGACGTCACGTACACGCCGGACCGGTATTGCGTGCCGACGTCATTGCCCTGGCGCATGCCTTGTGTCGGGTCATGGGATTCCCAGAAGGTTTGCATCAGCTTGCGAAACGGCACTTTCTTCGGATCGAAGACGACCAGGACAACTTCATTGTGGCCGGTGCGCCCGGTGCAGACTTCTTCATACGTCGGGTTCGGGGTCAGTCCACCGGCGTAGCCGACGGCGGTCACGTAAACGTCCGGCAACTGCCAGAAAATTCTTTCCGCGCCCCAAAAGCAACCCAGCCCGAACAATACCGTTTCATGGCCTTCCGGAAACGGCGGCTTTAACGGGTTCCCGTTGACGGCATGGTGTGTTGCCGTCTGGATGGCTTCGGCGCGACCGGGCAGGGCTTCGGTGCGTTTCGGAATTTCGGTCGGCTTCTGGAATAGTCCGAACATGGCAAACACTCCTTCACTATCTGCCAAGCATATGGTGTTTGATGGCCGAAAAGCCAGCCGGCTTTATTCACGAGTTAGTGTGCATCCAGATGTACGCCGTTACGCCGCACGACCTGCCTGAGGGCGAAGCTGGATTGGATACGCGCCACACCGGGCAAGCGCGACAGGTAGAGCTTGTGGATACGTTCGTAATCCGCCGCATCGCGGGCCTGCAGGCGCAAGACGTAGTCGGCATCCCCGGCCATCAAATAACACTCCATCACGTCGGGGCAGTCGGCAACGGCGCGCTCGAAAGCGCTTAGATAATCCTCGCTCTGGCGCTCCAGGGTTATCGAGACGATGACGTGGGTCGCCCAGCCAAGTGTCGCGGCATCGATCACGGCAGCATACCCGGCAATGATGCCGCGCTCTTCAAGGAGCTGCACACGGCGCAGGCAGGCGGACGGTGAAAGCCCAACCTTGTCGGCAAGCTGCACATTGCTGATTCGGCCATCCGCTTGCAAAGACGAAATGATGGAATGATCGATAGAATCAAGCATAATTCGAATATTATTCTGTTAAATAGCTATTTAAAACAGTTTATTCTAAAAATGATGGTTAAAGTCCGTATTTTTGCAAGGACTCACGCCATCTTTCAGGGATAAACTCCGTGCCATCGTGTAATCCCCTTGCGCTGAGCAAGGGTAAAAAGTGGAGGATACGGGATTGCTCATCGGGGTTCCCAAAGAGATCAAGAATAACGAATTCCGGGTTGGCCTGACGCCGACCAGCGTGCGCGAGGTCGTGAAACACGGCCACCAGGTCATTGTCGAGAAGAACTGCGGCATCGGCATCGGGCGCAGCGATGAAGATTATCGGGCCCAGGGTGCCGACGTCATCGACAGCGCCGAGGAAATCTTCCAGCGCGCCGACATGATCGTAAAGGTCAAGGAACCGCAGCCGGTGGAACGCAAGATGCTCCGCGAAGGGCAAATCCTGTTCACCTATCTGCATCTGGCCCCGGACCCCGAGCAAACGAAGGATCTGGTTGCAAGCGGTGCGATCTGTATCGCCTACGAAACAGTCACCGATGCCCGGGGGCGTTTACCGCTTCTGGCGCCGATGTCGCAGGTCGCCGGACGCATGTCGGTGCAGGCCGGGGCACACTGCCTCGAGCGGGCACAGGGCGGCGAGGGGATTCTGATCGGCGGCGTGCCGGGTGTGGCCGCTGCCAAGGTCGTCGTTATCGGCGGGGGCGTGGTCGGCGAGAATGCGATCCAGATGGCCATCGGCATGGGCGCCGATGTGACCGTGCTCGACCGGAATCTGGACGTCCTGAATCATCTGGCCGAGCGCTTCGGACCGGTTCTGAATACCATCTATTCGACGACGGCCGCGCTTGAGCAGCATGTGCTTGATGCCGATCTGGTTATCGGCGGCGTGCTCGTCAAAGGCGCCGCCGCACCGAAACTGGTGACACGCCAGATGGTCAAGGAAATGAAGCCCGGAACCGTGCTCGTCGATGTCGCCATCGATCAGGGCGGTTGCTTTGAAACATCGAAGGCAACCACGCACGCAGAGCCGACATTCGTCGTCGATGATGTCGTTCATTATTGCGTCGCCAACATGCCGGGCGCGGTGCCGCGCACTTCGACTCATGCGCTGAACAACGCAACGCTGCCCTACACGCTGATGCTGGCGGACAGGGGCTACAAGGATGCGCTGTTGTCGAGCGAGCATTTCCTCAACGGCCTGAACGTGATCGACGGCAAGATCACCGAGGACGCCGTGGCCAGGGACCTGGGATACACATACGTGCCGCCGCGTGAAGCCCTCGGCAGCTGAAGCCTGTCAGACGTAAAAGAATCTTCCCTAAGTAAACTCGGGCGGGGTGTTCGCATCCCGCCCTTTTTCTTTACCCGCCTTCGATCGGCGGGAAGACGACAATCTGATCGCCGTCGTTCAGCGTCTTTGCCGTGCGGTTTTCGGGGGCCACCGGATCGCCGTTGACCAGTGTCATGAAGCCGAGTTCCGGTTTCATGCCGATCATGGACATGGCTTCGGCCAGGGTGCCGCCATCCTTCAGGGGGATTTCGCCAAGGCCGTCACGGCCGAGCCCCTTGTACTCGGTGGCATCGATGGAAACGAGCTGGAAGCCGACCTGGATCACGTCAGCTCAGCCCAAGACGGCTCAAGGTTTGCGTTGTCGGCTCACCGTCCGGTGTCCAGCCACGCAGTTCATAATACTCCGGCAGCATCTTCGAAAGCTCGGTGACCCTGCCCTTGCCGGCGCCTGAAGGAGCGGGTTCGTCCAACATGCGTTTCGGCAACGTGTCGTCGTCTTTGGTGAACCCGGCGCGCATGTTGAACATCCGTTCCATGTTCCAGATGCGCTCGCCGGTATCGAAGAACCGGTCCACCGACCAGTCGCCGGGCAGTGCGCCGGCAAGCTGTGCAACCAAATCATCGACTTCCCAGGCGTTGCCGGCAAACAGGCAGACGCCGGTGGAATCCCACGCCGCGTTGCGGTCCTGTGATTTCTTGACGATCTCTGCCTTGCCGTCGGGCCTGACGTGCGCGAAATCATCGACGAAAGGACTGGCGCGAAGATGGCAGGCACCCCGGTTGGACGTTGCGTATGCCAGCCCCATGCCCTGCATGGCACGTGTGTCGTATCCGGGAAATTCCTGGCCTTTGACGGTCATGGAAAATTCCGGATGACCGTACTTGTCGCAAAGCCGCTTTGCGCCCAGGCCGATGTCCTTGCCAAAACCCGTCGCTGTTCCGGTCACTTCAGCCGCCCAGCAGAGCGCTTCCGCGGATCCGAACTCGAGCGCTATGCCGCCGGTGTCTTCCTTGGTGATCGCGCCGACATCATACAGTTCCATCGCTGCTGCAACGGAAGCGCCGAACGAAATCGGGTCCATGCCGTGTTCGTTACACAGCGCGCTGGCGTATGTCGCTGCATCGATATCGTCGACCCCGCACATCGGACCGACCGCATAAATGCTCTCATATTCCAGTCCGCCCAGCGAATGCTTGTAGCGGGGCTTGTCCTTCACCGAGAAATGCTCGGGGTCAATGGTGGCGATGCGGCCGCAGCCGATGGAACAGGCAAAACAGGCCTTGTTGCCCTGAACGTTCTTGTGTCCGTCGGAGCGTCTGGGCGTGTGCGCGGCCTTGACGTTGATCTTGTCGGTGCCGGCAAACTGAACAGCGCGGCAATTCATGGTCGGCACCGAACCATAGGCGTTCGTGACGTCGAGCATGGAGTGCGTGCCGATGGTCGAAAGACGGGTCCGCGCGGCATGCGGGTCGAGCTTGTGGCGTGCGGCGGCGTTGGCTTCCTTGAATTTCTCGGGATTGGCAACGGTGGTGCCGACAGTGCCGTATGCGGCGATGGCCTTGAGATTCTTCGACCCCATGACGGCGCCGACACCGGAGCGCCCGGCGGCGCGGTCGCGGTCGTTCATGACGCACGCAAAGCGGCACAGGTTCTCACCGGCAATGCCGATGGAAGCGATCTTGATGTTCGGGTTCTGGTGCTTGGCGGTGATCTTGTCTTCGGTATCCCACACGGTTTCACCCCAGATGAAATCCGTGGCCGGCAGGATGCGGACATCGTCATTTTCGATATACAGATACACAGGGTCCGGAGATTTGCCTTCGAGGATCAGCATGTCCCACCCGGCGAGTTTGAGGTAGGCGCCGAACTGGCCACCGGAGTTGGAGCACGCAATAGCCCCCGTTAGCGCACCCTTGGTAATGACCGAATAGCGGCCGCCGGTCGACACCCCCGTCGCGGTCAACGGCCCGGTGGCGAAAATCAGTTTGTTTCCGGGCGCCAGGGGATCGACGGCCGGGTCGATTTCTTCAGAAAGGTACTTGGTGCCGAGACCGCGCTGGCCCATGTACTTCTCTGCCCACTCCATGTTGAGCGGTTCCGGCGTAACCGTGCCTGAACTGAGATCGACCCTGAGAATTTTGCCTTGCCACCCCATGCGGCGTACTCCTGATTTCATCTGATTGTTATGGAACGGTGAACATCCGTTGTTGCCTGAACGCTACGACAAATAGCGGGTGATGAAAAGCAGGGGAGGGCGATGAAACTGATGTGAAGCGAAGGAAGGAACTGGATTATTGCTGCTTTGGCGGCTGATTGACCTCGACCGGCGCGTTTGCCAGCCGGCGGCGCTGCATCAGCATCAGATCCATCGTCGAGATATGCTTGAAAATCGGCCGCGACCCGTTGCGATAAAGCCGTACCATGCCGCGATCCATATCGGCGAACGAGCGGCGCAGATCGTCGAAATTGCGTACTTCGAGGACGATGGCATCGGTGTGATCGGCGCTGAACGCTTTCCAGCGGAAGGTCGTATTGGGTAGTCTCGGCGCTTCCAGCATGTGCATCCAGCCGATCTCGCGTTCCTGCGGCGGGCCAAAGCGGTGCTGCATGAATTTAACGACATCGGCAAAATCGCCGGCTTTGAAGACGGCATAAACACGACTGACGGTGCCGTTTTCATAGCGCACAACGCCTTCGCCCGGCAGCACGAATGCGGTATCTGTAGCAAAGCTGGCGGCGATCTCCGATGGCCAGTTCAGGTTCTTGAGGCAGAAAACGCTGCCCTGAAGCGATCTTTCAACGCAGCTATCGGCGTTATGAGCGGCGGCGTCATAAGGGGCGCCGATAATGCTGTCCCGGCCCATGAAGAGATCGATATTCTTGAGCGGGCCATCGCCGATCTTTGTTAGCTCCTGCTCCTTCAAATTTGCATCAGGCGATATATACCCAAGGTCGAGCTTTTCCTCGGGCACGATGCGGTCGGATACCTTGCTGGCGAGGGTTTCTTCCGCTTCGGCCGGATTGTCGATGCCGAACAGGTTCTCCAGGACGCGGTCGAGAAGCGATTCGTCAAGCGGATCCGGAGTCACCGATTTATGCGCGTGCCCAAGTGCGGCGTGATTGCGCATCAAGGGGCGATAGGGGGCGCGGGTGCGAAGGACGGGGATTTTCTGCTCAGGTTCAGTTACAGCCGTTTCAAGGGGGGCGGGTTCGGAAACAACCGGCGCGGCAGCGAGAAGCGGTGAGCCATTGATTGTGAACAGGTTGTCATCCGGATTGAACGGATCGCTTTCCGGGCGCGGCACCCATGGCGCGATTTCAAGGGGAGCAGTTTCCATCGGTTTCTGCGCGACAGCCATCTCGACGTCAGCACCCCTGCTTTCATCATCCTGCGGCAGGGCCGTGGGGCGGGAAGGCTGAGTGTCGGCAACTGCCGCCGCCGGTTCAGGGGCGGGAACGGATGCCATATCCGTGCTCACGCTGATGTCCTTGCTGGTATCCTTGGGTGACAAAAGGCTGGCGATATCGCGAAGCAGCCAGGATATCGGATCCATGGACGGCGTGTTCTCCACGCGTGTTGCATTTTCAACGGGTATCACCTGAGAGTGCGCGCTTGCGGAGGCTTCCGGTTTCGTTTCAGCAACAGGGGGCGCGTCCGCACCGGGGGCGGCGGCGGACGCGGTTTCAACGGTATCGTTGATCTTGGCCGTTTGCGGCGCCGGGACGGCGGTCTTTGGAGCCAGCAGTTTCGCCAGATCGCTGAACAGCCAGGCAATCGGGTTTTTGGGTTTATCGGTGCTGTCAACAGGGGTGGCCACGGTGGCGGCGGGCGCCTCAACAGGGGCCGGATTCTGGCTCACCGTGCCATCGCCGGCGGAGGACGACACTTTTATCGGTGCGGGGACGCCGCCGGGATTGGCAACTTTCTGTTCGATCTCGAGATCCGGTTGAAAGATGCGGGCAAGATCACTGAGAAACCAGGCCAGGGGATTGCGGGATTTGTCGGCGACCACGGCGTTTTGCGCAGCCTGATCATGCGCGGTTTCGCTGGCGGCTGGTGCGCTTTCGGTCTGCGGCGCATCGGCAACGGGGACCATGGCGGATGCTTTCCGGCGGTCGTTTTTTTCCTCGTTCTCGGCTTCGGATTGTGTGGTTTTCTGCTTCAGCGATGACGTTGCTTTCTGCAGCAGTTTGCCAAGATCATTGAGCAGCCATTCGATCGGATTCCGGTCTTGCCGGTCATCTCCGTCGATGTTTGCACGTGAGGTTTCAGCCCATGACAGGACGAGCACGAATGCCAGAACCATAGCGGTGCTTTGCCGCATTTTATCCGTCAACCCCGACCCCTGTTGCTGCAGGCTGCATCCCTCGCGCGAATGTCGCACGACATGTCAAAACCGGCAACCGGCTTAGCTTAAAAACTGAACGATGCATCGCCGCCCCATTCCATTACGCCATCGATGCGGTGGCGCTCATACCCAGTTCACCGGATGGAAGAGAAAATCTCTGCGAATCCGGTGAATAACACTATATTTTGTCTTGGGTACTTTAACCAAACACATTTTATGGAATTGTTAACGCGCTGGCGATCTTAGCTTTTTTTGCTGTTTTGGGAGTCGAGCACGGCCACCGCACTCATGTTGTAGATGCCGCGGGATGTGACGGCCGGTGAAAGAATATGCGCCGGTTGTGAAACACCGACGAGGATCGGCCCGACCGATAGACCGTCACCAAGCATTTTCAACAGATTGAATGAAGTATTCGCAGCGTCGATGTTCGGGAAAACCAGCATATTCGCGGCCCCGCTGAGGCGTGCGTGCGGGAAAATCCGCTTGCGCAGTTCCTCATCCAGGGCGGTGTCGCCTTTCATCTCGCCTTCGACCTCGAAATCGAGGTCCTTTTCCATCAACAATGCCATGGCGGCGCGCATTTTTTCCGCGGACGGGCATTTGCCGCTGCCGAAGTTTGAATGCGACAGCAGCGCCACCTTGGGAATCATGCCGAAGCGTTTGACGGTTTCAGCCCCCAATTGCGTCATCTCGGCGATTTCTTCGGGCGTCGGGTCCGGGGTGACATGCGTGTCGCAAAGAAAGTACGTCCCCTTGCTGAGGATCAGGGCGCTGAGTGAACTGACATCGCACACGCCCTTGGCCCGGCCGATGATGTCGAGGACGTATTTCAGGTGCCACTCATATTGACCATAAGTGCCGCAGATCATGGCGTCGGCTTCGCCGCGCTTCAGCATTAAAGAAGCAATCGCCGTGGTGTTGGTCCTGATAATGGTTTTGGCTTCGTCGATGGTGACGCCTTTGCGCTCGGTCAGTTCGTGATACAGGCTCCAGTATTCCTCGTAGCGGGGATCATCGAGCGGGTTGGTGATGCCGAAGTGGATATCCGGTTGAATTCTGAGACCCAGCCTCTCGATCCGCTTGGCGATGACGTCCGGACGACCGACAAGGTGCGGCCGGGCCAGCCGGTCGTCGACCAGTGCCTGTACGGCGCGGAGGACACGTTCATCTTCGCCCTCGGCAAAAACGATTCGTCTGGGATCGCGGCGGGCATGCTCCAAAATCGGCTTCATCAGCATGCCGGAGCGGAACACGAACCCGGCCAGTTTTTCGCGGTAGGCGTCAAAATCGACAATCGGCCGGGTGGCGACGCCGGTATCCATTGCCGCCTTGGCGACGGCAGGCGCGATTTCGGAAATCAGACGTGGGTCGAACGGTTTCGGGATCAGGTACTCCGGCCCGAATACCAGCCGTTCGCCGGCATAGGCGTCGGCGACCCTTTCCGAACTTTCGGCCATCGCCAGATCGGCGATCGCCTTGACCGCAGCCTGTTTCATTTCCTCGTTCACGTCGGTGGCACCGCAATCCAGTGCGCCCCGGAAAATGAACGGGAAACAAAGCACATTGTTGACCTGATTGGGATAGTCCGAACGGCCGGTCGCCATGATCACGTCGGGATTGGCTTTCTTGGCAACGTCGGGATCGATTTCCGGATTCGGGTTGGCAAGGGCCAGGATAAACGGCTTCGGATCCATTCTTTCGACCATCTCGGGTTTCAGAATGCCGGCTGCCGACAAACCCAAAAAGACATCCGCGCCGTCAACCACATCGCCCAGTGTGCGCAGGTCGGATTTCTGCGCATAGCGGGATTTGCGGTCGTTCATCTGTTCTTCGCGGCCTTCGTAGACAAGTCCGACCTGATCGACGAGCCAGATGTTCTCGGTTTTGACGCCCATAGAAACCAACAGGTCGAGACATGCGATCCCGGCAGCGCCGCCGCCGGTTGAGACCAGTTTGATGTCCTCGAATTTTTTGTTCTGTAGCCTGAGTCCGTTCAGGATAGCAGCGGCACAGACGATGGCGGTGCCGTGCTGGTCGTCATGGAAGACCGGGATGTTCATGCGCTTGCGGAGTTCTTCCTCGACGATAAAGCATTCCGGCGCGCGGATATCTTCAAGGTTGATGGCGCCGAAAGTCGGTTCCAGGGGGGCGATGACTTCCACCAGTTTATAGGGGTCCAGCTCGTTCACCTCGATATCGAAGCAGTCGATGTTGGCAAATTTCTTGAACAGGACGGCCTTGCCTTCCATCACCGGCTTCGATGCTTCAGCACCGATCGGACCCAGGCCGAGGACGGCCGTGCCGTTGGTGATGACCGCAACCAGATTGGCGCGGTTGGTCAGTGCATAGGACTCCATGGCGTCGTCGACAATGGCATTACAAGCGGCGGCAACGCCCGGTGAATATGCCAGCGCCAGGTCGCGCTGGGTCGCCAATGGTTTGGTCGGTTGAATCTGAAGCTTTCCGGCAGGTGCCTGTCGGTGATATTCGAGTGCCCGTTCGTCGAGTGATTTGTCGGACATTGAGCTTGGTCTCCCGCTATTAAGTTTGTCCTGTTGAGCATAGGTTGATCGGTTGCAGGCGCTGGGGCAACCTGAATTAAAGGTTTCTTGTATCTCAATGAATATACGCGATTAAGTAGTGGTTGAAATGACAGACACTTCTTCAAATGTCCCATTCGTAATCGGTCACCGTGGCGCTGCGGGGCTGGCGCCGGAGAATACGCTGATCAGCCTACGCCGCGCCCGCCTCGAGGGGGCGGCATGGGTTGAATTCGACATCATGCTGAGCGCCGATGGCGTGGCGATACTTTTCCATGACGATAAACTCGATCGCACAACCAGCGGCAAGGGACCTGTTGCCCGCCAGAACTTCGATCAAATCCGGCGGTTGGAAGCAGGTGCGTGGTTCGGTGCATCTTATGCCGGGACCCGTGTGCCCACTTTTGCGGAAGCGATGCAGACACTTGCAGATGAGGGCCTTGGCGCCAATGTGGAGATCAAGCCATACCCCGGGCTGGTCCGTGAAACGGCAATTGCGACCTGCAAATTGATAGCCGAAGCCTGGCCGTCCGGCGTACCGGGGCCTGTGATTTCCAGTTTCGAACAGGATGCCATGGCGGTGGCGCGCGATATGCTGCCGGATTCGGCGCGTGCCATGCTGTTCGGCAAGTTGCCGAAAAACTGGAAGGATATCGTTGCCGCGTTGGATTGCCGTGCCGTGCATGCATCGAATCGGCATGTCACCGAACAGGTTGTCCGCGATGTTACGAGTGCGGGGTTCCCGCTCAGAATTTACACGGTCAACGACCCGGCGCGTGCGAAAACATTGCGTGAGTGGGGCGTATCCTCGGTGTTTACCGATCGCCCGGACCTGATCAAGGACTAGGGCACTTTCCACCATTGCGTCGATGCTGACTTTCCGCAACCATGACCCCGGGAGTACATAGCCGACTCCGTGTCGGCTCTGCGGGATCGAAAAGCGGAATAAATCCTTGAACGGCATTTTCTTTGCCATAGTTGCTATTGCCTTCGCCGTGGCGGCGTATCGTCAGGTGAATTTCACGGCACCGGACGCTGGCGATGTCGATGCGCCGATGGATGCGCTCGGCAAGGCGATGATCGGCACCGCCGGCGATGCCGTGACATTGGCTATCGGCTTGGTCGGCGTGATGGCGCTGTTTCTCGGCCTGATGAAAATCGCCGAGCGTGCCGGTTTGCTTCTGGTCGTTGCCCGTACCCTGCAGCCCTTGATGACGCGGTTGTTTCCGGGTGTCCCCGCCGAGCATCCGGCAATGGGGGCGATGATCATGAATTTGTCGGCAAATGTCCTTGGTCTTGGCAATGCCGCGACGCCGTTCGGTATCCGGGCCATGGAACATCTGGATACCCTGAACGGCGACAAGGGGAAGGCAACCGATGCCATGATCCTGTTTCTTGCCGTCAACACATCAAGTGTCACTTTGTTGCCGACCGGGGTCATTGCACTTCGCGCCGCCGCCGGTTCGACGGACCCTGCGGGTATCGTGCCGACGACGTTATTCGCGACACTGGTTTCGACCACCGTCGCCATTCTGACAGCCAAGCTCTGCGCGCGTCTTTTTGCATCGTCGGCACCGCCGCACGTTAATCACGATTCAGATACTGCCGCAGCTGAAAAAGACGACGATGACCTGCCACCGCCGCCAAGTGAAGGCTATCCCATCTGGATTTCCGCCCTGGCACTCGGGTGTGTCTTGGCATTGGTACCGTTGACGATATTTTACGGCCGCAGCTTTGCCCCATGGATCGTTCCGGGACTGATGATTGGATTTCTGGCGCTGGGAATGTGGAAGAAAGTGCCGGTTTATGAATGCTTCGTCGAAGGGGCCAAGGATGGCTTCAATGTCGCGTTGCGCATCATTCCTTATCTGGTGGCGATACTGGTTGCCGTGTCGATGTTCCGCAACTCCGGCGCCCTGGAATTGCTGATTACGCCGCTGGGGGCGGTAACGGAACTCGTCGGACTGCCTGCGGATGCGCTGCCGATGGCGTTGCTGCGGCCGCTCTCCGGTTCCGGCGCTTACGGTATTCTGGCGTCGATCATCAATGACCCTGCCGTCGGCCCCGACAGTTATACCGGCTATCTGGTCTCGACCTTCCAGGGATCGACGGAAACCACGTTTTACGTGATTGCCGTTTATTTCGGTGCCGTGCAGATCAGGCGGTTGCGCTATGCCCTGATCCCGGCTCTGACAGCCGATGCCGCCGGGATTGCGGCGGCTGTCTTTATCGTCGCCGTGCTGTACGGATAATGAAGAACCCGCTCGCCCATCCGACGGACCCGACACCTAATCTGTCTGTTGAGCCGCCCCGCAAGCCCGGCGGTGCTCGCGATACGGATTCGCCGGGGAAGGCAATCCTCTGCGCGCTCGCAGGCGGCGCTGTGCTGACCCTTAATGACGGGTTGGTGAAAACGCTGACGGCCGATTTTCCGGTGGGCCAGGTGCTGGCCTTGCGGGGTTTGATTATGTACATCTTGATTTTCACTTTGGCGGTTCGTTTGGGCGGCGTTCATACCGCGTGGCAGATCAAAAGCTGGAAGGGGCAAGGACTGCGCGGGGTATGTGTTATCGGCGGTTCGTTTTCATTCGTGACCGGGCTTTCGTATCTGCCTCTGGCTGACAACATTGCCATCGCCTTCGCCGGCCCGTTGTTCGTGACCCTGATGGCGCCCGTGATGTTGGGCGAACATGTCGGCTGGCGCCGATGGGCAGCGGTGCTCGTCGGTTTTGTCGGCGTCCTGGTGATCGTTCGTCCCAGCTCCTCGGCATTTCAGTGGGTTGCGATATTTCCCTTGATGGCGTCTTTCCTGGGTGGGATGCGCGATGTATTGACACGCAAGATGGCGGCCAGTGAGACAACGGTGGCGGTGTTGTTCGTAACGACGACGTCCGTCGTCGGTGCCGGGTTCGTCTCGTATTTTTTTACCGACTGGATGCCTATAGAGACGCATCATCTTAAATATTATCTCGGCAGCGGCTTATTGATCGGTGTCGCACACTATCTGATTATCGAATCATTCCGACTTGGCGAGGCGGCACTGGTCTCGCCGTTCAAGTACAGCAACATACTTTGGGCGGTCCTTTTCGGATATCTTCTGTTCGGCGATCTGCCGGATGGCGCCACGCTATTGGGCGCGTTTATCGTCAGCATGTGCGGTTTGTACATTTTGCACCGTGAACGTCTGCGGTCCCGCGCGGCCCGCCAAACGCAAACCTGACCCTTTTATTTGATCGAGATATTGAGCGGGTTGCAGAACGTGTCGCCGAAGCGCGCGCGCAGTTCGATGCAGGCGTTCTCGGCGGCGTCGCGGCTCGGGAACGGCAGCGCATAAAGATCGACATACCTGGCGCGGTTGTCCTGCGCCGGTGTCTCCGGGAACTCGGCGGTGACGTCCTGGAAAATCTCGGGCAGCGCCGATCTGATCTCGTCCCAAGCCTTGCGGGCTTCATCGGCGCTCGCAAACGATGCCAGAAGCACGCGGGCTTCAAGCTTGCCTTCGGCGGCTTCGCCGATGACGAAGTCCTCGCCATTTAGAATGGTACCGTCCTGGCCAATTATTATATTGCGTGGCTCGACGTCCGGCAGTTGCAGGCGCGCAAGCTGTTCGGGGTCTATCCTGAGCTGATAAGTCCCCGGACGGATGAATTCGAGGAGATAGAAGCCGTCGTACTGTGAGCGGACTTCCTGAGCGATATCACCGTTGCTGTCGACAAGCTGAACAATGACATCGGATACAGGTTTCGACCATTTGCCGTCACGGCGGTAAATCACACCATCGATTTCGCCGGTCGTGACGACGGCAAAATCCACATGACCCGGGACGCCTGGCCGCAAGGTCACTTCGACACCTTCAGGAGTCGGGATCCAATAAGGGTCTTCGAGAGTTCCTTTGTCGATCTCGAAGTTGACCGGCTCAAACGTGTCGAGCGAGGTAATGAACGCAATGCCGTCGGCATTCGTTTGTTGTTTCAGCTTGGTGCGGCCGGAAGCAAAGCTGACGCCTTCAAGCGGTTCGTCGACACCTTCTGTAAAGGTGCCGTTGCCGTCCAGATCCCTAAACACGCGGGCTGTCATGGTGCCGCGCTCGGCAGTGGCCTTCGATGCCACGCGCAGGCCGCCGTCAGCGGCGTCCTTGCCCCATGAGTAAGAAAGCTTGAGCTTGGCCGAATAATTACCGCCGGTGTCATATGTGCCTTCGAGGCCTGCAGCGACGATCTCGAAGTCGGAGTTGACGCCTGCCGTATAGGACGTCAGTCCGGAATCGGTCAGTTCCTTGGAGATGCCGGCGCGTGCATTAAGGCTCGAATTCAGTTTCCAGTCTCCCGACAGGGCAACGGTGGTCAAAGCTGGTTCGGGCATGGCGTCGTATGCAAGCTGGCCACGGGTCCGAAGGTTGCCGATGGAGCCGCCGACCTGGAAGGTACCCGCAGCGGTTTTCGTATCCTCGCTTTCGGCAGGATCGGTGAGCGTCAGATTGAGTGTATTGGAAATCGATGCCCGCCCGATGGCCGTGGATAAGCGGTTTTGCAGGGTTGTCGTCTTGTCGCGGGACTTGAAGTTCTCATGAGTGACATTCAGGGCATAGGGAATATGCGGTAAAAGATCAGAGCGGATTACGCCGTCTATTCTGAGCCGGGTTTCAGATTCCAGCGGATCGGTTTCGTTGTCGTATTCTTCGCTCAGGAAATCGTTCAGAATCGTGTGTTCTGCGAACACGCTAACGCCGAACAACTGGGTCTGTCCCGATAGCGTTCCGGCCCAGCCGCCCTTAATATCCTTGGTCAGGTCCGTACGGAGATAGACCGGCCCCAGCGATGTTACGACATTGCCACCCGTGTACATTTTGTGGCCGCCTTCGAACGGGATGCTGGCAAAGTTTGTGCCGACGGACAGGTTTTTGTTGATGCCGTACTTGTACTGCGCCGCGTAACGGGATTTCCCCTGGAATCCGTCGCTGTTGTTGTCTTCGTCGTCGCCCATGAGCGTGAGACGGTTTTGCTGGTTGTACGACACATTGTAGGTGTGTGAACCGGGTTTGATCTGGTCCGGGCCGACGCGGATCTGCTGTATTTCCTCACGTTGCTGGCCTTGCGGGCCATAAAATACCAGCTTGATGACGTTGACGCCGAACAGCAGCGGCACATCCTCGAACAGATACCGGCCGTCGTCCTGGGATTCACGGAAATCGAGAAGAATTTCGTTTCGGTACAGTTCGACTTCCCAGCCAAGCTGCAGATCGCCTTGCAGGGTGATGCGGTCGAATTCCGTTTCGTCGCCGATCGGGGTGTTGGAAATGCTGAAGCCGCGGCCGAGCTTGGTGCGGGTCATGTGCGCGATTTGAGGGCCGTAAATGTCGCCGACAGCAAACTTGGTCGCATCGAGTTTTCCAAGCAGACCGCCATCCACATCCTGGCGGCCCAATTTAATGCGCGCGACCTTGAGCCGGTCGTCCTGAGTGCCGGACAGGAAAACATCTGCATTGAGTTTGACCAGATCCGCGGTCGCCAGGGTTGTGTAGTTCCTGCTGAGCGTTGGACCTTCGTCACTGGAACTCACGGTAAAATCAAGCGTTGTGTCGGATACCGGCCAGGTGATCCATTTGTAAGGGACCTCAAGCTTGTCGTATGTGCGGCCCTTACCGCCACGCTGTCCGAAAATCCTCTTGCGCCGTTGTTCTCGTTGCAGCCGGGCTTCGATCGGCAACGGTTCACGGGATTCGATATTCAAGATCAGGTTCGGGATATCGTACTCGATATCGATCGGGAACCATGTCGACAGGGTGCGGACATCGACATAGATGTCGTCGGGCAACTGTTCGACGAAAGCGGGATCGACGGGGCGGACCTCCCCGGCGATCACGACTTTGCTGGCTGCGAGATCAAGCGAAAACAACCTGTTCTCGTCAAGGAACCAGCCCTGTGCACGTCCGTTTTCAGCGTCAACAGTGATGGGAAACTCCAACGCTTCAACGACGTCAGTTAACGGCAGGATAAGACTACCCTGCTTGGGGAAACCGAAAATTGCATCGCGCAGAATGATCTTTCCAAGAGTCATCTGCAGGATCAGCAATTCCTCGTCACTGCGTTCGGCAGTTTTGAAAGGGGTTTCGGCTTCGGGGACCTGCGCAACGTATGAAGAAACATCCAGGGTGGACGAATACTTCACCGTTTTTGCAAGGCCGGGAGCGGGCGCAAAAAGAATGGCCGCAATGAAAATCATTGCAACCAGCACAACAGGTCCGGAGACAAGTCTATCCAGTCGTAATGCGGATATGAGCAAACGTCCCGCCGAAGGCAGGGCAAGTGCTGTCTCTGTCGTGTGCCGCCGGCACGGTGTAACCACCGCGCCGGAATGCGGCACGTTTACTTTTTGCAACCTCAAACGAACTCCCATCATGTTCGTTGACTGAGTAATGCACATCAACGTGCCACCCGCCGCCACCGGGAGGTCGACACGGGCCCCGAAGGGCGCGTCTCCCGTACACAGGCATTTGCAAGTGCCTGCGCGGCAAAAGGATGACAAAGCTAGTTTGCGGCGAGTTTGGTTAAGGCCGGCTTAAGGGCTTTTGGGGGTGTTGTCAGGTTTCTGTAAGGTTTTGAAAAACTTCACTTTTTTAGAATCTGTCATGTTTGTGTCAGTAATCATCGTTAGAAAGGCGATACATATTGAGGGATGGGGCCGCTAGGCCCTTTAGTTATGTCATTTTTGCCCCGGCAATCCGGGTATGAGTAAAGGAAACTGTGAAATGAAGATCAGAAAAATTCTTGCAGTGGCTGCCTTGGTTGCCATGTTCGCCGCACCTGCTTCCGTCAAAGCCGCAAGCGATACCGCCAGCGCATCGGCAACGATTGCCGCCGCCGTGACGGTCACCAAGGTCAGCGACCTTGAATTCGGCCTTATCTCCCCGACGGGGACGGCGGGTACCGTGACCATCTCCGACGCCGGTGCACGCACGGGCGATGCCAACGTCGTTCTGCAGTCCGGCACCACGCCGTCGCAGGCCTCGTTCAACGTCAGCGGTTCCGCCAGCCAGGCGATCACCGTGACGATCCCGTCGACCGCCGTTCTGACCGGTTCCGGGACCGATATGACCGCCACCCTGAGCCAGACCGAAGCCGGTTCGCAGACCCTTGACGGTAGCGGTGCATTCACCGTTGACGTCGGCGCAACGCTTGCCGTTGGTGCGAACCAGGGTGCAGGCGCATACTCCGGCAG
Source organism: Thalassospiraceae bacterium LMO-JJ14 (assembly GCA_021555105.2). NCBI lineage: Bacteria > Pseudomonadati > Pseudomonadota > Alphaproteobacteria > Rhodospirillales > Thalassospiraceae > Thalassospiraceae bacterium LMO-JJ14. The sequence continues at coordinate 1,356,691 of CP134604.1, forward strand.
CTTCGATGTGACGGTTGTCTACAACTGATTTTGCCCAACCCGGGGATTATCCGTTAAAAAGCTTTAAAAGCCGCCGGAGAAATTATGCTCCGGCGGCTTTTCGATTCTGTGTTAACCTCTTGTTCGGAAAAAGTTAATACGTTCAGATCAATGCGGTTTTTATTGGCCCGAATCACGATTTCATGTATTGTCGCGTTGAACAGAATGAAGGTGGTGCGTTGAAAAAGACGCCAATAGGTATAGTCAGCACCCTGTGTGCGCTCGGTTTGGTGGGCGGGATCGTCAGTCTTGATGCAACGTCCCTGCAGGCGGGGCCGACGCGCGATACAGCGACTATTTCGGTCACCATCCAGGCCGCCGCCAGCCTTGGCGTGACAAGAGTAACTCCGGTCACGACAGCAAAATCCGGGGGTATCCCGTCCATACCGGTCAGCACCACGTCCAATGTCGGCTACGACTCGTCGGCGTCCACGACTGCGGATGCAGGCACGGCTGCATCCACGGGTACATCGGCAACACCGGATCAGGCGGCCCGCACTTTTGCCGCGAACGGTGCATCGCCGATTTCGATCGGGCCCAGTGCCGCTGTTGCCGTTGCGGGTGCGCCAAATCAGACATTCAATGTAATTTTGCCGGGCAAGACATCCTTTGCCAGCGGCGGGAACGTCGTCAAGCTCAGCGGGTTTCAGCATAGCGCCGGCGCCACACCTGCGCTCGGCAGCGATGGGTCCGGTACGTTCAGCATCGGTGCCGCAGTAGACACCGCACCGGTGGCTGCCGGGGTCGCAGCCGGTGCAGGTGGCGGTATAGGAAACGGGCAACAGACGGTTCTGGCGGCAGCGTTTACTCAGAGTTCTCCTTTTGTAAATATCGTCGTTTCCTATAACTGAGGCTGCCGCATTTTCTGCGGACAATCATCCATCATGAGAAAAGGGGCCATAGCCAATGTCGCGAGAAAGAAATAGCGCCCGTTCGGTGCCGACACGCGCGATCCCCACGTTTTTACTGGGCGTGCTGACGGCTGCGCTTACCGCATCCGTTTCGTTCGGGCCGCTTACCGCACAGGCACAAGGCGCCGGAGACCTGGTTGTGTCGCCGACGCGTGTTGTCCTCGAGGGCCGGACGCGTTCCGCCCAACTGGGTCTGGTCAATAAAGGCTCGGGAACCGCGACATACCGTATTTCCGTCATTAACATGCATATGGGCGAGAACGGGAGCATGACCGAAGTCGCGAAACCGGTTGACGGTCAACAGTTTGCCGACAAACTTTTTCGCTATTCACCGCGTCAGGTGACGCTAGAGCCCGGCGCTTCGCAGGCAATCCGGCTACTGCTGCGCAAGCCCAAGGACCTGCCGGATGGTGAATACCGTTCACATATCATGATGCGCGCCGTGCCTGATGCTGCGGGACAAAGCGTCGAGAGCACCGGCGACGGCGCTACGGTGCGATTGATTCCGGTATTCGGAATCGCTGTGCCGATTATCGTCCGGCACGGCAATGTCGAATACGACATGTCGCTGAGCGATATCTCGTTCGTGCCGGCAACGGAGCAGAATCCACTGCCGAAAATCCGTTTCAATCTGAACCGAACCGGTAATCGTTCTTCATACGGGGATCTGACGGCAACATTGATGGCTGGAGGCAAGGAAGTGGTCTTGTCTGAAATTTTCCGCCTTGCCGTATATACCCCGAATGCCAGCCGAACCGTTGAAATGTCGTTACGGGTGCCGGATGGGGTCAAGCTTTCCGGGAACACCATCAAGGTTACGTATAAGACGACTTCGGACGAGGGCGCGAAATTGCTCGCAGAAGGCTCGACCGTCCTTCCCTGAGGGGCTTGAGGCGGCCTGTTCCGGATCCTTACAAATATTCGACGATATACGTGAAGGTATTTTCGTCGTTGTAATTGCCTTTTGTCTGATCGGTTGAGATGTGCAGCGTCGCGCCGATGTTGATCGTCTTTTTACCGTCTTTTGAAAGCTTGACCGGGTTTGTCTTATCCATCGTGAAATTGTCGATCGTCATGTAATTGTTCGACGTGCCCTTGCGGATCGTTATCGATGATGGCAGCGAGACAATCACATACGCTTTGGGTTCGCCGACGATCTGAAACCGTGCGCGTTTAACTGTGCCACCGAAATTGGTGATCGCGCCGGACCAGGACACACTGTCCGCATCCGGGCTTAATACGACGGTGCCGCCGCCATCGATAGAAGCGGCAAATTCACCGAATTTCATATTGCGTTTGGGGACAAGCGTGATGGCGACCTGGGTTGTCGCAGGGCCGGGTGCGAAAACACAAAAGGCGACCGCAAGGCAAGCGGCACGTATCCAGGAGCGTTTTTTCCCCAATGATTTCGTCAGCATGTGAAGGTTATTCCCAAAAGAAGCATTCTATGCCGCCTTGTAGCATAGGAGCATGACATAAGCCTGACGAAAGCTACCTGGAAGCTGCTATCCGTCCGGTACAATACGATTAAAAAATCAGAAGCCTTCGGCGACCGAGGTCAAGCCGTCTTCGTCGAGGATTTCGATCTTGCGATCCCGGTCTCCACCGATCAGCCCGTCCTTGCGTAATCTGGAAAAGGTCCGGCTCACGGTTTCCGTCGTCAGGCCGAGGAAGTCGCCGATGTCGTCCCGGCTCATGGGGACGTCCACGGGATTTGCGCTCACGCCACGTTCACCGGCACGCCGCGCCAGCATCAAAAGAAATGTGGCGACCCGTTCGTGTGCGGTTTTGCGGCCGAGCAACAGGAGTTGTCCCTGAACTTCGGCAAGAGCCTCGGAGGCCATATCATGCAGGCGTCTTTCGAGATTTGGAATGGACCCGGCAAGCTTTTCCAGTTCACGGCGTTCCATACGGCACACGTTTGCCTGTGTAACGGCCTCGACACTGCTCGGGTTGGTTTCGGATCGGGCAAGGCCCAGGAAATCACCGGGGAACAGGAAGCCGATAATCTGGCGGCGGCCATCCGGCAGGAGCTTGAAACATTTAAGGCATCCGTTCGTCACTGAGAAGACATGCGTTTCAGGTTCGCCTTCGTCCACCAGATGATCGCCGGGCTGGAGAATGACATTCTTCATGACGCCGCCGAAACGCGAAAGCTCGGCCGGAGCCAGTGCGCCGCATACCGCGTGTTCGCGGACCTGACATGCCGCACACGGGGTTTCCGCGGCTTCTCCACGCGGGATTGCCGGTTTCAGGGCAGGGCTTTTTTGCGGCGAGCCGGACATCTGTAAATCCGTTCCCTCTCGGCTTCGGGACCCCCATCATAGATAAATATATTCAGGGTTTCCAGACTTGCCTTGAGAAGGAGTTACAGTCCTTGAAAAAAATGGTTGCAGCGGCACTCAGTGCGAAACAAGCAGGGGAATGTCAGCTTTCGACATCACCGTACGGGTGACGCCGCCAAACATATATTCAGCAACGGCGCTGGTGCCGTAGGCTCCCATGACCAATAGTGCGTGGCCGTTCGTTCTGGCCGCCTCCAGCAGGGTATCGGCGACGTTCTCGCGGGTAGCGGAAATGGTGCGCGATACAGATTTGATGCCGTGTAATTGCAGATATTTTCCGACATCCATTGGGTCGGTTTTCGCATCCCCGTCAACCATTACATGAATGATTTCGACTTTGTTTGCGATCAGCATAAGCGGCAGGGCATTGCGAATGCTTTGTGCGGACTCCCTGGAGCCATCCCAGGCGACGGTTACGTGTCCACCGATGACGGGGCGTGGATATCGGCACGTGATCAAAACCGGCCTAGCGGTATCAAGGAGGGCCGCTTCAAGAGCGGCACTGTCCAGTCCGCCACTTTCAGCATTCGGAATGCCGATCACGATCAGATCGAACAGCCGCCCGCGCTCGGCGATTTCGCGGTTCTCATAGCCGATAACGGATTCTTTGGTCACGGCAAAAGTGGCGACCTCGTTGACGTCATCCGGCGATATGACAGGCAAGCCGGCGGCAATGACCGCCTGCTCGTACAAGGTGTCAAAATTACTGCGGCGATCATCGATGGACCGTTCCATATCAGTAATCATGCCCTCAATTATTTCAGGAGGTGCGGCATCAAGAACAGGGTAAATGCTATTAGCAGCCGGGGGCGTAATCTGCATGAGCGACGTTACGGCATTGAAGCGTTTGCCTAGCTCAATAGCCGTCGTGAGCACGGCCTTGCTCTCGACGCCACCATCGACGATCGCCATGATCGACCTGATATCCATGCCGGGCCTCCCATGATGGCCGCTATCCCCGGCCTGCCAAAATGGCACGACCTTTCATTGCCACATATTCTTGTCGGCAATGCGGCTTGTCGCATTGATTTACATCAAGGAGAAATCAGAACTGGAATCTAAGTCCGGCACGGAATTCATGTGCCAAAAGATCGTCATACTTGGTCGCTGTGGTGCCGCTGCCGTTGGTGAACGTACCATCCTGTTCGTACTGGCCAAGATTGATGAAACGGTAGCCGATATCCAGCGTGACCTGTTCGGAAATTTTCGATGCCAATCCGGCCATCGCGGCATATGTCAGATTATAGACCTGTGTTCCGCGCTCGGTATTGCCGCCCGCAGTCATGCTGTCCGTATCCAGCATGGAAATGCCGATCCCGGCACCGACATAAGGCGTGATGATATCGCTGCCGAGCCATTCATGCGCTTCGGAAATGTCATAATAGAGATTGAGCATGGCGCTGATGCTGTCGACCTCACCGGAAATAGTGTTGCCGGCACCATCGGTGCCGTCTATCGCCATTGGGGAACGATAGCTCAGCATGCCCTCGAGACGGACCTGTTCTTCGACCCGTGTCCCCATGCCTAGACTGATGAGGCCCGTATCCTGGGTTTCGCTAATGCGATGCGGGCCGTTGTTGCCGCTTCCGTCCGGGTTGGACGTCATGGCATATCCGCCATCGATGCGGAGATAAGGCCGGAACAAGGCGTCATCTGTGGACGCCATTTTTTCCTTCATGTCGGCAGCGGGCTTTGCTTTTGCCGCCGGTGCCGTTTCCGGCGTTGTTTGCTGAGCGGCTTGCGCCGGTGTCTTTGTGTCGTCTTCGGATTTGGCGGCCATCGGCTTGCTTTGTGCCTCTGCGGCGGGGACGGGTGCCGTTGCCGATTTATTGACCTCAAGGGCGGCCGGTTTTTTCAAGGGATCGCGTGATTCGGCCGTGGGCTGCGTCGGCACCATGTTGGTTCCGCTGTCGCGCAGTTCCTTTTCAGTGGCGACGTTGCTTTCATCGGCACCGGCGACTTCAATATGATAAGTGAAGGAGAAATCATTCTTGATGCGGTCTGACGCAGCAACGGCGCCGGTGGAATAGAGAACCGTCATTCCCAGTGCAAGCGCCGTCATTGGCCCAGTAATTTTCATCGTAACCCCGTTGTCCCAGTCTTTGGGCCGGCGCGAATCGTGCGACGCCCCTTGAGGGTAGAATCGCCTGAAGACGTAAAAACGTGGTTAACGTTCGGTATATATTCAGCAACGGGTTAGACGGTGGATACTGTAGAGTCGGAAGGCTTTTTAAGGATTGTTAAACGCAACGACCGTGAATATTGGCAGAATGGCACGCCAGCCAAGCGCGTTCCTGTCGAATTTCGAGCTTTATACCACAATTATCTAAAAAGACTCACTTCAGTAAAGTTATAGTGAGCAGATGTACGGAGGCAAAAATGATGCATATCCGATCTCCGACTTTCCGCCTCAGCCTCTGCACAGCCGTCAATGATTTGATGAAGGACGTTTGTATAACTTGATGCAATTCAAGGTAAGCGACGCAAGGTCTGGTTAAGTCTGCAAAGCAGGTCAAGTCTAGCCTGACAAAAATGGCGGCAATTAGCCAGAAGCAGACGTTCGACAATAGGGGTATTACGTCATCCGTATCTTCACGGTATGATGACCGGCAATCATAGGACGGAACCGGGAATGGCATCAAACAAGGATCAGGCGGAGCCCAGCTCGCCGACGCTCGGTGCGGAAGTATCCGTGCGCCTGCAGGAGGAAATTCTGGCTGGTAAATTTCAGCCGGGCGCAGCGTTGCGCGAGATCCCGCTAGCCGAAGAATACGGTGCATCCCGCCAGACCATGCGCGAAGCGCTCCGATCCCTGTCCGATCTTGGGCTGGTCGAGCTGCATGCGCGGCGCGGTGCACGTATTCCGACCATGTCGCCCAGCCGTGCGCGTGAAGTTTATACCCTGCGCGCTTTACTGGAGCCCTTCGCGCTTCGTGCATCGCTCGTCGAAGGACGGATCCGCCGTGCCGAGATGACCCGCATCGAGGCCGCTTATGATCACATGGTGGCCTGTGCCGAGAGCAATGACGTTGCGGCCCTGATTGAAGCCGACATGACGTTTCATTGGGAACTCTGTTCGCCCTGTAATCACGGCATGCTGCTCGAATTCCTGAAACGGCTCCAGAATGCCACACGGCAATCGATGGTCCATATGAAGGTTTACGGTTCCGACGCCGAAGGCGAGGTCGAATCTCATGCGCCGATATTGCGCGCGGTGCGCGAACGCGATGCCGACGGTGCGGCGCAGGCCATGCGTGAGCATATCAACGCACATGGTGAACGGTTGCTCATCAAGTTGCTTGAAACAGATCCGGAAGAGGGCCATTCGTAGAATTTTGTCGACAACCACCCTCGACAAGCAGTTGCCGCATCACCCCCGAGCATTCCGCAGCTGTATCTATATAAAACATTGATATAGAGCCAATGCTGCTGGAAGATCAGCTCCAGTCGCGCCGCAACTTCGCTTTTTTATTGTCAGACAAACATAACAATATTAGTTTATTTTGTCTGACAATAAATGCTGGAGAAACCGATGCCACTGCACGCCAAGCCGAATTCCACGGCCGCCCGGGATATTGCCAATGTCCTGCACCCCTACACCAATGCGCGCCGCCACGAAGAGCGGGGCCCAACCGTGCTGGAGCGTGGCGACGGCATCTACGTCTATGACGACAACGGCAAGGAGTATATCGAGGGTCTGGCCGGACTTTGGAGCGTTGCGCTGGGATTCGGGGAGCAACGCCTCGTCGACGCCGCGACGGAACAGCTCCGGAAACTGCCCTATAGCCACATCTTCTCGCACAAATCGCACGGGCCGGCAGTCGATCTTTCGGAAAAACTGGTGTCGATGACGCCGGCCGGCCTGGATCACGTCTTTTTCACGAATTCCGGTTCCGAAGCCAACGACACGGTCATCAAGTTCATCTGGTATTACAACAACGCGCTCGGGCGTCCGGAAAAGAAGAAGATCATATCGCGCGAAAAAGCCTACCACGGTGTCACCATCGCTGCCGCGAGCCTCACGGGTTTGCCGCTGAACCATGAAGCCTTCGACGTGCCGGTCAACGACAGGTTCCTGCATACCGGCTGCCCGCACTACTATCGGTTCGGAAACGAAGGCGAGAGCGAGGAAGAGTTCGCCACGCGGCGCGCCGACGAGTTGCGCCGGATGATCGAGGACGAAGGCCCCGATACCATCGCCGCTTTCATTGCCGAGCCGGTCATGGGCGCCGGCGGCGTGCTGGTGCCGCCTGCGACCTACTGGGAAAAGATCAGCGCCGTTCTGAAAGATTACGACATTCTGTTCGTCGCGGACGAGGTTATCAACGGGTTCGGCCGGACCGGAAAACTGTTTGCCTGTGAACACTACGGGCTCGAGCCCGACGTCATGGTGTTCTCGAAACAACTGACGTCATCCTACCAGCCGCTCGCGGCAATTGTGATGAGCAACGCGCTATACCAGGGCATTGCCGACAATACGGCGCGCATCGGTGGCCTCGGCCACGGGTTCACCGGTAGCGGACATCCGGTGGCGACGGCCGTTGCACTTGAAAACCTACGGATCATGGAGGAGCGCGAGCTTGTCGATCATGCTGCGCGGATGTCGCCGATCCTGCTCAATGGCTTAAGGAGATTCGAGGATCATCCCCTAGTCGGCGAAGTTCGCGGCATCGGCATGATCGCCGCCGTCGAACTGGTCGCTGACAAGGCAACGAAAGAGAGCTTTTCCCCGCCGGGCAAGGTCGGCGGTGCATTTTTCGAACGCGCACATCATCACGGCCTGATCATCCGCAACATTCAGGACAGCATCGCATTGTGTCCGCCGCTGATCATCGAGGAAGACCAGATCGAGGAACTGCTACACCGCTTTGAGGCCACCCTCGATGACATCACTGTCTGGGCCGCAGATAACATGTGAGCCGGGTACCGGTTTATTACTGCTAGACACAACCCTGGCAGACTAAAGGGCGGCCCCGGAAGATTACGGTGCTGCCCTTTCTTTGTCGGGATATTTCTGTTTGTCCCTCGATCAGTCAGAACATGCCGACGATCGGCAGAGGTTCGGGCCGGATATCATCCGGCCGTGTGGCGCGCACCTTTTCCATCTCTTCGCGAAGCGACGCCGACTTTGCATCGTAGAAAAGATTGTTCATTTCATAGGGGTCGTTCTTGAGGTCATACAACTCGCCGTCGCCGCTCGTGAGCTCGATGGTATAACGGTAGCGCTCGGTAACCACGGTTCTGAGATCAAGATCGACACCGCACCGCGAGGCATCCAGCCCCCATTCCACGTGCGCCATATTGCGCATCGCCGAGACGCCGCCGCCTAGAGCGGGCATCAGGGACTGACCGTGATAGCCGTCGAACGTGCCGCCGCCGATATCGACCAGCGTCGGCGCCAGGTCGACGGTCGACACCACGTTGTTGACGACCTTGCCCTGATCGATGCCGGGCCCGGCAGCAATCATGCCGACCCGGATCAGGCTGTCATAGAACATCGGCCCCTTGAACAGCAGCCCGTGGTCGCCGAGAAACTCGCCGTGGTCGGAGGTCATGACGACGATCGTATCGTCGATGATACCCTTCTCGGTCAAAGCCTGCATGATGCGCCCCACGTTATGGTCGACGAGCGAGATCATGCCGAAATAATTCGCGGTAATATCCCGGATCTGGCGTTCCGTGAGTGTGCGTTGACGCGACAGCTTCTCGCGGACCGTGCGGAACTCATCCGTGGTTTTCGGGGTACGGGTCAGTGCCGCCTCGTGCCACCACGGTCGCCGGGACAGGTCGAGATCGTGGTGCTTCGGAATGTCCACCTGGTTCGGATCGTACATCCGCCCGTAAGGGTCGGGTGCATCGAACTCATGGTGCGGGTCCGGGAACGATACCCAGAGCATGAACGGGTCGTCATTCTCGTCGTCGTGCCTGGCAATGAAATCGGTGGCCCGATCGCCGAGCCAGCTCGATGTATGGCAGGCCACGGGAAGATCGGAAACATGCGTTTGCTGTGCCCCGCTACGCGGCCGTTCGCCGCTGTGATACAGCGCATGTTTCTCTTTGCCGCGTCCGTCCGCGAATAGCCACTTCGTAAAGTGCAGGCCCTCGGGCGGTTCCCAGTCCGGCCACTTGACCGGACCGTCGATGAACAGTTCCAGATAGTCGAACCCCATGTAAGGGCCGAACCAGTCGTCGTAATACTTGTGCATGGTCTTGCGGCATTCCGGGCGGCCGGTCGCCTCGAACGTGAACTGCGTCGAAAAGTGCGCCTTGCCCATCAGCGCCGTCCTGTAACCCTGATCGGCGAGTTGCTGCGCGAACCCGCGCCCGATCATGTCGTCGGGCAAGTCGATGCCGTTGTCGCGCACCCCGTGCGTGAGCGGCAGCATACCGGTCAGGATCGATGCCCGAGCCGGTTGGCACAGCGGCCCCGGGCAATAACACCGCTCGAAGCGCGTGCCCCGCGCCGCCAGTGCATCCAGGTGCGGGGTTTTGATATCGCGCCGGGCAAAGGAATAGCAATCGGCACGATGCTGGTCGGTCGTGATCAGAAGAATATTGGGGCGGCGTTTTGGCATGCGTCGTTCTTTCGGATGTTTGTTTTGTCTACTTGTTCTTGCGCCCTGTGAAAAGATTGATGGACGCTCCCGGATATTTGAGAGCGCCCATCAACTATGGACGGCGGCAGGGTCTGTAACCACCATCCCTTATCCATACTGCGACTACTTGATGGAGCGGTATGCCTTGTCCTCGCTCTTCATGAACTCGCAGAATGACTTGCCGGGGATCCATACCGGATCGAAACCGAACTTGTCGCCAAAGTCCTTGAACGACTGACTTTGCGCGGCTCCACCGACGATTTCGATCGCTTTATCGATGACCGCGTCCGATGTGTCTTTATGCATATACACACCGCGGATCATGCTGATTTCCTGGTCGATGCCGTGGTCCTTGAGCGTCGCCATGCCCTGCAGCGGGCCATGTTTGATGCTTTTCAGCGAGCCGCCGGCAACCAGCACATTGGCGACGCCGGCCTTGACCTCTTCGAGCATCACGGGCGCGATCAGCACACCGGCATTGACCTGGTTGCCGATCAGCGCCTTTTTCAGCGGCGCACCGCCGTTAAAGGGAATGACCCGTACATCGATGCCGTATTTCTTGATCAGCAGATCTGCGGTTACATGATCGGGCGTGCCGAGCGCAGTCACACCAAGCGACAGCTTGCCAGGCGCCGCCTTGGCGGCTTTTACGAAATCGCCGAAATTCTTGAAGCCTTGCTCCTTGTTGGCAATGATCCATGTCGGCGTCGCATAAACCCCGCCGACGCATTTATAGTCATCCATGCTGTAAGGAACGTTCTTGAAAACGATCGGCGCGGTGATGTCGGCGGAACCGTTCAGCACCATTGTATAGCCGTCGGGCTTGGCGTTCTTTACCGCCAGCATACCCGCCGTCCCGGACCCGCCGGTCACGTTTTCGACAAGGACGGCCTGACCGGAAATTTTTTCCATCTCCGTCGCCAGAGCACGGCCAACGGAATCGGTGCCGCCACCGGCGCGCCACGGCACGACGATGCGCAGTGTGTTGTCGGGATAAGCCGCAATTGCCTCGCCCGCCGCGCTGACGCATAGCGCACCGACAACGGCGGCCGACAGCACGCGTGTGAGTGTCTTCAGGTTTTTCATGATTATACTCCCTGTTCGAGTTTGGGTTTCGAGGTTGAACGCATTCTGCGGAAGCCCAGATAAAATTCCCTGATGACAAGGACTGAGATTCCGCCGAACATGATGGCCCTGGGCCACGTGGTCACGAACGTGGTCCAGTCGCCGGCCGAGTAGGCCAATCCGAGGCGAAGGTTGTATTCGATGATCGGCCCCAGGATCGCACCGAGGACGATGGTCACGACGGGGAATTTCCGGGCTTCGAAAAGATACCCGACGATGCCGCACGCAAGCGCGATATAGACCGGGAAGATATGGTTGTCCTCGGCGAAGGCGCCGATCACGGTAAATACGAGGATGAATGGAAATATGGACGAACGGTCGCGTTTCAGGATCGCGATGAAGAAACGGATCGAGAGCAGCGCGACCACCAGCATGAAGATGTTGGCGTAAAACAACGACGCGAGAATGCCGTATACGAAATCGGCGCTGGACGTCATCAGCGTCACACCCGGCTGCAGGCCATGCAGGATCATCGCGCCGAGCATGACCGCCGTCGATCCGTCGCCCGGAATGCCGAGGGTCAGCATCGGGATCATCGTGCCGCCTGTTGTTCCGTTGTTGGAACTTTCAGGCGCGAGGATTCCGTCCGGTTCGCCTTTGCCGAAATTTTCAGGGTTCTTGGACTGGCTGCGCACGGTGGCGTAGGCCATCCATACCGACCCGTCGGAACCGACACCCGGGATCGCGCCGACGACGACACCGTAAAAAGTGCCGATCACCCATGCTCTCCAGCGCCGCATCATGTCGCCCAGCTGCGGCAAGGCCATGCCGACCTTCTCGCTGACGAGGCTGGAGCCGCGTCCGACCATGTCGATATCGGTCAGCACCACGGCAATACCAAAAAAACCGACGAGTACCGCCGAGAACGAAACCCCTGACGCCAGTATAGGATGACCGAAGGAATAACGTTCGATTCCGTCCTGCACGTCGTATCCGACGCTGGCGATCATCAGCCCGATCAGGACCCCCATCATGCCGCGGATCATCGATGCACGTGTGAAGGACGCCACCATCGTCAGACCGGCGATCGCCAGCAGCGCGATATCGGCGGGTTCCGAATGCAGCGCAACCGCCGAAATCAACGGGACGAAACTGACCGCCACGACCCAGCTGATCATGCCGCCCGCGAAAGACCCCATGGCCGAATAACCAAGCGCCAGACTCGCCTTGCCCTGTTGCGCCATCGGGAATCCATCCAATGTTGTACACGCGGCTGCCGGCGTTCCGGGTGTGCGCAGCAGAATGGATGCGAAAGAGCCGCCCAGCTTGGTGCTGACGTAGATCCCCATGATGATTTCGAATGCCGACAGAGGACTCATGGTGTAGGTAATCGGCAGCAAAACGATAATGGCCATCGGCGACGACAGACCTGGAAGCGCGCCGACAAGCAGTCCGAGAACGGTACCGGCCAGAATCAGCCCGAGGTGCGACGGGGCGCTAACCGTGACAAAAGCGTCAAGCAATCCTTCTATCATGGATCAGACCCCCAGCGACCTGAGTGCCGCACTGAGGGCCGGCGTAAGCGGATCCCACGTATGGCCGGTCAGCGGCATTTTGAGAAGATGGGCAAACAGCGTCCACAGCGCGAAACTGCCGACAATCGACACCAACAGGTTTTCCACCAGTTTTGTCCGTCCGAATACATAGAGCACAAAGAACAGGAACACTGGTGTCGCTATGGCAAAGCCGTACGCATTCATTGCCTGCGAGTACACGATTAGCGCGGCAATCACCGCGATCCGGCGCAGGGTGGATATCTGGATGCCGAATAGTGTGGGATGAGGCGCTGCTGCTTCGAGTGCCTCTTCCTCGGCTTCGGCTACCGCTTCCTCGGCTGTCACTTCGTCAACGGGGATCGGTCCGCGGATAACGGTGATAGCCAAAAAGACCACTGCGAGCGCCATCAGCAGGCCGGAATAAATAAACGGAACCGTACGCCAGCTTACGCCCCCGGGACCTTCCGTCACCGGCGCGTCTGTTGGATTAACGAAAACAAAGCCGACGATACCGATACCAAGGACGAACGTCCCGAGAAGAATTTCCTTGAACTTCTCACTCTGCATTTTGCCCCCTGCTCGTCCCTCTGGGCCGACTCCCCTGTTGGAGTCGATGATGGCGTTTCGCCTTGATTATTGTCCGTCAACTATCACCATTTCAATCAAATTGTCGACAAAAAATTATCAAGTCTGTTAATTTTAATGCTGAAGATCATCGATGAATATCATCCATCAACCAGCTTTAACCATGAGAAATATACTATAAAAAATTATAACTAATTGTAATAATTGATGTATTAAGGGGTTTTTATCCGCCAATCAGAAGTGGGAACGCGTTTTGGCTAGCGAATAGAGAAGGCGATCATAATATATATATTGTCGACAATATGTCAGGTCTCTATGCTTTAGCGTACACGGGCGGCCGACACAGCCCGTCAGGGAGTAAATGGAAGGCCAAATGGGAATTAACCCGGCGGATAACCGCTCACCAACGCTAGTCGCGAAAATCGCCAAGAAACTCCGCACGGAGATTCTGGGTGGCGCGTTCATGCCGGGCGCCGCACTTCGCGAAATCCCGCTGGCCGAGAAATACGGAACATCACGGCAAACGATGCGCGAAGCGCTGCGCACGCTGGCTGATCACGGCCTGGTCGAACTGCATTCCCGGCGCGGCGCGGTCCTGCCAAAACTCACCGTGGCCCGCTCGCGCGAGATCTATACGTTGCGTTCCATTCTCGAGCCCTTCGCGTTGCGCACGGGGATGGTAGAGGGACGAATCAAAGAAATGGAACGGCTGACAATTTTCGGGGCTTACGAGCACATGCGTAAATGCGCGGAGAACGGCAGTATCGCGGAACTGATCGAAGCCGACATGGCCTTTCATTGGGCGCTGTGTCAGCCGTGCGGCCATCAGATTCTGCTGGAATCGCTCGAACGCCTGCAGGCAGCCACGCAACTTTCGATGCTGCACATGAAGGTCTACGGTTCCGATGCGGAGGGCGAAGTGGAATCACATGCACCGATACTGCATGCCGTCAACATCCGTGATGCGGAGGGCGCCGCACAGGCCATGCATGACCACATCATCCGAAACGGCGAACGTCTTCTTATAAAGGTCGCCAATGGCCATGATGAATAACACTGCGCAGGGTAAGGCTCATCCAACTCGTTAATCAGAGTGTTTCCCCTGAATTTTTTCGAACCTTCAGGCCTTCTCAGGTCAAGATATGGCGAAGCTGAATCGATGGTCGGGCCACGATCTGGAAGTGATTATAGGTGCCATATGGCATGTCTGCTTTGGATCATTTGCAGACTAACACCACACCTATGAATTCCGAACGTAATCGGTTTCACAGCGGACATCGATAAAAAGAAAGGGCCACTCGGAGAATATTCCGAGTGGCCCTTTCAATTACTCCGCCGTCTGCAAAGCAGACATGATCTTATCAGATACACAACTTGCAGCATCATGAAGAGTCTGCGAGGACAGATGAGCATGCTTTTGGGTTACTTTCGCATCACTGTTCCACGTATGGATGATATGAATGTAGTGCACATCTGTCTCTTCATTGAGTGTTGTCCTGTCTTTATTCCCGGCTGGGACAAAAGCTTTATTGAATGCTCGCCAAATAGCAGGTCCGAATTTGAAAGGCAGTTAGGTGTTGATCAGTTTCGGTTGCGGCGCAAACGCCAAATCGACTGCAGCATAACCGATGAAATCACGACGGCGCCGCCGACAAGCGTCATTTCGCTCGGTTGCTCATCTATCACGAGCCACACCCAAATAGGACCGAGAACCGTTTCCAAAAGCAGAAGCAACGCGACCTCGGGCGCCGGAATGGTCCGCGGCCCAAGCGTAATCAGGCCGAAAGACAGCGGCATTATCACCAGCCCCAACAGCACCATTAGCCCGAGCCGCGCGCCTTCCAGCTGAAGTGGTTCGGCTAACGGCATTGCGATCACCGCAGATATCAGCGCGCCGACAGCGGTCGCCGGGATCATGTTCACATGTTTGTTGCGGCGGATAATGATGAATGTCACGGCAAGTGCGATCGCCGTGACCAACGCCAGCAGGTCGCCTAATGACGTGCCGGTGCGCACACCGTCGCCAACGACAATAGAAACACCAGTCATTGCCCCGGCGATTGCCAGCCATGTCGGCAGTGCGACACGCTCTTTAAGAACAATAATCGAGAGCAGTGCCGCGATCAGCGGCGTAGAAGCGAGGATTATAAGGACATTGGCGACCCGTGTGTGATCGACAGCCAGCACAAAAGTGATCGCGTTAATACTGTAGATCAGTGCAACCGAGAAGCCGGCGAGGCCCAGCGCCTTGACCCCGGCCCACGCCTGCCCACGCACGGCCAATATGTAACAAACAGTCAGGCTTAACGACATCAAAAGCCCTCGCCACAAGTTCATTGTCCAAGGGTCGATATCGATCAAACGTATTAACAAGGTGTCCGGGGTAAGTACCAGAACACCAAACAGGGTTAGAGCAAAACCACGGGCATGCTCCTTGGGGTCGGAGGCCGCTGGGATGTGTCCGCCGGGCAACGTCATATTCGTCCTTCCTTTTGATTGCTCCTTGTTCTACTCCGTCACCACGATAGCGGTCACGACAAGCTTTTCGTTTAGCAACTTGAAGGTCATCCTTTTCGATATTTTTCATTCTTTCGCTTTCAGAAACCGGGCAGACGAAACAATGACAAAAAGAAAACGCCCTGGCTATTTCCAGCTTTGGCAGTCTCATTAATAAGTTGAGACAGGGATGGTTCATCCACTGACGAACCACCCCTGCCAAACGGATACGATTATCACCTATGCTGAACGAGAGCCATTCACGGATATTGAATGCCGCGGCCCGGCTGTATCGTGAACGGGGGATTGAGACGACGAGCGTCTGCGAGGTTACGATAGCTGCCGATATGACTCATGGGGGGGGGCTATCGGCACTTCACCTTAAAAGACGATCTAACGGCGGCAGTCATCGAACATTCGGTCAGCGCTTGGACAAGAACCTTGGATGGGCTCATTGCCGAACATGTCGGCGACGAAGGGGTGCGGGCATATGTCGAAATGTATTTGTCGGTAGAGCACATCGCGGACCCAGGCAAGGGATGCCCTATTGCCGCTTTGGCTCACTAAGCGGAGAAGCTAATAGGTGGCTGGTTAGATTTCTGCAATACATAATCGCGCAGATTCACAACGCCCACCAAATCTGGATTAATTCGCCGGTTTTTCGGCTTCGGCCGGGAACATTTCCGGCATCGCCTGTTTGAAGGCATCGCGGGCCTTGATAGCCTTTGGATATCCCCGTTCGGCGGCACGGTTGATCCAGTCGAAGGCCGTCTTCAGGTCCTGCGCCACACCTTTGCCCTCGTAATACAGGAAACCGAGGTTGTATTGCGCCTGGGTATGGCCGCTTTCGGCCGCGCGCTCGAACCACTTTGCCGCGTTGGCAAAATCCTGTCCGCCGGTCTGGCCTGTATAGTTCATGATCCCGAGGTTGTATTGCGCGCCGACATGACCGGCTTCGCCGGCTTTCATGAAGAACTGCGCCGCCTTGCCGAAATTCTGCTCGACGCCGTCTCCGTTATAGTATTTCAGGCCTTGCTGATAATCGGCCTCGCCGGGGCGCTGTTCTTCGGCAGCGGGTGGCGGTGGGGGAGCGTCGGTTGGCGCAGCTTCGCTGCTTGCGGGCAGGGATGCCTGTTCGCCCATGGCGGCGGGCTCGGCTGGCGGCTGCTCTGTTGTGGCGGCGCCATGTTGTGCATCCGGCATGCTTCCCGCCAGCGGCTGTTCACTGACGGCAGTGACCGGTACGGGGGCGGGTGCCCCTTCCATCGCGGGGGTGCCGTTGCCGATTGCAGACATCGCGGGAGCGGCGTTCATCGGTTCGGTGGGCGCAGCTTCGGGCTTGGCCGTTGCGGGTGCTGTTGATGCCATTTCAGTGGGCGTAGTTTCCGGCATCGTTGCGGGCATGGGGGGCACAGCCGCAGGTTTATCGGCCGGCATTCCCGGTTTTGCCTCGTTGGCAGGCATGCGTGTGATATTTTCCGGCGGCGGAGGAATACGCATCACGACGCGTGGCGTGCGGTTGGTTGGGGAAAAATTCATGATGTCGTTAATTTTTGTCCGGAACCAATAGACAAAGGTATCGCTTTTCTCGCTGACCGTATCGATCGTGTCGTGTTTGATGCCGAGCAGCGTATCGGCCGCACCGCCTGTCGTATTTTTGATCAGCTCGTCATCAAGCACCAGCACGGCAACATAGGTCAGTGCCGAAAGTCCCAGCAAGCTGAGGATCAGGTACTTGGCGATTTTCTCGATCACATTGTTTCCGTTCGAAAAAGTGCGAATCTGCAGATAAGCGTAGCCGCCTTTTGAAACAGTTTCCATAGCCTCGGTAAATTCGTGGACAGCGATCCTTGTAACTCATTCGCAGATGCGCTACGCACCCCAGCGAGAAATAAAGACAAGACGGAATTCCTTGATATGGAGAGTATGATGTCCGACCAAATCCGTGCCTCGCATATTCTGGTGTCGACCGACACCCGCAGCAAAGATGATGCAAAAGCGGAATCCGAAGCGCTGCACAAAAAAATTTCCGACGGCGCCGATTTTGCCGATATCGCGCGGGAAGCTTCCGATTGCCCTTCTGGAAAGAGTGGCGGCGATCTGGGGCAATTCGGGCGCGGCGTCATGGTACCTGAATTCGAACAGGCGGCCTTTGATCTTGAGGTTGGTGCGCTTAGCGGCCTGGTTGAAACCGATTTCGGTTACCACCTGATTCTGCGGACGGAATAATCCCCGGCGTTTACTTGCGGATTATGTGATTACAGGGGCGTCCGGTTGATACTGGCCGTCCCTGTCTTCTATCTCGAGAACCCAGATGTCCGGGTCGTTCTTGACCCGGCGTTCGATATATTGCTCCACATCAGGGTCGGGTATCGGTTCGGCGCCGTTGCGCGACATCCAGACCTGACGGCCTTCGGCGTCACGCGACTGCGATAGCAGCACGGAACTCCCGTCCAGCCGGTCGAGACGGATCAGAATGCTGCCGGCATCCGGATCGCCACGGCGGCGCACCACGGCGGGAAGCGCCATAATGCCACACATCCGGATTTGCGCCGATACCCAGATCGACGCCTTAACTCTCGGTTCTTCCAAGGAATTTCCCCATACCGGCCAAAACGGATGCATCGACGACTACCCAGTGTGACTCGCATACCGTAATTCACTATAATATCAGTAGATGGACGGCTCAATCTGCACGGTAAGTGTGCTTTCGGAGTTGAGGCGCATTGGTCTTTGAAGAAGACAAAGTACCCCGAAAACTGCGTAGCGAAGCGGAAGATATTTCGCGCTTCCGCGACTATGCCGATGCCGATGCGGACTGGTTCTGGGAACTCGATCCGAATTATCGCTTCGCTATTGTTTCAATGCGCCGTGAGGGGCGGTCCTCGGTTCGCGAATTCGACCTCCTTGGAAAAACGCCTTGGGAATTCGCCGATGCGGATCCTGACAGTGATCATGAATGGGCTGCGTTCGTCGACAGACTCCAACGCCGTGAGTCATTTCGCGATTTTCGGATATCGTTACGCCAGAAGTCCGGCGGCCTCGTTTATTGGCGCCTCAGCGGCAAACCCGTTCTGGGCGCTGATGGCATGTTTTTTGGTTACCGCGGGATCGCCACGGACGAGACCGTGGATGCGATCCGCCGCACCCAGCAGGAAACTCTCGCCGCCGATTATCAGCTGACACTGGAATCCATGAGTGAGGGCGTGGCGTATTTTGACGACCGCCAGCGCCTCAGTTTCACCAATCCGGCATTCAGGAATCTGTTGCCGTTGCCGAGTGAGCTCTTTCAGGTCGGGACCAGCTACAGCAATTTGATCGCGTGTCTGGCGCCGTTGATTTCCGAAGACCGCCGTAAGGCGTCGCAAATTCGCCGTGTCCTTGGTCATGGTTTGATCGATTGGCATTTTCAGGATGGCCGTAAACTTGGCGGTGAGATGCGGGCCCTGCCGTCGGGACGGTACATCTTGGTCGTCAACGAGGTTGCCGAGGCCACGGGGGCTGGTGCTCAACCGAAGGGCGGCCTTTTTTATGATACGCTTGAGGTCTCCAAGCAGGCATTCATAACGCTTGTGAGAGGTACGGTTGTTTTCGCCAATCAGGCGGCGGCGGATACATTCGGTTGCTCAATCGGTGAAATGCTGGGCCGCAAGGTTTGGGATTTCATTCATCCCGATGACCGTGAACGCTTGGATCACTTCAACGCCGACAAGCACAACGGGATGAATGCCCCGGAATCCTCTAAGGCACAGGCAATTCGCGCCGATGGTGAAAATTTGTGCCTGGAATTTTTTGTGTACGACGGCCTATGGAACGGCCAGCAGGCGACGCAGGTATTTATGCAGGACCGCACGGCAGAGCAGCTTGCCGAACAGGCGCTGATCGGCAGTGAGCAGAAATACAGAAACCTGATCGATGGCTCCATTCAGGGCATGTTCGTGCACCACGATTGGGAAATCCTCTATGCCAACGATACGGCGGCACAGATTTTCGGTTACGAAGTGGATGACTTCATTGGCCGTAGCGTTCTCGATCTTGTTTCGCCGCAAGAGCGCGGCGTGATTGCGGACATCCGCCGGCGTCGTCTTGCCGGTGACCAGGATGTGCCTGAACGATATGAATTTTCAGGTGTACAGGCCAATGGCTCGAAAGTCGTTGTGGAGATTTTTTCAAGGCTTGTGGAATGGGAAGGTCATACGGCCATCCAGGCGACGCTGATGGATATTACGCGGCGCCGGGAAATCGAACAGAATCTCATCACCGCCAAGGAAGCCGCGGAAAAGGCGGACCGTTCGAAAACGGAATTTCTCGGCAATATGTCACACGAACTGCGTACGCCGCTGAACGCCATCATCGGATTTTCACAGTTGATCCGGGACAAGATCATGGGCGATCTGAATCCGCATTATGTCGATTATGCGGGCTCGATCCATGCATCGGGGATGCATCTTCTGGAAGTCGTCAATGATCTGCTGGATGTCGCTTCCATCGAAAGCGGGGCGATGGTGTTGAGTGAGGACGATGTCGAACTGGCGGTCGTGATCAGGTCCTGTGAACGAATGCTGCGTACCCGTGTGCAAAAGGCTGAGCTTTTGATCTCGGTGGATATTTCTGAAAAGGGAATGTCGGTGCGGGGTGATCCAAGGCGGTTGAAGCAGATTCTCATCAACCTCGTCAATAATGCCATCAAGTTCACACGTCCCGGCGGGCATATCATCGTGCGTGCCTATCATAACGACATCGGCGAGCCGGTTCTGGAAGTTGAAGACAGCGGTATCGGAATTTCCAAAGAGGACCAGAAGATCATCTTCGATGCGTTCATTCGCGTAAAATCAGCCTTTGTCAGCGAACGCGAAGGCACCGGTCTTGGTCTGCCGCTTGTGCATGCCCTGACGGAACTGCACGGGGGGCGCATTACACTGGAAAGCGCCATCGGCAAGGGGACGAAAATCGCCGTAATTCTGCCGAAAGAGCGCATGTTGCGGACGGGATTCAGATAATTTTTCCACTTTAGATCCCTGATCCAAAAGAATTTTCATAAAAATCTGCAAGGTTGTGACCGGGGTCACTGTGAAAAGCGTTAACCATCGCTATGTTGACGATGATATTCACTTCTTCTCCTTCACCGGGCCGACGGGTCCGGTGTTTTTTTTATGCCGGTGCGGCGATGACACGGCCGGCTTTGATCAGGGTCCGGTGCGCCGGTCTCGACACGACCGCGTCTGCGACGTTTTCAGCATCGATCAAAACCAGATCCGCCCGGCACCCGAGGCCGGGGCCATGTCTGTCCAGACCCATCACCCGCGCGCCGCCCTGCGTAGACATTTCGAGGGCGAAAGCGAGTTCGTCATCGCGCCGGTAGTTTGAGCGATAGGCGAGCAACATGGCGCGCTCGAGCATGTCGGCATTGCCGAACGGCGTCCAGACATCGCGGACACCGTCGGAACCGGCAGCGGCCCGGATATTTCGTGTGCGCATTTCATCGAGCGGCGGAAACGGTTTGTACCCGGGCGCAGAGGTGATCACGGCAACGTCGAGTGCGGCGATCCGGTCCATCAACGACTGCATGCGGGATTCGCTGACCATGCCGATGCAAAATCCGTGGCTGACCGTGACGCGTCCCTGCAGGGCATATGCATCGACCGCATCCAGAATCAGATCAAGTGTGTCCGCGCCTGTCTCGCCTTCCTCATGATGGTGAATGTCAATGCCGGCCCCGGTGCGTTCAGCGATATCGAAAATGGTCCGGATATGGGCCTTGGCATCGCCATCGATAACCTGTGGGTCTATACCCCCGACAAGATCGACGCCCAGTTTTATGGCGGTTTCCATCAGCTCGGCGGTGCCGGGGCGGCGTATGATGCCAGTCTGTGGAAAAGCGACAAGCTGAATGTCCACACGGTCCGCGTATTCGGTTTTGATGCGAAGCAGAGTTTCTACATTCGATAGCCCGAGGTCGGGGTCGATATCGACATGGCTGCGGATCGCCGCAGTGCCGTTCATCATGGCCTGAGCGATCAGCTTTTCCGCCTGGCGGGCGGTGTCGGCGCCAAGCTCGGCCCGCGCCGTGCGTTCGTTGGCAATTTTCTCGGCCAGGCTTTTGCCTGCCGAATGTGCGCGCCAGGGCAAACCCCATAGCGTCTTGTCGAGGTGCATATGCGCATCGACGAAAGCCGGCAGCACCAGTGCACCGGCGCCGTCCAGATGATCGGCATCGTCGATGCCTTCCATGACCATGACCCCGTCGGCGATATGTATGTCGCAGGCGGCACCGCCCATGGGACGGACATTGCGAATGCTGAGGTTGTTCATAGAGCGGTTACTCCTTAATTGCACACTAACCAAACCACCGGGCACGTTCCAGCGGCACAAAACAACGTCTGTCTGCGCAGGTCGTGTCTGGATAAAACTTTTCCGGGCGTGATAGGATCACGCCGAACAACGGGGGACACCCTTCACGTGAGCAGCATTCTTGAGCGGTTTTCCGACCACACCCGGCGGATTTTCTCGCGCCATCGCGGCCGGGCCTTCCTTGAAGGCGCCATGGCGGCGTCGGCGCTTGTCGCGCTGGCGGATGGCGATGCATCGCTTGAAGAGGGGGCCGAGGTCGGCCGATTGATGCGGGTTCTGGATGTGCTGCGCGATCATCACCCCGAACAGGGCGTGGAGAGCTATCTGCGTTATATCGACACGCTGCGCAAAAACCCGGCCGAGGCCGAGGATGTCCGTCAAAAGGTCAAAGCGGCCGCCGGCACGGATCTGGAAGCGGCGGCGCTGCTGGTCGTGGTCTGCCATGCGATCAGCGAGGCGGACGGTATCGTCAGGGTAAGCGAGATAGAAGAAATCGAACGCCTTTCAAAAATGCTCGGTGTTACGGCCGAGAGCGCGATCAATCTGATCGCTCCACAAGAAACAATCGCATAAATACCGGGAGAGACATGACCATGAGCGACTATCAAGGACCCTTATCGCGCTTTACCGTACTGGATCTGACGCGGGTTCGTTCGGGACCGACGGCGGTGCGTCAGTTCGCCGACTGGGGTGCCAATGTCATCAAGATCGAAGCACCTGAAGCGGTCGATACGGCCAAAGGTATGGGGGGTGCCAGAAGCGGCCCGGATTTCCAGAGCATCCACCGCAACAAGCGGTCGCTGACGCTGAATCTGAAGGAACCGGAAGCCCTCGGGATTTTTCTGAAAATGGTCGAAACCGCAGATGTGGTGGTGGAAAACTTCCGTCCTGATGTGAAGGCACGCCTTGGCGTTGCCTATGACGACCTGAAAAAGGTCAACAAGGGGATCGTTTTGCTGTCGATCTCCGGCTTCGGCCAGGACGGTCCATACGAAAAGCGGCCCGGGTTCGACCAGATCGCCCAGGGCATGGGCGGATTGATGTCGATTACCGGCGCTCCCGGCGAAGGGCCGATGCGGGCCGGCATCCCGGTCGCCGATCTGACGGCTGGGATGTATGGCGCCATGGGCGTGCTGACGGCGCTTCTGGAGCGCGAGGTTTCGGGCGAAGGACAGTGGGTGCAGACGTCACTGTTGCAGGCCATGGTGGCGATGCTCGATTTTCAGGCGGCGCGCTATCTGATCAAGGGCGAGGTCGCGGGACAAGCCGGCAATAACCATCCGACCTCGATCCCGACCGGGGTTTTCAAGACGTCGGATGGATACATCAACATCGCCGCCGCCGGCGATCAGATGTGGGACCGCATCTGTACCCTGTTCGGCGATGACGAGATCACCAACAATCCGGACTTCGCGACCGGCGAGTTGCGTTCTGAAAACCGAGATGCCGTCAACGCGGCGCTCGAAAAGCACACCGTCACCTTTACCTCTGACGGCTTGATCGAGGCTTTGATCGAGGCCAGTGTACCGTGCGGACCGATCAATACGATCGACAAGATTTTCGCCGACCCGCAGGTCAATCATCTGAACCTGCGCCACCCGGTCGAAAGCAAAACACTCGGCAAGATGGATCTGCTGGCGCAGGCGGTGGTCCTGTCGCGCTTCGATCCGCGAACCGGGATGGCAACGCCGGAACGAGGTGAGCACACGGACGATATCCTCAAGGAATACGGCTACGATGACGCACAAATCGCCGCATTCCGCGACAAGATCGTCGTTTGAACAGATGAGCGAGCACGGTTTCGACCTGACCCGGCGTGAGACGTTCAGCGATTTCACGCCGGTAACCATCCGGTTTTCCGATCAGGACAGCATGGGTCACGTCAACAATGTGTCCTTCGGGGCATATATTGAAGCGGCGCGGACCATGCTGGTTCAGGGCCTCCTTGATCAATTCGATCATCCCGATCTGGATTTCATCCTCGCCCGCGTCGTCATCGATTACCTGCGCGAATTGCATTATCCCGGCACGGTCGACGTCGGGGCGAGGCTGATCAGGATTGGAACGAAATCCCTGACATCCGGATATGGTGTCTTCAAGGGAGACGTATGCGTCGCGACATCGGAAAGCGTCAACGTTTTCTATGACATGAAGTCGCGTTCCTCCGTCGTGCCGCCGCTGGAAGTGCAGGAAGCGGTTCGGCGCAAAATTGCCGGATAGTGCGAATTATTCCGCCCGTCCTTGCATAGGAATAACAGCAAGGCGTCAACGGGCCTTTGCCGTGACCACCATCGCGGGTATCCTCGCAATGGTTGAGTCATGAACAGACGGAATATGGGGCGCGGATGTCGACGGCACTGGAGAATCTCAATCTGGAAGAAGGCAAGAGCGACACGCTCAGGGCCGTATTCGCAGGGATTGCCGAAGCCACTTCCGCAGATGGTGGTCCGCGCTATTCCGCGAAGGTCAGCCGCGAGCTGGCGCGAATTATCGTCTGCCGCAGTTATGCAAAACCGCTTTTGGAATTGTCGCATCTTTTGGTTGCGGCATCGGCAGGCCCCAGCCGGTACGAGGATCTGTTCTGGGGAATGCCGCGTGCCAGTGCGGGGGACTTTCGCCGCGCGTTCATGGCGCTGGATAACAGGAATGCGGATGTCTGGATAAGCGACAATGGGGTGCGTTACGAAGACGGTAATGGCGGTTTTCAGATATCCTATGGGCGGATGCCGTTGCTGGCGGCGCTATTGGAATTCATGGTCATGACCGTCGGTTATCCCGAGCTTGAGGGCATGACGGATACTTTGCGTCAACGAGATGTGGACAGTGAAGCTGTCCTCGATGCGGCACGCGCCCTGCAGCGTGGTCTTTATTCATATCTCAAGGCGCACCTGCCGGCCGTGCAGCGCCAGCGCCGCGAGCGGCATTTCCTGACCTATACGGATGCCCATGCGGGAAACCGTACCGGGACCGAGGCCATCAACGACGATGTGGTGCTGGGATACTGGCAGACATATGCCGATTCTGACGAGATCGACGCCAAGACTTTCCGCGCCGTCTACGATACGGCCCGGAAACTGATTTCAGCCCTTGATGCCGCGCAGGAGCGACTTTCGGGGGCCTATGCAAAATCCATTGGCACGGATGTCGAGGCTGGCGAAGTCGACCCTGCGGACATGGAACGCGTGGTCGGTGCGCTTGACGAAGACGATGGGCCGCTTTTACGCCTGATTGAAATCTGTGATGAAAATGTGAAGTTCGTTAACGTGAACGAGGCCGAGACCCTGTCCGATTTGCCGCTCGGCGATGCAACGGCCAGGCGCATTCCGGTATCGGTACTGCGCAACGCCGTGTTCGGCGCGGTACAACTGCGGATCAGCACGGCCTTGCGGCGCGGCAATATACCCAGGTCCGGCCTTCTCCCGGATGGGCAGGGGTATTACCTGGAAAGGCTGCAAGCCTACGCCGACATCATCGCCGGCACGGAAAGATTGGCGTTGGCGGCGCTATGGGCGCTGCATCAATCCGCTCGCATCGAAGCCGTTGAACTTGCCCTCGCGCTTGCGCCGGATATCAACTGGGGACATCTGACCCCGCCGCAAACCGAAGCCGGCGGTGAAGATGTCGTGGATTTGGCGGCCATGGCGGCTGCGCGACAGTTCTTTGCCCTGTCGGCGGATGCCAAGGGCGACGAGATTCCGGCGCTGCTGTCCGACGCCCGGCGCGCGTGGCGAAGTGTCAACCGGACCGGGTTTCGCGATGAGGCGGACGAAGAGACCCTTGATATCATGGCGGCTGGCGTGCCGGAGGTGTTGCGTCTGATCCAGTCCGTTCACCGCATACTTGGCCGTGAATTGGGTATGGTCGATTGGACCGCCTTTGAAACCTCGGACATCGGCACCTTTGCGGCGATGTTCGATAAACTGTATGACCTTGGAGAGGAGGCGGATAGCCATGCCTGCTGACGATCCTGTCCGGAAACTGGCCCTCGCCGCGCTTGATGCCGATGCGCAGGCGCGCGATCTGCTTGATGCATCTGCCGCAACCGCGACGCGTCTCGCAGTTTCGGTGCTGTATCGTTACGCAAGTGACCTGAGCTACGAGCTTTCCCCCGCCGATGCGCAAAAACTGGCATCGGACGATGCCGCACAGGCGGATCTCGCCGGTCTGATCGCAGCCAACGCTTTTGCCTATATGCCGCGGCAGGCGGCGGCGGCATCCGGGGCGGTCTCGCGCCGCGAGAGCGGGACGGCGGTACTTACCTTAACGCCGTCACAAGCGGAACCGGGGCAGGTTTATCTGGGCATCGAACTTTTTGATCCGGAAGCGCCGCCGCCGGTGCATCTGTTCATCAGGCACGCCGATGGCCCGTGGCGCCGTATTCAGTTGCCGCCCTTCAGCGGCGCCAGGGCACAAATGTTACTCGATGCGACAGGTGAAACCGCCTCTGCGCTGGCGGATCCCGAGACGGAGGTTTATCTCCGTTGAACGGTGCCGCATTTTTTATTCTGACGACAGAAGGCCCGGTCGCGATTCAACGCATCAGCGAAGAAGATCCGGCCGTCCGTTCCGTCATCTGCCTCGACGGACTAACGCAGATTCTGCCGATCAGTGCGTCTTATGAAGCGTTCGTTCGCAGTCCCGCCGGTGTGATCGAACGGATGACCGGACACGGCGCTTATCGGATGGATGTTGCGGCAAGGATCGACGAAGGCCGATCATGGCAGCTAGCGGCATTTCTTGCTCATGCGGCCCGGCTGAAAGGCGGGGCGGGGGAGATTACGGTTTTTGCCACCGGCGAAGTCGACAGCGCGCTTGCAGTGCGCCCGGTCGAACATGTCGATCTGAAACTGAAGGCGCTGGCACGGTTCCTTGCGGACAATGAAATCGCATCTGAAAAAGCGGTTGTCCTGGTGCCGGATAGCACGGCCGATCTCCCGGATCAGATTGCAGGCATTCCGCTCAGAAAGCTCAGCAGCATTCCCGAAGCGTTGCAAGTGACGGGGATTGAAATGCCGCCGCCATCGCAGGGGCGTGGCGCTGGTGACGCAGGTGCCACCCTGGCGCGGCGCCAGCGGACACGGACGCTGCCATTTCTGTTTGCCGCAGCTTTGATCGCGGCCGCTCTTTTCTGGGTTGGCGGAGACTTCGCCCGCTGGTCGGCTTTATTTGAACAGGGCCGGATACTCGAGCTTGAACAGGATATGGCAAAGGCCGGAGAAGACGGTTTCGGGCGTCTGCGAGCGGACGCATACAGGGTGTGGCGCGACTTATCGAAACCTGGGGAGGTGCCTGATCTTTCCGGCGCGCTGTTTGTCACCGAGCAGTTTGCGGATTGCGCCGATACGTCGAAGCGACGAAAACGACCGATGACACCGGTGTTCAAGGAAGCCGGCACCGTCTGCATGGTGGAAATCCGCGGCGTTGCCGCTGGCGGCGCGGTGCTGATCGGCAGGCTTGCTTACTGGCCGGATGGCCTTGGTCAGGGCGAGCGGTCGGCGCGGACAATGCGCGGCAGCCAAGAACCCTCGGGTCGCACCTGGACGCTGGAATTCGACAATCCACCACAACCGGGCGCGGCATTGCGGCTCGTCGTTATTTCCGGTGCGGTTGATGTTCGCGGATCGCAACCGTGGTATCAGGACCTGTTGGCCGCCCCCCTCGACAGCGCGGTCTTTAACGCCGCCCAGGAGCGGTTGACAAGCCTCGGCTTCGAAGTGACGGCGCTGGACTGGCAGCGTCAGTGAGGCTGCCTTGGGCCGCCGGTCAGGCTTTTTGCAGGACGAACTGGCCGACGTCGATGGCGCCCGATCTGAAACCGGCTTGGCAATAGGCGAGATAATATTCCCATAACCGGCGGAAGCGCTCGTCGAAGCCGTGCCGTCTTATTTCGGGCCAGGCCCCGGTGAACCTGGACTGCCATTCGCCAAGTGTTTGCGCGTAACTTTGACCGAAAAAGAATGCATCCTTCAGATCCAGCCCGCCCAGGCGGGCGTTTTCGCGGAAGGCCTCGACGGAAGGCAGCATGCCGCCCGGGAACACATAACGCTGGATGAAATCCGCTTTAATGCGATAGCTGTCGAAGCGGTTCTCATGGATGGTGATCACCTGCAGCGCGGCGCGGCCGTGATCGGCAAGGCGGTTGCGCAGCCCGGCAAAAAAATGCGGCCAGTTGTTCTCGCCGACGGCTTCGAACATCTCAATCGAGGCGATGCCGTCATATTTGCCGGCAACGTCGCGATAATCCTCGATGCGGATATCGACGCGCCCATTCAGTCCTTTCCGTGCAATTTGCTCGGTGGCAAAATCGTGCTGCGCGTTCGACAACGTTATACCGGTCACGCGGCAGCCGTGCTGCTCGGCCAGATAGGCGGAAAAGCCGCCCCAGCCACAACCGATTTCCAGGATGTGCTGGCCGGGTTTGGCGCCGATCATCTCCGCCATGCGCCGGTATTTGCGCAGCTGCGCGCGTTCCAGCGGGTCGTTTGGGCAGTCATAAATGCCTGATGAGTACGTCATCGTCGGGTCCAGCCACTCACGATAGAAGGCATTGCCCAGATCATAATGCGCCTGAATGTTGCGCCGCGAGCCGCGCCGCGTGTTGGCGCGGAGCAGATGATATACTCGGTCGATGATGCGCCGGAACCGCGTGCCTTCGACCTTGAACTCGATGGCTTCATCATTTCTGGCGATGAGTTCCAACAACGCATTGAGATCCGACGTCGACCAGTCGGCATCGATATAGCCTTCGGCGAAACCGATATCGCCGCCGGTAAATAACCGGCGGATCGCACGCCAGGAATGAATAATGAAATCAGCAGCCGGGCCGGGGACCGTGCCGGTGAACGTTTTCATTTCGCCATTCGGCAGTGTCAGCGTCAGCGTGCCGGTGCGGATGCCGGATGCCAGCCTGAACAGCCATTTGTCGGCGAGAGAGGGCGATTGCCCCTGCAATGCCGGGGCGGGCGTGCCGGTTCTGCTGTAAACGATACCCATTTCAGTTTCCCTGTGTTCTTTAAAGTTCGGGTTTTATGATGCTGACATCGCCACGCTGCTGTGGCTTGTGCGAGAAATACGGGATGCCTTTCCGCCATAGCCGAAAGGCTTCGTAGTGAATGCCGGCGATGACCTTCAGCGTCATCAGCGGGTGGCGCAGCATCGCAGAGATCAGTTTTCGTGTGCTCAAATCTTCGCGGACGCCGGTAAAACTGGCGTTCAGCAGCGGCCCGCTTTCGTCGGATTGGCGGATCACCACGCACACCTTGTCGTTCGGCGGCAGGATGGAAAAATCGTACCGACAGTCCATCGGTGTGAAAGGCGACACATACATTGCCTTGTCACAGGCCTGATGAATGGGGGTGACGGTGCCCGGTTCCATATCGCTATCGACGGGCAGGACGTAGGTATGCCTTTCGCCGTAGGTATTGTTGACCTGATATAATATGACCCGTGTCCGGCCGCCGTCGTCATCGCAGAAATAGACGGTCAACGGGTTGAACACATAGCCGAGGATGCGTGGATAACAAAGAACGCGGACGTTCAAAGCGGTGGCATCGAACCCGGCGTCGCTCAGTTTCTGATCGACCCAGGAACGGAGACTGCCCGAACCGGCACCGTGATCGCGTTCAAGGAACGACAGCAACCCCCAGCGGTTTATTCTCAAGACAGACTGTTGTCCTGCAATCTCGTCCAGTTGGTCGAGGTCGAGCAGCAGCGAAAACACCCGGTATTCCAGAAAATGGGTCTTCGGCCGCAGCCTGCGGTGCACGACGCGGCCGGTGTATATGGCGCCGAAATCCCCGGTCATGCGGCGCAGACCTCGGCCGGTGGGGCGAGATGAATGCGTCCCGACTCATCGTCCACGGTCCAGGGGCGGCGCACTGCACCGGCGCTTTCCGCCGCCCAGAGACCGGACTGCAATCCATCCTCGTGAAACCCGGTGCCGAAATAACTGCCGCAATACCAGGTGCGGCGGTGCCCCTGCAGACGCCAGAGCTGTTGCTGCGCATCGTTGGTATGGTTGTCGAACAGGGGATGATCGTAATGAAAGGTGCGGAGAATCTTCTCGTTAGCCGGCGGCCTTACCGGATTAAGAGTTACGAACAGATTCCCGGCATCGCCCAGATTCTGAAGATTATTCATCCAGTAAGTGACGCAGACGGCATGTGCATCACCGGCCTCGGTCGGGCGTGCAATGTAATTCCAGCTCGACCATGTGCGGCGCCGTATCGGCATCAGGTCTGTATCGTTGTGCAGTACCGCGAGGTTCCGCTGGTACTTGAACGGCGACAGCAGGTTGCGCTCCATATCGTCGGCATCGTCCAGCATTTTGAGGGTTTCGTCGGCATGTGCGGCCATGATGACGGCGTCGAAGCGATCCTCGTGGCCTTTGCTGTCAATCACGGTGACGCCGTGCGCGTTACGGCGAATGGCCCGCACACCGCCGGTTCGGGCCGGAATACCCGCGGCAATCTTTTCCACATAGGATCGGCTGCCACCGGTGACGGTGTGCCAGGCAGGGCGCCCGACATATTTAAACAAGCCGTGGTTGACGAAGAACCTGACAAATGCGGCGGCTGGATAGTCGCGCATCCCTTCAGCGGTGCCTGACCAGATCGCGGCAGCCATCGGCAACAGGTGATCGCGCTGGAACCCCGGCGAATAACCGCCCTGGTCCAGCAATGCTCCCAGCGTCATATTTTCGAGTTCACCTTCCGCCAGCATCATGGGTGCTGTCGAATAGAAACGGTGCAGGTCCATCAGCATGCGCCAGAAACGCGGTTTGATGATGTTTGACGGCTGAGCGAACACGCCGGCCAGTGTGCCGCCTGAATATTCGAATTTGCCGTCATCGGCCGAAACCGCGAACGACATATCCGACGCATGCGTGGCGACGCCCAGATGCTGCAACAGGGCCTTGAAATTCGGATACGTCCAGTCATTGAAGACAATGAAGCCGGTATCGACATCTACAGTACCTGACGGTCCTGGTACGCTCACCGTATTTGCATGTCCGCCGAGCCTGTTTTCGCGTTCATACAGGACAACTTCATGACGTCCCGACAATAACCAGGCGGCAGAAAGTCCGGAAATTCCGGCGCCGATGACGGCGTATCGTTTTGCGGGGCCTTCTTTCATGTCGGCTGCCTTTTTTAATCTCGTCTGCGTTTTCGTTGTAGCAAACCTTTTACGCAGCCGGTTTTGCCATGGATCACCAAATTAATCCGGCAAATGATCCGTTGCCGAAGAAGGTGCGTACTACCTAGTATGAGTTATGGCATCGATACTGCGAATACATGGACTGGGAGAAGGTTTCCGCTTTCTGCCGCAACCGCCGTTCGCCTTGATCAACGGCGCAGGCCTGTCGGGTGGACGATGACGGATGAAACGGACACGGCGGAAACAGCGGACGGCGCTACGTCATTGATGCATCGCGTCGCGGCGTCGGGTGATCGACAGGCCTTTGCCGTTCTGTTCGCCCATTTCGCTCCGCGCGTGAAATCCTACATGTTGAAACTCGGCACCAATGACTCGCTCGCCGATGAGCTGGCGCAAGAAACCCTGCTGATGGTCTGGCGTAAAGCCGGGCAGTTCGACCGTGCCAAGGCATCGCCGTCGACGTGGATATTCACCATCGCACGAAATCTGAGGATCGATGCATTTCGCAAGATATCCAGACCGGAACTGGATCCGAACGATCCGGCACTGGTCCCCGATCACGAAGAACCGCAGGATGACCGCGTCGTCCGTTTACAACAGGCGCAAAAAGTGCGCGACGCGATGGCCTTGCTCAATGAAGAGCAATCGGAAGTCGTGCGGTTGTCCTTTTTTGAAGACATGAGCCACAGCGCTATTGCAGAGCGCCTCGGGCTTCCGTTGGGAACGGTGAAATCAAGACTGCGCTTGGCCTTTTCGAAAATTCGCGATGCCGTCGGAGAGAGTTTGAAATGACGATTCAGCATCATATTCCTGATGAAACGCTTGTGTCCTATGCCGCGGGCGATCTGGACGACGCGACGTCGCTGGTGGTGGCGACGCATCTGGCATTGTGCCCGTCTTGCCGCAGGTCGGTTGCCGTCGCAGACGATATCGGCGGCGTCATGCTGGATGAACTGATGCCGGCCCGTATGTCGGATGATGCGCTCGCACATGTGTTGGCGCTAACTGAACGCCCACTCACGGAAACAGCGCGGCCCGAACCGGCGTCTTCACATGCGGCGGTCGTTTTTCCGGAACCGCTTCGCCGGCGCATTGGCGGTGATCTGGATGATGTCAGGTGGAAACGTATCGGCCCCGGTGTGCAGCAATTGAAGCTCGAAAATCCGGATAATGCATCTCAGGCACGGCTGCTCAGGATCGCTGGCGGACAGGGCGTTCTGGAGCACGGTCACACCGGCGAAGAATTTACGTTGGTTCTTGCCGGTGGCTTTTCGCACGGCACTCAGTCGTTCGCGCGTGGTGACGTCGAATGGGCCGATACAGAAATCATACACCACCCGGTGGCCGATGAAGGCGAGGGATGTGTATGCCTGGCCGTGACATCGGGTCCCCTGAAATTCTTCGATATTTTCGGTAAAATTGCCCAACCTTTCATCGGCATATGAAACGTTCTATTTGGATTGACGACTGGACGTTGTTGCATTTTTTTGCGACGATGTATTGTAAGGAACTTGTAAGGGTTCAGTAGGTTTACGAACTGGAATTCAAATCAAAGCAGGTTCAAAGCATTGAAGTATATAGATTATTTATCTTTCATCTTCATATTGGGGCTTGCCTCGGGCGTGGTTGGCTGTGCGGACGTAAGCGTTGAAAAAACCCGGACTTTCAATCCAGACGTTCAACCGCTTTTGAAACAACTCCACATGCAATACGGTTCAATGGCTTTGCGTAAGCAAAACGAAGGCAACCCGGACTCTGTACACCACTTCAACGCCAAAGCCCTGCAAGCGGCCGAAGGGCTGGTTGTGAAGGCAGATCAGCCTGCGGATGACGAGAGCCGAGATGCTTACCGGCGCCTGACGGCGGGGTTAACAGAAGCTGCCATGCCTGTGGACCCGGCCGTTAAGGCTAGGGCGCAGGTTATGTTCGATTGCTGGCTAGATGAGCGGGCGCAAGGCGTGGACAAGGATGATATCAAAGCCTGCAAACAGGAATTCGAGCGTGCGCTCCTGTCGATTGAAAGCGCATCAAGCGGCGTGGCTTTCCAATGACGCTCAATCTCATCATTGTTGACGGGAATCCGGCGGATCTTGCGATCATTCGGCGTATGCTGAACTCAAGCGATCTTGATGTCGAGCTTACCGAATTGGTTTGTGCGCGTGATTTCCTCGCGTTGCCGCTCTCTGAATACGATTGCGCCTTGATTGATGCCCGGCTTCCTGACCGTGACGGCATAGAGTCACTGGCCGAATCCTGTAGCGGGAAATCCTATCCACCGTGCCCGATGATCGTGATGTCGAACCACGGGGACGAGCATACGGCTGCGCGTGCCTTCAAGGCAGGGGCCAACGATTATCTGATCAAAGACTCGATGACGCCGAACAGTCTTAGGCGGACCGTCGTCAATGCCATCGACAAATGGCATACAGAAGATGCGATGCGCAATGACTGGGAATGGCAACGGCATGCACTTCGCGATGCTGAACGCGCGAATACCGCCAAATCGCGGTTCATCGCCAATCTTTCCCATCAGCTGCGCACGCCACTGACGACTATCATAGGTTTCTCGGAGCTTATCGAAGTTGCCGGTCTTGGCGACGATCGAGAAAACTGGGAAAGATATAAACACTATGCTGGCCATATCAGCAGTTGCGCGCGCGAAGTCCTGGAATTGATGAACGGGATTATCGATCTGGCGCGCATTGAAAATGGCGAAACCCCGGTTACCACGTCCAGCTTTGATCCGAGGCAGGCGCTGAAAGAAGTAATCGATGCCTTTTCAGAACACGCAATAAATGCCCATGTTGGACTTCGTGTCGATGACCGGATGGCGCCGCATTTAATGGTTTCGGACGATCGTGCCATCATGGTCATTATGACCAACCTTTTGTCGAACGCTATCAAGTTCACACCTGCCGGGCGGCACGTTCAGGTGCATTTACGGGAACTGGATGGTGATAAATGCCTGTTTTCCGTCGCTGATGCCGGGTCTGGGATGACGCCGGATGACCTGCGTGAGGTGACGCGGCCCTTCGAACAGTACAGGGCGCAAGTCATGTCGTCCGGGAATGAAGTAGGTATCGGATTGCCCCTGGTGAACTCGCTTGTCCAGACGCTGGGCGGCGATCTGAAATTCGACACCACGCCAGGCATAGGCACGACGGCGACGGTGGTTTTGCCGAAATCGGTTTCCGGTGAGGCCTCGCAGTAAGCCTTAAACGTTGTCGAAGCGGCCCAGGGAATAAGCTGAAATATCGATATTCGGGGTCTCGTCCATGGCGAGAGCGGCGACAATCCTGCCGGTCATGGGCGCCGCGGTCAGTCCCAGATGGCCATGCCCGAATGCCGAAATTACACCGGGCAGGCCCGGCACCAAACCGATGGCGGGTAACGTGTCCGGGAATGAAGGGCGCTGCCCCATCCAGACTTCGCGGGCCTCTGCATTGAGTTTCGGCAACAACCGTTTCGCCGGTCCGGCCAGCACATGGGCACGGCGGTAATCCGGTGGATGGTCGAGACCCGCGAATTCCGCCGTGCCGGCACAGCGAATACCCGCGGACATGCTGGAAGCGACGAACTTTGAATCCGTCACCATGACGGAATTGTTGAGCGTCACACCCGGATCGGTGAAGACGATGTGATAACCGCGCTCGGATTCCAGCGGTACTTTAATGCCGTGCGGTTTCAGTAGTTTTGCAGACCACGGGCCGGCACTGAGAACGACCTTATCGGCGGTTTTCGTGCCGGCATCGGTTTCAAGCGTAACGCCGCCACCCGCGATCGGCTTGATGGCGTTGACCCGCGCCTTCAGCAGGGTGCCGCCCGCGGATTGGAATTTCTCGGCTAGTACCTTGCCGATGGCGCCCGGATCGATGGCGCGTCCCTGACCTTTGATCAGGATCGCCGCTTTGTATTCAGGCGAGATATCCGGTTCCACATCTTGCAGGGCTTTGCCGTCGATCAGTTCCAGCGGCACGCCGCGTTCCCTGCGGATGCGCCATTCAAGATTTTCAAGATTGGCTTTTTCAGGGTCGCGGTATGCGAAGACATACATGGAATCGCGAACAAGGTCTTCGTGCCCCGTACCGGACAGGTGATGCCGGAAAAGTTCCACCGTCGGGCGGTGAAGCTGCAGCATGGCATCGGCAATGGCGGGGATGCGGTCTGCGCGCCCGGCGGCGAAGAACTGAATCATCCAGGGCAGAAACTTGGGCAGGTAAGACCAGCGGAGTGCGACCGGACCTTCCGGATCGAGCAGCCATTTTGGGACATTTTTCCATAGCCCTGGCATCGATTGTGGCACGCATGACCAGGTCGAGATCACGCCGGCATTGCCGTAGGACGCCGCATCCGCCGGCGGGTTCGGATCGATCAGGGTGACTGTGAGCCCGCGCTCGATCAGCGATAATGCCGAGCAGATACCGACGATGCCGGCTCCGACGACGGCATGGCCAAGATTCTCGGGCCCGTCGGCCTGAGGCTTTGTCATTTCAGCAGTTCCTTCAGGTGGTCGCGGCGCTGGTTTCGGCAGTCTGTGCACGCCAGCCGAGATATTGCTGTGCGGCGACAGGAGCAAAGAAGACCAGAGCCCAAAGATCGCTCTCGACACCGGGCGCGATCAGGAACAACCCGGCAAGTGCTGAAAGCACACGCACGGGGCCCGGCATCGGCGCCAAGCAGTAAGCCGACACGCACATCGCCATGAGGACGACCCCGACCCCGCAGGTCAGCGTTGTCGAAAGGAAGGCGCTGAGGGTGTAGTACTCGGGGAGGACAATCAGCATTGCCGGAGAATAAACAAACACCATCGGTACAATCAGCTTGCCGATGCCGAGTGTAAACGCCGAGACGCCGGTTCTGAATGGGTTGGCGTTGGCAATACCGGCCGCCGCATAAGCGGATGCGCAGACCGGGGGCGTGATCTCGGAAATGACGCCGTAGTAGAGCACGAACAGATGCGAAGCCAATGGTGGCACACCCAGCTTGCCCAATGCCGGCTGGGCAACGGTCGCCAGCATGATGTAAAGCGCCGTCGTCGGCAGCCCGGCGCCCATCAGGATGCAGGTGATGGCAATCATGACCAGCGACACGAACAGGGTGATCCCAGGAACCTGGAAATCCGAGAACGGGATGAAGCTCAGGATCGGGTAAAGTCCTTCGGCGATGGTCTGCGCGCTATTGGTGACCATGAAGCCGAGACGGAAGCCGAGGCCTGTCGAGTTGACGACACCGACGACGATGCCGATGGCGGCACAAACGGCGCCGACGGCGAGAGCATATTTAACCCCAAGCGCACAGCCTTCCAGCACGTCGCGAACGGTGATCCGATGCATCGGGTTCAGGAAGCCGATCGCCAGGGCTGACGTAATCCCCCAGAATGCGGCCATATTCGGCGAGAAGCCGCTGAACAGCACATAAATCAGCACGCCCAGCGGGGCCGCTGTCGGCCAACCGCGTTTGACCACACCCCACAGCTTGGGAATTTCTTCGGACGGCAGGCCCTTGAGCCCGAGACGCTTGGCCTGGAAGTGGACGATGCAGAGAACGCCGATGTAATGCATCGCCGCCGGTGCAATGGCGGCGACCACGATGGTGGTGTAGGGCACTTCCAGGAATTCGGCCATGACGAACGCGGCGGCACCCATGATCGGCGGTGTGATCTGTCCACCGGCACTGGCGGCGGCTTCAACGCCGCCGGCAAGGTGGCCGGGGTAACCCATACGTTTCATGTTGGGGATCGTCAGCGATCCGGTGGACACCGTGTTGGCGATGGACGATCCGGAAATGGTGCCGAAGAAGGCCGACGAGACGACGCTGACCTTGGCCAAGCCGCCGGTATAGCGCCCGGCAATGACCGTGGCGATGTCGACAAAGAACTGGCCGAGGCCCATGCGCTGCGCCAGCACGCCGAACAGAACGAAATGGAATACGACGGTTGAAACGATCCACAGCGTCACGCCGTAAATCCCTTCGGCAGGGAAGTACATGTTGTTGATGTATTGCGCCCAGCTGATGCCCGGATGCTTCAGAATCTGGATCGGAATGTACTGACCGAAGATGGCATAGCCGGTGAAGATCAGGATGATGATCGGCACGATAATGCCGAGCGAGCGGCGCACCGCTTCCAGCAGCACGATGATCAGCAGCGTGCCGAAGACGATATCGATATCCATCGGATTGCCCTGGCGCAGCACCTGGTCGGGCATCTTCAGATGGTAACCGAAAATGTTCCAGTCGATGGCGAACCACGTGACGCCGATATAGAGCGAGCACGCAACCCCGACGATGATGAAAACCCAGTCCCAGATAGGTACGTTAGAATAACGCCACCAAGTGTTGGGCCGAGGATCCCCGCCCAAGCCGCTTTTGAGTGCTGGAAAGCCGATAAACACCAGCAGGATCACCCCGGACATATGGAATCCCATGTGCCAGTAGTCGATCGGGGTGCCGAGCCCGGCTGTCAGATAATGATAAAGTGCGAATAAAATTGAAAAAGCGAATGAGAACTTCAGGAGTACAGGGCCGAGTGCCCGGGTATTCAGGCCGGAATCATATTTTCGTTCCAGTTCCTCGGCTTTTTTAATATCGAACTCAGCCATAATCCAAACACCCGCCATAAATGGATAAAGAGACGGACAGGAGCCCGTCGAAAATTACAAAGAAAATCGGCGAGACGTGCCTTTCAGCGCGTCCCGCCAATCTCATACGGCTGATTACTTGATCAGGCCGGCTTCTTTGTAGAACTTCTCGGCACCCGGGTGGATCGGGATCAGCACGCCCTTGAGGGCGGTTTCGAGCTGAATTGCTTTACCCTTCGAGTGACCTTTGTCGAGCAGCTTGCGGGTGTTCTTGTTCCACAAGGCTTTCGTGATGTCATAGATCAGATCATCCGGTTGGTTGGCACCGGTGATCAACTGACCGTTCACGGCAACCGTCGGCACATCGTAGGTGATGTTTTCGTAGGTGCCGGCGGGGATCAGCGACTCGACATAGTAAGGAATGATGCCGTTGATCGTTTTCTGGTCGTCAGCAGTGAACTTGTAGAGCTCGAAGCCCTTGGTCGAGCCCAACTGGATCAGGGCTGCGAACGGTGTACCGCCGGCGTAGAAGAACGCATCGAGCTGACCATCGGCCAGGCGCTGCGTGCTCTGACCAAGGCCCAGTTCGTTCTCGTCAGCCTTGATGCCGTATTTTTTGAGGATCATGCGCACCGAAACCTGGGTGCCCGAACCGGCTGCAGCAACACCAACGCTTTTGCCGTTCAGATCCTTGAGGCCAGACAGGGTGGAACCCTTCGGCGTTACAAGATGCATGTCTTCCGGATACAGGTTGGCGATGATGCGAATGTTCTTCTTGGCATTGCCTTTGAACTTGCCTTCGCCGTTGTAACCTTGCGTCACGCTCTGCGCACCGGCGAGGCCGGCGTCGAGCTGACCTGCATCGATGGCGTTAACGTTGGCGACGGATGCATTGGTCGAAACTGCGATGGCGACCAGGCCCGCCACGCCGCAGCTACCGCCCTTGTCGCACGGGCGTGAGCCCGGCGGGTTGGAGATCGCGTTGGCGATGAGGCCGCCAATCGGATAGTAGGTGCCACCGGCGCCGCCGGTGCCGATGCGCCAGAATTTCATTTCCTGGGCTTCGGCAACGCTGCCGAGAGCAATGGTTGC
Source organism: Thalassospiraceae bacterium LMO-JJ14 (assembly GCA_021555105.2). NCBI lineage: Bacteria > Pseudomonadati > Pseudomonadota > Alphaproteobacteria > Rhodospirillales > Thalassospiraceae > Thalassospiraceae bacterium LMO-JJ14. The sequence continues at coordinate 1,395,461 of CP134604.1, forward strand.
GACCGCGGCTGCGGTCAAAAGCTTAATGTGTTTCATGTGCGTCATTCTCCCTGTGAGTTCATTCGCGTGAATTTTCGACACCGCCCTACATTGATTGTGACTGGTGCGGTCGATATTGGCGCATTGCTTGAAAATGTCATTTATCGTTGGTTTCTCGCCCCCTGCGCCGTTTTTCGACACCCGCACGTACGTCACATCAGATACACGCAGTGTCTAGCCTTAGACTCTCAAAGGCTAACACTATGTTGTCAAATTCATTTTAACCGAGACCCTATGCGTTTATGTTATATATTGTTTGCAGTGCACCAATTATTCACTACGAATGAACTGCTTTCAAACCGCCCGAAAACTGTCTGAAAAATCCGGAGCGCGACGCCATGTCCCTTAATCTCAAGCAGATCGAAGCCTTCCGTGCCGTCATGTTGACCGGTACCATGGTCCGCGCGGCAGAGGCGCTTTACGTATCGCAGCCGGCCGTCAGCCGTTTGATCGCCGACCTGGAACGCGATCTGGGTTATCTGCTGTTTAACCGTACCCGTGGCCGGTTGCAGCCGACGGAAGAAGGCAATGCGCTGTATGCCGAAGTGCAGCGCTCGTTCGTCGGTTTGTCGCAGGTTGAGACGGCAGCGCGGGCGCTGGCCAGAGATTCGTCAGGCGTTCTGCGTATCGTTGCCATGCCGTCGTTGACCGGCGAGCCGTTAACACGGGCCATTGCGGTTTACGCCCGCGAGAATCCCGATGTTTCGTTCGAGGTCGAAGTCCGTCCGCGCCGTCAAGTTGTCGAATGCATTGCCGCCCAGCAATACGATATCGGTGTCACGACACTGCCGGTAGACATGCCGAGCATCGATGTCCGACAGTTGAGCGAGGGTAATTCTGTCTGCGTCGTGCCGGCGGATCACCCTTTGGCGGCAAAGGACGTCATCCATGCCCAAGATCTGGAAGGGGAGCCTTTCGTCTCGTTTTCAACCGATACGCTGTTCCGTATTCGTGTCGACCGGATATTCGAGGATCTGGGTGTGACCCGGCGCATGAGATTTGAAACCAGGACGGCGGAGGTCGCGTGCAACCTGGTTGCCGAAGGCGCGGGTGTGGCCATCGTCGGGACCTGGGACGTGCCGGCTTCCAATCGACCCGAGCTTGTATTGCGGGCTTTCGAGCCGGCATTACCGTTGCGCATCGGCGCGTTGGTCCCGGCACACAGGCCTTCGTCACGGCGTGTGGAAATGTTCATCGATACCTTGGCGACTTCCTATGGCGAGACTTCCATGCCGCACTGAGGTGAAAACGTCTGAGCCACGATGTCAGGCCTCAATATAATATTTTGGCATAGATAAGGCATATTTTCTGATTTGACTTATGTGCTGCGCTGACGGTTTCCTGTACACCGAAACAGGGAGGAGCCCCGAAGATGCCGGACATAACGGCACCCGGAAAATCTGTGGGAAATTTTGACGTCGCCGTCATCGGTGGCGGCATGATTGGCCCGGCAATATCGCTGGGGCTTCTCGAGCGCGGTCTCAGCGTCTGCATCCTCGATGAAGGTGACGACGTGTTGCGCGTGGCGCGGGGCAATTTCGGCCTGGTGTGGTTCCAGGGCAAGGGCTTCGGCATGCCCCGATATGTCGACTGGACGCGGCGCTCGGCGGCGCTATATCCGGATTTTGCGGCGGAGCTTCAGGAACACACCGGAGTCGATGTAGGTCATGCCAACCCGGGCGGACTGGAACTGTTGCTGGGCGAAGAGGAACTGGCGCATCGTCGGCACTTCATCGGACAAATTTACCAACAGGGCGGGGGCAGGAAATATGAGGTTGAGTTTCTAGACCGCAAGCAGGTCGATGATATGTTGCCGGGTATCGTCCTGGGCGACGAGGTTGTCGGCGCGTCCTACAGTCCCGTCGACGGACACGTCAATCCGTTGTTTCTGCTTCGCGCCATGCACACCCGGTTTCAGCAGGCAGGCGGCCGGTATCTGCCGCATCACCGTGTCTCGGCAGTGCGCCGAACCGGTGACGCCTACGAGTTGAGCACGAAAGCCGGCACCGTCAGCGCCGCCAAGGTCGTCATCGCGGCGGGGCATGGCCTGAAGGAACTGGGGCCGCCGCTGGGACTCGACATTCCGATCCGCCCGCAGCGCGGCCACATTCTGGTCACCGAACGCACGAAACAGATACTGCCGATGCCGATGAGTGCGTTTCGCCAAACGGTTGAAGGTTCGATCATGTTGGGCGTATCGGCGGAAGAGGCAGGCTACAACGATGCCGTCGATACGGCCACGGTGGCCAGAATCGCCGAGCGCGCGAGCCGGACCATTCCGGCACTCAGGCATCTCAATATCGTCCGCAGCTGGGCGGCGCTCAGGGTGCTGACACCGGACAAATGCCCGGTCTATGCCGAGTCTGAAAGTCATCCCGGTGTCTATGCCATCGCCTCTCATAGTGGCGTGACGCTGGCAGCGGTAAATGCCAAGGTTGCGGCGAACTGGATTGCCGGCGATCCGGCCCCTGAAGAATTCGAGGCCTTTGGCGTGGAGAGGTTCGATGCTCAAAAGACGGCATAGCGATGCGGCCGTGGTGCGGATCAGCATCGACGGCGAGCAGGTCGAGGCACGGGCCGGCGAAAGTGTCGCCGCTGCGGTTTTGGCGCATACGGAAGGTGCGACCCGGACCACGCCTCTCAGTGATGCACCGCGCGCGCCGTATTGCATGATGGGTGTGTGCTTTGAATGCCTGATGGAAATCGACGGCGTCGCCAATCGTCAGGCCTGCATGATACGCGTCGCGGACGGAATGTCGGTGAAGCGCCAGCAGGGCGCACGTAGTGTGGAGGGTAGAGAATGAGCCTTCCCGCATTCGACCTGGCGATTGTCGGCGCCGGTCCGGCCGGATTGGCGGCAGCGCATGAGGCCCGCAATCTCGGACTTTCGGTTGTCGTCATCGATGAGCAGGATGGTCCGGGCGGACAGATTTACCGCGATGTCGAGCGTGTCGCCATGCATCGCGCGCACGACCTTGATGTACTCGGGCCCGATTACAAATACGGCTTCGGGCTGGTCGAAAGCCTGCGTGCCTCGGGGGTTACGCATTTGGCGGGGTACATCGTATGGCAGATTGAAAGCGGCGGCACCGTCTGGTGTTCGGACGGCAGTCAGGCGAAACGCGTTGACGCCAGACGGGTATTGTTGGCGACCGGCGCCATGGAGCGTCCGGTACCGGTGCCGGGATGGACGCTGCCGGGCGTGATGACCGCGGGGGCGGCGCAGATATTGATGAAGAGCGCCGGGATGGTGCCGGGCGGGCCGATTGCCATTTGCGGCAGCGGGCCGTTGTTGCTGCTGATTACCGATCAACTGGTCCGCGCCGGTGCAAATATCGCCGTGGTCGCCGAGACGACATCATTCACGGATTACCTGAGGGCGGCGCCGAAGCTGCCCAAGGCCCTGCTGGGGATTGAATATCTGCAGAAGGGACTTGCCATGCGCCGCCGTATCAAGGCCGCCGGCGTGCGGATGTTGAGTGGTATATCCGAGCTTCGTGTTCTGGGCGACGAAAAGGCCGATGGCGTCTCGTTCAAACGCGGTGGACGGACACACACGGTTCAGGCATCGAGCGTGCTTTTGCACCAGGGCGTGGTGCCGAATACGCAAGCAACGCGCCAGTTGCGGCTTCAGCATCTTTGGCATGAAGAACAGCATTACTGGTATCCGAAAACCCTAGACAATGGCGCCACCGAGCTTGAAGCGGTCTACCTTGCCGGTGACGGCTGCGGTATTTACGGCGCGCGCGCGGCGGAGGCATCCGGCCGCTTGAGCGCGTTGCAGATCGCGCGTTCGCTTGATGTCATCGATGACAAGAATTTTACTCTCAAGTCAGCGCCCTGGCTTTCCGAACAGAAGCATCATCGCGCCGTGCGGCCGTTGCTGGATGCGCTCTTTCCGCCGCCTTCGGATATCCTCAATCCGCCGGACGATGCCACGATCGTCTGCCGTTGCGAGGAAGTGACGGCGGGCAGTATCCGCAAGGCCGTCGCGCTGGGTGCGCAGGGACCGAACCAGTTGAAGGCATTCTTGCGCGCCGGTATGGGGCCCTGTCAGGGGCGGATGTGCGGCCTGACGGTGACGGAAGTCATGGCCAGGGCAAGCGGCAAGTCACCGGCCGACATCGGTGCGTATCGAATCCGCCCGCCGCTGAAGCCGCTGACGCTGGCCGAGCTTGCCGATATGGATCCGGCGGATATGGACGCCGAATAAACCGGCGTTACTTCATCGTTCCCGTCATCCGGTCCTTGAGCTTGTACCAGTTCATCATAATCGGCAGGAACCATGGCGTGCCGTTGTAGAACGGGATGGCGCGGAACGGCAGTTTGTCGAATGCCGAGGCGCCTTCTTCCATGCCCATGACGACCATTGCGGCCTTCTGTCCCATCCATCTGGCCCAGACCACACCCGACCCGCAAAATCCGGTCGCATAGATCACACCGTCGTGGATCGTCAGTTTGGGCAGTTCGTCCATCGGAAACGCAACGAAACCGAACCAGTGATGCGAAAGCCGGGTTTCCGAAAGGTCCGGGAAGATTTCCAGCAGACCGCTGCGCAGGCGTTCGCGTGCCTTGGCGGCATCGTCGTCATAGCGCCTTCCACCCAGCAGAATGCGCGTGCCGTCCGGCGACGGCCGGTAGTAATGGCCGAGCAACCGTGTTTCGCCGTGCATCTGCTGCTTCGGCATCAACGTCTTCATCATGTTCTGGCCCAAAGGTTCGGTCGCGATCATTTCCGAGACCACCGGCACCAGGCGGCGGCGCAGCCAGGGCAGTCCCTTGTCGGTATAACCGTTGGTGGCGACGATAACGTGATTGGCCTTGACCGTGCCCTTGGGCGTCGTGATCACGAATGTGCCGCCGACACGTTCGATGCCGGTAACACCGGTGCCGCTAAAAATCTTGGCGCCAGCGGCTTCAGCGACACGGCGTAATTCACGGTGCAGCTTGCCGGGATGAATGCCGCCGATATCGCTGCGCACGATGCCGCCGTGATAAAGTTCGGAGCCGATCTCTTCAGACTGGTTGCTGCGCTCGACAAGCTTGGGTTCGAGGCCGAGGTGACGATTCAGCATATCCGCTTCGCGTTTCATGGATTCGAAGATTTCCGGACGCATGGCGCCGGTGAACCGACCGCATGGCTGATAGTCACAGTCGAGTTCTTCATTGGTAATGAAGTCGTACAGGTCCTCTCTGGCAGTGATCCCTTCGCTATAGACGGCCTTGGCTTGTTCCATACCGAACTTGCTGACCAGCTTTGTAAACGATAACCGGATATTGCCACTGGTTATCCCGCCGTTGCGGCTGGATGCGCCGTCACCAGGGCGGTCGCGCTCCAGCAGGATCACATCGCGTCCGGCCCGCGCCAACGGGATTGCCGCGCCCAGCCCGGCATAGCCGGCGCCGACGATGACCACGTCCGCACTTTCCGGCGGCGCGCCGTTCTCGGCAGCTTGCGGTTCAGCTTCTTCCCACCAATAGGGGAGGTCCTTGACGTTGCTCATGGGTTTATCTCGCAGAAAAATTGTGGACGGGCATTCAGCAAACTTAGTCCCCGGATTGCAGGCTTGCCAATGGCGGGGTTGATCAAGGCACAAAAAAAGCACGCCGAAGCGTGCTCTTTCGAAAGGCGACCGCCCCCGGAATGAACCGGGGGCGAGCCCTATGTATTAGTCTTCGACCGTAAGATTTTCGGCGGACGACTTGCCGTTTTTGCCCGGCTGCAGTTCGTAATTGACCTTTTGGCCTTCACGAAGCGTGCTCAGACCGGCGCGCTCAACAGCGGAGATGTGCACGAATGCATCATTGCCGCCATCGGACGGTTCGATAAAGCCGAAACCCTTGGTCGGGTTGAACCATTTAACAGTACCAGTAGCCATCGTTTTTTCCTCTAACAGTTGGCATGGACGGCGTCACCGCACAGTGCGGAGACGGGTCCGATAACGCTCACATTGTCAGTGGATCTCGAAGCTCACCGGCGAGCCGGTTCTCATAGGACTCATAACAAATGTAATACGCAAGCGGACTATGCGGCCAAAACGTGCGTAAAGTCAATTAATATGAGAATCCAGATTATTTTTCGTGCGGTCTCATCCAGCGCTCAAAGACGCGGTTACGGCACTGAAGTCATTGCGGTTTTCAAGGTCCATCAGGGCCTCGAACGCGGTATCGGCAGCGGCCTCGCCGATCGCCCGTGCCGCGCAATCCGAGAACTTGTCGTGCAACTCGTCACGGGACATGGCGTTATCGCCACTGCGTCCGACCATGTTGTCGATGCGCCTGGTGAGCGTGCGTCCGTCCTTGAGGGTCACGGAGACTTTCGCATCCCAGGTGCCGCCATTCGGTGTGCCGCCTTCGCGGAATTCGGAGGCCCTGGTAATTTTCAGCAAATCGACGATGGCGGGGTCGAGGAAGGCATCGTCTTCGAAATCCTTGAGCCGGACAGCACCGTCCTTGAGCGCGCGCGCGACTGCATACTGTTGTGAAAACTTGGCCTGCAGGACGCTGTTCGGAAACGGTGTATTGGTATGACGCAGACGCCTGGGGTGGACGTGGATGTCGATCGCGCTGACCTGCGCCGCCGTGACGCCATCGTCCTTCACAAGGCTTAACATCGCCGAAATGGCGTGATGCGTCGATCCGCAGCAGGGGAATTGTTTGATGCCGATGCTCGGCAATTCGATGGTCAGCGGTTCTGTCCACGCCGATGTCAGGGGCGCCGGGTTGAAGGTGCCTTCGCCGTTGAAGACGTTAAAGAAGCCCTGATGGTGTTCCATGGCTCGGGCATTGGCCTCGAACCCACGCTCGGCGATCAGCGCCGCCATCAGTCCGGCGCGGCCGGCATGTCCGACATGCAGCGGTTTGGTCATGGTGCCGAAGTTGGCCTTGATGCCGCTCGCCAGCGAGGCGGCGATGGCCAGCGCGCGCGTCGTCTGATCGGCGTCGAATTTCAGCGCATACGCCGCCGCAGCCACGGTGCCGAATATGCCCAGCGTCGCCGTCGGATGCCAGCCCTTGTCGTAATGATGCGGGTGCAGCGCCATGGCGAAGCGGTGCTCGACCTCGAAGCCGACGACATAGGCATCGATCAGTGCGCGCCCGGAAAGGCCATGTTGTTCAGCCAGGGCGAACAGGACCGGGACCAGCGGCACGGACTGGTGCCCGCCGAGCACATCGGAAAAATCATCGAAATCGAGGGCATGCGATGCGACACCGTTGATCAGCGTTGCATCGAGTGCGCTGGTGCGCCGGTCGGTGCCGAGAATCAGGCACGGTCCCGCGGCGTCTCCGATGCCGGGTGTAGAAAGCAGGATTTGCGTGCACGGCTCGGGCAGGCCGGCGAGGGTGACGCCGATGGTGTCGGCAATGCCGGCCTTGGCGGTGTGCAGTGCGCCGGGCGTGATCTTCGACGGATCGAAACCGATGATGTGTTCGGCGAGCAATGCAAGAACGGCGCCCGCCTCCGTGGTGTTCAATCCGTCCATTTTATATTCCCCTTAGGCCACGGCTTTGTTGCTGACCGCATATGTAGCGGCGCTTTCACCTGCCAGCTTGCCGAATACAGTGCCGGCCATCAAGCCGCTGCCGCCCGGATAATTCTCATAGAACAGTCCGCCGACCAGCTCGCCTGCGGCATAAAGACCCGGAATCGAGCGGTCGCTCATGTCCTGGACGGCACCGTCCTTGTCGATGCGCAACCCACCGAAGGTAAACGTGACGCCGGTCGTCGTCACGAACGCCTCGAACGGCGCTTCGCTGATCGGTAGCGCCCAGTTGGTTTTGTTGACGGCCAGTCCCTTTGTGGTGACGCCATCCAGAACGGACGGGTTGAAGTCGCCGGGCTGACAGGCAGCGTTGAACTCATCAACGGTTTTTGTCAGCGCCGCTGGATCGATTTCCAGATGCGCGGCAAGTTCAGCAATACTGTCGGCGGTATATTTCGTCACTTGCTTGATGCGGTATTCGTCACGCAGCAGGGGGATGGTTTTCTGGTCGAAGATCTGGATCGCGGTGCGGAACGGCTGCTTCATGATCTCGCGGCCGAACTTCACATAGGTGTGGTTGCGCAGATCCTCGCCTTCGTCGACGAAGCGCTCGCCCTTCAGGTTGACCATGATGCCCCACGGATAGGAGTGCTTCTGGAAGTTATCCAGCACCTCGTAATCGCCGTATGGCGGCGCTGAAATATCCCAGCCCACCGAATGGCATCCCGACCAGTTGCCGAACGGGCGTGCGCCGATGTCGATGGCCATGCGGATGCCGTCGCCCATGTTGTGGCGTGTGCCGCGTACCCGGGCCAGATCCCAGCCCGTGCCCAGATACTGCGCGCGCATGGCGGGATTGGATTCGAACCCGCCGCAGGCCAGAACCACGGCATCGGTCTGGATATCCTCGTAGCCGCCCGGCCCCCGGACCTGCAGACCGATGATGCGCCGCTTGCGGTCCTGGTGGAGTTGCGTCGCCCCCGTCGAATAGCGAATTTCGCAACCCATTTTGAGCGCGTGCGCCAGTTCCATCTCGACCAGCCCGGCACCGCCGCCGACGGCTTCGATATTGACGCCGCCATAGAAGTGATGCTTGCCGTCGACCAGGAAAGACTGGCGCCCGAACATCGGAATGAAGCGCACGCCGTGTTCGCGCAGCCAGACCATCGCCGGGCGCGACCCGTCGATCAACTGCCACGCCATGTCCTCGTCGGCCTGATGGTGGGTGACTTTCATCAGGGCATCGTAAAAAACGTTGCGGTCATGAACCGGCAGCACAATCTGTTCACGTTCGGCATCCGACAGATCGGTCAGGACGTCCGTCGCCGCGTCTTCAACGCCGGTATGACAAAAGCGGAAGCCGCCGGCGGTGAAGTAAGAGTTGCCGCCTTTTTCGTCTTCGGATGCTTTTTCAAGTATGAGCACGTCAGCGCCGCTCTCGCGCGCCGCCATGGCGGCACATAGCGCGGCATTCCCCGCGCCGACGACGACGACATCGTATCTTTTCGACATTGGATATTCCTCATAATAAACGGCCATTCAGGCATTGAGGAAATTTTGGCGCTTCTTGATTGTAAAGTAAATTTAAATTAGATTTATTTTTATTAAGGATAGATAATTTATGAACATTCCCTACGGCATCAAGGACATTGAGGTTTTTGTCGGGGTCATCGACACCGGAAGCTTCAAGGAAACGGCGCGTAAGCTGAACGTGACGCAGTCGGCGTTGACGCAACGGCTACGCAAGCTCGAGGAAGCCCTGGGTGCCAGACTGATTGACCGTACCACGCGGTCCGTCGCGTTGACGTCGGTGGGCGAAGCGTTTTTGCCGAATGCGCGTCGTCTGCTGGGACAGTTCGAACAAGCCTATGGCGATATCCGTGAGGTTATCGATGTTTCCGGCGGACGTGTGACGCTGGCCAGTCTGATTTCGGTGGCGACCTATGTATTGCCGACGGTCATCAGCCGCTTCACGAAGGACCACCCCAACGTCGGTGTCCGCATCATCGATGTTTCCGAACGTGAGATCATGCCCTACGTGCGCCGCGGCGAGGCGGAATTCGCCATCGATATGAAGACCGACGAGATCGAGGACGATCTGGCGGCGACGCATTTGATGTATGACCGGTTTGTGCTGGCGTGCCGCGATGACCATCCGCTGGCCGAAGGCGGCTCGGTCGATACCGCCGATCTGGCCGGGTTGTCGCTGATGGTGCTGGGGTCGCGAAGCGGTACCAGCCGTGTCCTGCAGACGCATCTGGCCGAACGGCCGAAAAGCGCGAAGTGTATGCACGAAGTTCAGCACTTGTCGACGATGGTCGGTTTCCTTGAAGCCGGCATGGGTGCCGGGATCGTTCCCAGCATGGTGATGCGCGGGATATCCTCGCGACGGCTTGTGTCCCGGCCATTGGCCGCGCCCGCCCTTTCAAGGGAACTGGTGCTGGTCGAACGCAGCGGCGCAACGCTGTCACCGGCGGCGGAACAGTTGAAGCAAATGCTTCTCGTCAAATTCAAGGAACTTGAGGATGCCTGAAATCAGGTTCTGGACGTAAGAAATTTCAGCTCTGCAAGCGTAAAGAAAAGCCCAAGCGTCGCCTGTATCCAGCGCCGCGCCCGTCGTGCATGGCCGTGCCGATGATCGACATGATATTCGGTCCTGGACTGGCAAGGCCCACCGGACAAGTGGAATACGCAATCAGGATGCCGGGCAGATAAAGTGCGATGGAGTCCATATTCACTTCTTTCATGGGACTGCCCCGGGTGTGACTAACGGCTCAAGTAGCGCGAACCGGCCGGGATGCAGGATTTCGGCACGGTGACGTCTATTTCGCCCAGCAGCATGAACGACAGGGTCTTGCCGTGCAGGTCCTGGGTCAGCGCACTGTTGACGCCGCCTTCGAGCGCATTGTCGATAACGAAGTTCATCGCCGCAAGGTTTGGTAGTTCATAGCGCATCACTTCGCTCGCACCCTTGTGACGGAATACATCCATCACCCGCTCGGACGTGACCTGTTCCAGCAGATACGGGAACGCTTCCGCCATATACGGGATCAGCGAAATGTTCGAGCGGTTGCCCTTGTCGCCGGCGCGACCGTGAGCGACGGCATGCAGCGGCACGGTGATGTTGTTCGTCATGGATGAACCTCCTCGGCGCGCGCCTGTGCTTCGACCGGGCCGCGCGGCACAAGCACGGATGCGGTATTGACCTGACCCGTGATGTTGCAGCGATACCCGCCGCCACCCGCGGGGCCGGAACAGAACAGGCTCAGCACCTCGTCATTGACGTATTGCGCCGTTGCCTTGTCCAGCGTGCGGATCGCCGCGCGCAGCCGGTATTCCCCGTCCATGGGCATGTTTTTAGCGCGTTCGCGCTCGGCCCCATCGTTGTCGAAGACGGCGCCGGTGCCGATGATCTCGATCCTGACCGGCTCGATGACGCCGTGCTTCGCGACGCGCGAGCGGACCACGTCTGCGGCAAGCCTTGCCCGCGCCAGGGCATTCGGGCCGGCATAGATCATTTCCGATTCGGCAAGCCATCCGCCATCCGCCGATATCGTCACCTTGAGCGTCTCGGGCGGCGGTGCACCTCGTGCACCGATGATGCGGACCCGGTCCTTGCCGTCGTCTTCGAGCGTCACGTTGGTGATGTCGAGCGACACATCAGGCGTCAGATACGCCGACGGGTCATGCACCTCGTACAGCATCTGTTCGGTGACGGTGGCTTTCGTGACCAGGCCGCCGGTGTTGTCGGCCTTGGTGATGACGATGCTGCCGTCCGCTTCGATCTCGCCGATGGGAAAGCCCAGTTCGTCCATGCCCGGCACGTCCTTGAAGCCCGGGTCGCAGAAATAACCGCCGGTAACCTGTCCGCCGCATTCCAGCAGGTGCCCGGCCAACGTGCCGGCTGCCAGCAGATCCCAGTCTTCAGCCTCCCAGCCGTATTCATGGATCAGCGGACCGAGCACCAGAGCGGCATCGGTCGTGCGCCCGACCAGCACCACATCGACGCCGAGTTTCAGCGCTTCGGCCACCGGGCGTGCGCCAAGGTAGGCATTGGCGGCGATGATTTCCTTGCCGTCGATGCTGATGCCTTCGACGGCGGGCAGGCCGGCGATCTCGTCGGCATCCATGAACGCAAGCAGGTCATCGCCAAGAACCACGGCAACCCGCAGGCCTTCGACGCCGAGTTCCTTTGCCAGCTCATGTGTCCGTCGGGCGCCGCCGAGCGGGTTGGCGTTGCCGAGGTTGGCGACAATCGTCACGCCATGCTGCTTGGCAGCGGCGAGGACGTTTCGCAGATACGGCTCCAGATACGGCGAATACCCAAGTTCGGGTTTGCGCATCTTGATCCGTTGCGCGATGGCCAGGGTGCGCTCACCCATGACTTCGAAAATCAGATAGCGGGGGCCGTCCCTGTCCTTCAGGGTCTCGACCACGGCGACTCCGGCATCAAGCCGATCACCCGCAAATCCGGCCCCGCTGCCGATATATACCGTCATGTCATGCCTTCCGGATGTCTTCTGCGACGGCCTTGGCGCCGTCCAGAATGTAGCTGTGTTCGGATGCGATAAAATACATGGTGACGCCGAGTGCCTTCAGATCCGGCACCCATGACGTATTGGGCGCGAAGGTGACGAGGCACTTGCCGTGCTTTTTCGCCGCTTCGCCGACGCGGCGGATGGCGAGCCGGACTTCCGGTGCCGCTGGATCGGTGAGGCCGTAGCAAAGCGCGAGATCGGCGGGGCCGACGAACAGCGCGTCGATGCCTTCGACGGCAGCGATTTCGTCGATATCGTCGACGGCTTCCGGCTCCTCGATCTGCGCCAGCACCACGGTTTCCGTGTCACTCTGTTTCAGAATGTCCGGCATTTTGCGCGTTGCGTATCCCGCCCAGCGGCTCGATCCGGCAAAACCGCGCCCGCCGTGCCCGAAACGCGCGGCCCTGGCAATGTCGCGGGCCTTTTCGGCGGTGTTCACATGCGGCACGACAAGCCCGGTGGCGCCGGAGTCCAGCATCGTCAGGATTTGCGCCGGTGAGTCGTCGGGGATACGAACCAGTGCCGGAAAGTTCAGCGCCCGTGCCATGCCGAGACAGGCATCGACCGCGCCCCGGTCGAACGGTGCGTGCTCGGCATCGAGGGCAACAAAATCCATGCCCGACATGGCGAGGATTTCGACGAGTTGGAAAGCCGGTGTCTTCATGAAGGTTCCGGAGAGCATGTCGCCCGCCAGCATTCGGGATTTCAGCGTTGCTTGTGACATCGGTTACTCCGTTGCTATGCGTTTGCGGTCGCGGTCCTGGTCATGGTCTCGCGCGATAGGCCGATGTTTTCGCCGGCGTCGAGAATGCTGTTCCATGCGGCGGCGGCGATGTCGAAACCGTTTACAGTCCGCTCCGCACGCGCCTTGCGTTCGGGATCGCCGGGGATCATCACCGGGGCTTCGGGATCGCGCGGCCGCGCCGAGCGGACATAATCGATGTAATCCGAAACCGAGGCTGCGAAGCCGTGACCGTCATCCAGAAGTTCCGGTTTCAGGTATACGGAGAACATGCCGTTATGTGTTTTTGTGCCGGGTCCGGTGGTGCCGGAACCGGTCAGGGCGCCGGCCAGCAGTTCGCACGCCAGCGCCAGTCCCGAACCCTTGTGCTCGCCGAAGGTGACCAGCGCGCCCGCCCCGGCACGCGGGTCGGCGACCTGGCCGGGTTTTAAGTCGCCGTAAAGCGCATGCGGGTCGGTCGTCGGCTGGCCGTCGCCGTCAATCAGCGCACCTTCGGGGACCGGCTTGCCGCCGCGAAGCGCCACCATGACCTTGCCTTCGGCAACCTTCGACGTTGCAAAATCGAGGATGAAGTCGTCGCCGCCCGGGTTCAGCACGCCGATGGTGACGGGTGCCGTCGAAACGCGCCGGTCGGCCGCGCCAAACGGGGCGACCAGCATGCTTTGTGAGACGTTGGTAAAATGGATCGATACAAGTCCGGCGTCGCACGCACGTTCGGCCCAGAAGCCGATCCGCCCGAGATGGCCGGCGCGGCGCAGTGCGACAATGGCGATACCGTCGGCCTTGGCCTTATCGATGCCGATGTCGACGGCTTCGCGCCCGACCACCTGGCCGAAGCCCTTGTTGCCATCGATCAGGGCGAAATTGCCGCCTTCGGCGACCACTTCCGCGGACTGGCCGAATTTCAGATTTTCCGTTCGCTCCCACATCAGATAACGCGGGATGCGGACGACACCATGACTGTCGTGACCGGAAAGATTGGAATTCACCAGATTGGCGCTGATCGCTTCGGACTCCGTCGCTGACGCACCGGCGCGTTCGAAAATGTCGGCGCCGAGCCGGGTCATCCCGGCAGCGGTTACGCGGGTCGGTTGATTGTCGGTCATGGCTTAGCGAAGTCCGTCCAGATTGAAGATCATGTCATCTTTCAGCCGGCCGTCGAAGCAGTCGAGAATGTTCTCGGCCGCCATGCGCGCCATGGCAATGGATGACGAGATTGATGCGGCGCCGTTGTGCGGGGTGACGATGACATCGTCACGCTTTAGGACCGGATGGTCGGGTTCCGGCGGCTCACGGTCGAGAACATCGATCCCGGCTGCGAAGACCTTGCCGGCATCCAGCGCCGCCAACATCGCATCGTCATCGACGATGCCGCCGCGCGCACAATTGAGAACAATGACGCCATCCTTCATGGCGGTGAACTCGGCGGTTCCGACAAGGTGCCTTGTCTTGTCGTCCAGCGGCACATGCAGGGTAACGTAATCGGCTTCGGCCAGGGCGTCGTGGAAATCGGTTATCAGCCGGATACCCATTTCCCCGGCGAGCGCATAGTCGGGCGCGATGTCGGCGGCGATGACGTTCATGCCGAAAGCCGTGCAGAGCGGCGCGACGAGACGGCCGATGCGTCCGAAGCCGACGATCAGGATTGTCGCACCCCTGAGATCGCGGAGTTGGAATTCGTTGCGGTTCTTCCAGTTGCCGCCCTTGGCCATCTTGTCCTGTGCCGGCAGTTCGCGCGCCAGCGCCAGCATCAGCGCCATGGTATGCTCGGCGACCGAAAGCGAATTTGCGCCGGCCGCTATGGCGACCGGAATGCCCCGTCCCGACAGGTAATCGACATCGATCAGGTCGCAGCCGACACCATGGCGCGAGACGATTTCAAGATCGTTGGCATGGCTCAGGACGTCCGCCGTCAGATGCGCCGAACGCACAGCGATGGCATGAACGCCGGGCATATGCGCTATCAGTGTTTCGGGGCGGATGTCGCCTTTCAGATTGATGATTTCGATGTCATCGCGCGCACCCAGGATATCAAAGGCGCAGGCGTGCATGGTCTCCGTGACGAGGACGCGTTTCATGATGTTTCCGTTTTTTGTTGTTACTCGGCGGCAGGTTTGGCGCCGAAGTATTTGTTCTTAACCAGTGTCTGACTTTCGTAGATGGAGCCTTTCTTGAGCGGTTCGGGGTAGGGCAGGCGGATCGGTGTCGGCACGACCCGGGGTTCGTTCGTCACTTCACCTGCGATCATCGTTGCCTTGTATTGATCCCATGAACCGATGCGGCTCATGCCGCGGATGTCCCAGGCATCTGCGGCGGCAACCTGCAAAAGCAAAAGCCGGCGGTCCTTGCCCGACGTGTTCAGCGCAGAGCCGTGCATGGTGCGGACGTGGTGGAAGCTGCAGGCCCCGGCCTTGCCCTTGATCTTTTCAGCTTTCGAAAAATCGATGCCGGACGATTCTGGGTCGATGGCGCCGACGAAATGCCCGTCCTGATGATGGTCATAGGTCGGCCCCTTGTGAGAGCCGGGAATACACAGCAATTGGCCGTTATCGTCGGTCATGGCGTCGAGCATGACGCCGACCGCGAGAACGTCGTCGTTGGTGTGCGGATAAAAGGCCCAGTCCTGATGCCATTCGACCGGCGAGCCGTATTCGGCGGATTTCAGATTGATCTTGGAGCCGTGCATTCTGAGGTTCGGGCCGATCAGCGCCGTCAGCGCGGCAATCAGCTTCGGTTTCTTGGCCATTTCATGGAACACCGGGTGATTTAGGAACGGCTCCTTGATGCGGCGCACGCGCGGGTTGTCCGGTGTGTGGCTAGGTTCCAGGTCAATGACACCGGTATGTTCGCTGAGTCCGTGGGCGCTGTTGACGATCTCGTGCATCGCGGCGTCCATTTTTTCAAGGTCTTCGGCGGAAAAAATGTCCTCGACGACAACAAAGCCTTTTTCTTTGTATCCGCGAACCTGTTCATCCGTGATGACTGAGAGTGGATCATGCGTATCCATTGAAGTGGTTCCTCGTGGTTACCGGTTTCTATCCGGCTTACCTGCCGGATTGGACGAAATATTCCGGAAAGTGAGCGCGCAGTTCTTCCGATGTGAAAACGGTGCCTTTCAGGTGCTCACGGACTGCCGCTTCTGCCGCGTCCACGTCGTGCGAGGCAATCGTCTTAACAATCGCCTTGTGGTCGCGCAGGATGGATTTGACCTTGCCCTTGGTCGGCAGGTGCAGCCGGCGTAGCCTGTCGAGGTGTGCGCGTTGCCCATCGACAATGTTCCAAAGGCCGCCGACACCGGCAAATTTATACATCAGTTCATGAAAGCGGTTGTCATGCAGAGTGAAAGAGGAATAGTCGTTGATGGAATCGGCTGCCACCTGCAACGCGATGGAATCGCGCAGTTCCGAAATTTGTGATTTCGAGATATCCTGGGCAAGAATGCGGGCAATCTCGACTTCTACGCTCCGGCGCAGGAAGTGCGCCTCTCTTGCGCTCTGAACGTCAATGCATGAGACCTCGGTCCTCGATTGCGGAAAAATGTCGACCAGTCCTTCCTCTTCCAGAAGTATCATGGCTTCGCGAACCGGTGTCTGGCTGACCCGGTATCTGTCGGCAATTTCATTTTTTGAGAGGACCGTGCCGGGTGGTAGCGTCAGGTCGACGATCAAGTTCCGCAAATCAGAGTAAATCTGCTGCACGGTTGTCATTCGGACCCCGCGTTTTGCGGCGGAAGGCAGGGAATTTAGTGCGGAAACCTCAATTGGCATTGCTTGAAAACCGTGAATTTCATTCCATTAATGCAGTGTAATGATGATGGAAATCGACTTGACTCGACAACTGATATATTAGTATTTCAATATCTGACAAGTCAATCTTGTCCAAACAATTTTTTAATTGGGAGATTCCATAATGTTGAAAAAGTCTTTGATGGCCCTGTCGATTGGGGCTCTCGTGTTGGCGATGGCGCCGGATGGTGCCGCTGCCAAAACCCTTAAGGTCCAGGCGAGCTCCAAGGCCGGTGACTGGGCGCACCGCTTCATGACTGACGATTGGGCGCCGAAGCTGGAAGCCATGACCGGTGGTAAGATTAAAATCGACGTGCTGCCGACAAAGGCAGTCGTCCCGCACCGTGAAACGATCGATGCGGTTGCCAATGGTATCCTTGATGGCGACCTGAACGCTGTTTCCTATTTCTCCGGTCGCGACCCGGTGTTTGCTATGATCGGCGATCTGATCGCCGGTTACGATACCGTCGACCAGGTTCGGACCTTCTGCCAGTATGGTGGCGGCAAGGAAATTCTTCAAAAAGCGTATGACAAATACGAAAAGGGAAAAGTCCATGTCGTCGGCTGCGGTCCATACGCCAAGGAAGCATTCGTTTCGACGATTCCGATCAAAAGTGTTGCCGATTTCAAAGGGGTGAAGGTCCGTTCGCCGGAAGGTCTTGCCGCTGAAGTGTTCAAGCGCGCGGGCGCAGCACCGGTGTCGCTCCCGTTCTCGGAAGTTTATTCCGCGCTTGAGAAGAAAGTCATCGACGCCGCTGATGCTTCGGCACACGTCAACAACAACGCGCAGGGTTTGTACAAAGTTGCCAAGTTCCCGATCTACCCGGGTATCCACTCCATGGCCGTTCTGCAGTTCATCGTGAACAAGAAGGTCTGGGACAAGCTGGGCAAGGAAGGCCAGACGGCCCTCGAAGTCTGGTACCAGGCCGCTTACGACGCCATGCGCCGTGAAGCAGATCTTCAGGACCAGGCAATCGCTGCCAAGCAACGCGCCGGTAGCGATATCACGGTTATCGACTGGTCAACCGAAGAGCGCGCCAAGTTCCGCGAAATTGCGGTTGGTGCCTGGCACGATTTCGCCGCTAAGTCACCGTTGGCGAAAGAAGCACTGGACGCTCATCTGAAATACATGAAGTCCGTAGGCTTGCTGAAATAAGTAAAAAGACCATTGGTGCCGCCACGCCGTTCCGGCGTGGCGGCCCTTAATATATAAAAAAAATCGGTTAGCGATTTCGTTTCAGGGAGAGGGCGATGTCTGGAATTACGGAGCGTCTCGTCGGCGCACCGATCGGGGCCAATTTTAACCAGTCTGTCGATCACGTCAGCCGGTTCTTGGGGCTCTCGGTCAGTTTTCTGTATCTGCTGGCGGCTGCATGTACGCTTTGGGAAGTTATCGCCCGCTATATATTCAATTCTCCGACACAGTGGGTTTTCGAAGTCGTCATGGTACTCTGCGCTTGTTCGTGGATGCTGTCAGCCGGCTTCGTCACATTGCAGAAGCGGCATATCGGGATCACCGTCCTTTACCTTATGGCGCCCAAGCGCGTCCGTTGGTGGCTCGATTTTTTTGCGATGGCCGTCGGCGTTATCGCCCTCTACATGCTGGTATCCGATACGCTGGTCAGAGCGCTGGAAAGCATCGATCTGACTGAGCGAGGCGGAACCGCCTGGAACTCGCCATTGCCGATGGTTCTGAAAACCGTGCTTGTGAGCGGTTTGTTTCTTTACCTCGTTCAGTTGCTGGTCAATTTACGCAGGCACTTTCAATCCAAACCCCTGCAGGTCACGGTTTACGCCGTATTAGCCCTGATTTGCCTGCGTCTGCTGGTTCAGGTTTTCGCGCATTACGGCGATGTCAGCAGCATGTGGGTCGGCCTGGAGGATAACCTGGCCGAACGCAGCGGCGAAATCATCGATCAGTTCCGTGTTGACCGCGAAGAGGTCGGCATCGGCATGATTTCGCTGCTGATCGTCGCCGCGCTGCTGGTACTGATGATGACGGGCATGCCGCTCGGTATCGTCACGCTGATCATCTCCGTTACCTGTGCTTTGGCGTTCTATGGATTGCAGGGCATGTATCTTGTGTCCACGAACGCCATGGACCTGTTGGAAAAGTATCCCTTGGTCGCGGTGCCGTTCTTCGTGCTCATGGCGTCGATACTGGAGCGTGCCGGTATCGCCCAGGATCTGTTCGATGCGATGTCGATCTTCGCCGGCGGTCTGCGCGGCGGTGTTGCCGTGCAGACGACCGTTGTTGCCGTGATCCTGGCGGCGATGTCCGGGGTCATGGGCGGCGAGATCGTCATGCTGGGTCTCGTCGCGCTGCCGCAGATGCTGCGGCTCGGTTATGATCGCAAATTGACGATCGGTCTGATCTGTGCGGCGGGGGCGCTGGCGACCCTGATTCCGCCTTCGATCGTTATGATCGTTTATGGTCTGAGCGCCAACGTCGGTATCGGCGATCTGTTCTCGGCCGGTTTCATTCCGGGGCTGATGCTGGCGACGTTCTATGTGTCGTTCGTTCTGGCACGATGCAATCTCAATCCTACATTGGCGCCGACGGCGGCTGAGATCGCCCTGAAGACAGGCGAGGAAGCCAAGCTCGGACGCCATCAGGTGATCGCCGTTGCGTTGTGCATCCTTCTGATTTTCTGCGTCATGGGATCGATCTACGGCGGCATTACCAGTGTTACCGAAGCCGCCGCCGTCGGTGTCTTCGGCGCGATTTTGGTTGCCGCTGTGCGCTTCAAATTCAACTATAACCTGCTGCGCGATTGCCTTGCCAACACCATGGCCGTGGTCGGGACTATCATCTGGCTGATCCTGGGCGCGGTCGCATTCGTCGGGCTGTATAACCTGATCGGCGGTGCCGACTTCATGCGTAGCCTGATCAAGGGGGCCGGTCTGGGTCCGCTTGGCACGATCTTCGTGATGATGGCCATCCTGGTTGTGCTGGGCACGTTCATGGAATGGATCGCGATTATTTTCATTACCGTCCCGGTGTTTGCGCCGGTGGTCCGCGATCTGGCGCCGGAACTGGGTATGCAGCCGGAATGGGCGGCGGTGTGGTTCGGTATTCTGTTCGTCATGAATATCCAGATATACTTCCTGTCACCACCGTTCGGCCCGGCTTGTTTCTGGCTGAAATCCGTGGCCCCAAGGGATGTGAGCCTGCAGGAAATCTTCGTCAGTGTGTTGCCGTTCATCGTCTTGCAGATCATCGGCATGTTGCTGGTCATGTTCTTCCCGCAGATCGCCCTTTGGATGCCGCAGGCGCTGAATTGATGACGACGTCAAAAATGTTGTTTCAGGAGTACTGATATGTCGATGCCCGGAGACCTGCATGACGACCTTGAAGAGGACGAAACGATCGACAGCAATCACTATGGGGTGTTGACCGGTATTGCCGGAATTCTCATAGGCGCCGGTCTGATCGTGTTCATGTTCATGCTGGCGGACGGTTTTTCGTAAGAAACGACGATGAGTAAAAATAAGAAAAAATACGAAGACCTGCGTTCGGCACGCTGGTATGCACCGGATGACCTGCGCTCATTCGGCCACCGTTCACGCACACTGCAGATGGGTTACGATCCCAGCGACTGGGTCGGCAAGCCGACCATCGCCATTATCAATACCTGGTCGGATATCAATCCGTGCCACGCGCATTTCAAGCAGCGCGTCGACGATGTGAAGCGCGGCATCCTGCAGGCCGGGGGCTTCCCGATCGAATTGCCGGCGCTGTCGCTGTCTGAAAATTACGTCAAGCCGACGACCATGCTGTACAGGAACCTGCTGGCGATGGAAGTCGAGGAGCTTCTGCGCTGCCATCCGGTGGACGGTGCCGTGCTGATGGGCGGCTGCGACAAAACGACGCCGGGCCTTGTTATGGGTGCGCTCAGTGCCGGTCTGCCGATGCTGTTTTTACCTGCGGGGCCGATGCTGCGCGGCAACTACAAGGGCCAGCCGCTCGGCAGTGGTTCGGACGGATGGAAATACTGGGACGAACGCCGCGCCGGCAATCTTTCGGCGGAAGAGTGGGGCGAAGTCGAGGCGGGTATCGCGCGTTCCTACGGTCATTGCATGACGATGGGGACGGCGTCGACGATGACCGCCATCGCCGAAGCGATGGGACTGACCCTGCCCGGCGCCAGTTCGATCCCCGCCGCTGATGCCAACCACATTCGCATGTCTGCCGCCTGTGGCCGCCGCGCCGTCGAAATGGTCTGGGAGGACCTGACGCCCGACAAGATCATCGACCGCGCCGCCATGGACAATGCCGTCACCGTCGCCATGTCGATGGGTTGTTCGACCAATGCCGTCGTGCACCTGATCGCCATGGCCAGGCGCGCCGGTGTCGATTTGACCCTCGATGACCTTGATGCGACGTCGCGTCATGTGCCGGTGATTGCGAACGTGCGGCCAAGCGGGTCCACTTATCTGATGGAAGATTTCTATTATGCGGGCGGGCTGCGCGGGCTGATGACGCGTTTGACCGACAAACTCAACCTTGATGCCATGACCGTTGTGGGGCGGACGCTGGGCGAAACGCTGGAAGGTGCCGAAGTCTATAACGATGACGTCATCCGGCCGATCGACAATCCGATCTATGCGCATGGATCGCTGGCGTTGCTCAGGGGCAACCTGGCGCCGAACGGCTGCGTCATCAAGCCGAGCGCGTGCGATCCCCGTTTCGATCATCACCAGGGCCCGGCGCTGGTATTCGACAGCTATCCGGAAATGAAGGCCGCTGTCGATGACGAGAATCTCGACGTCACTGCCGATCATGTGCTGGTGCTCAGGGGCGCCGGACCGCAAGGCGGGCCGGGGATGCCGGAATGGGGCATGCTGCCGATCCCCAAGAAGCTCTTGAAGGAAGGGGTGCGCGACATGCTCAGGATGTCGGATGCCCGCATGAGCGGCACCAGCTACGGTGCCTGTATCCTGCATGTCTCGCCGGAAAGTCACATTGGCGGGCCGCTGGCGCTTTTGAAAACCGGCGATATCGTCAAGATCGATATCCCGAACCGGACCATCGACATGCTGGTCAGCGATGCGGAGCTGGAAACGCGCCGTGCCGCGTGGACGCAGCCGAAACCGAAGTTCGAACGCGGCTACGGCTGGATGTTCGCGCAGCATATCAAGCAGGCTGACGAGGGCTGCGATTTCGACTACCTGGAAACATCCTTCGGCGGCCCGACGCCAGAGCCGGACATATTTTAATCAGAAATTGGAGATTCACATGAGCACGACCGAGCTCACCGCGGAAACGCGCGACAAATTCCAAAAAGTATCGACGGCGACGATCAGCACGGCCCTGTTCAAGGTCGGCCTCAAGAACCAGTTTCTGCAGGATGTCCATCCGGTCAGCCCGAAAGGGGCGAATATGGTCGGCCAAGCCTATACGTTGCGCTACATTCCCGCGCGCGAGGATCTGAATCCGATCAGCGTGTTCCAGAACCCGTCACATCCGCAGCGGGTTGCCGTCGAGCAATGCCCGCCCGGCCACGTCATGGTTATCGACAGCCGCAAGGATCCGCGCGCCGCGTCGGCGGGATCGATCCTGGTGACGCGCATGATGAAGCGCGGCGTTGCCGGCGTCATCACCGACGGCGGTTTCCGGGATTCGCCGGAAATAAGCAAGCTGGACATCCCCTGTTACCACAACCGGCCTTCCGCGCCGACCAACCTGACGATCCATCAGGCAATCGAGCTTAACGGCCCGATCGGATGCGGTGACGTCGCCGTGTTTCCGGGCGATGTCATCGTCGGCGATGACGAAGGGGTGGTGGTAATCCCGCTCTACATTGCCGACGAGATCGCCTACGAGGCGACCGAGATGACGGCGTTTGAGGATTTCGTGACTGAGCGGGTCAACGAAGGGCATGGCGTTATCGGCCTGTATCCGGCGACCAAGGACGAGACCAGGGAAGATTTTGCCCAATGGCGCAAAAAGAACGGCCGTTAAGACCAGACAAGCAGGGGAGAGAATCATGAGCGACATTACCGAAGACGATCTGAAAATTCTGACGCAATGGGATACCCCGACGATTTGCAATGCGCTTGAGGAAATCATGCCCGAGCGACGCGGCCACGGGTACACAACAGAGCAGCTCGTGCCGCTCGATGCCGACCTGCCGCCGATGTGCGGCTATGCCCGGACTGCGATGATCCGTGCAGCCGGGCCGTCATCGGATACCATCGAGCAAGCGGCTGCAAAGCGGCTGCCGTATTACGAATACGTTTCCAATGCGCCGGGACCGACAATCGTCATCATTCAGGACATCGACCCCCATCCCGGCCACGGTGCCTTTTGGGGTGAAGTGCATACACACGTGCACAAGGGACTGGGCGCTGTCGGCGCAGTCACCAACGGCTCGATCCGCGATATTCCCGACAGCGTGCGCGGCTTCAACCTGTTGGGCGGCAAAATCGGGCCGAGCCATGCTTACGTGCATGTCGTCGATTTCGATTGTCAGGTTACGGTTTATGGTCTGACGGTCGCGACCAACGACATTGTTCACGCCGACCGGCATGGCGCAGTGATGATCCCGCGGCAAGCCGTGAATAAGATCCCCGACGTCGTCGCCCTGCAACAGCGCAAGGAAGCAAAAATTCTCGATGCGGCGAAAAGCCCGGATTTCAATTTCGAGAAACTCAAGGCCGCGATCGGGGCTTCCAAGGAAGTGCACTAACCCCGTTTGGCGGATTGTCGCCTCAGGCCTGCGCTGCCGGCAGCCTGAGGATGAATGTGGATCCGCTGCCGGGCGCCGATTGAACGCCAATGCTGCCGCCGAAGCTTTCGACGATATTGCGGCATTCCGCAAGACCAAGGCCATAGCCGGGAATGCTACCCATGTCGCGGGCACGTTCGAACTGCCCGAAAATTCTGTTCTGATCGTCGGTGGAAATGCCAACGCCGTTGTCTTTGACCGACAATGACACCCAGCCGGTATCTTCGGCCGATGTTATGTGGATTTCGAGCGGCCGCTCAGTAGCGCAATACTTGATCGCATTATCCACAAGGTTCTGGAAAACCCGCGTTATCTGAAACGGTATCGCCATGACGCCATGTTCGACGGCGATGTTCACCTTGGCGCCTGCGGCATCGATCTTGTGTTGCAGCGACTTTAGGGCGTCTTCTATGCAGGCTTGCGTGTTGACGGCTTGCGCCGGACGTTCTTCATGCCCGTCACGAGACTGCTCGAGAAGATCATGGATAAAGCGGCTCATCCGCAAAGCCGCTTCGTGTGCCGATGCAACGAACTGGATTTTGCGGTTTTCTTCCGAAGCCGGCAGGTGGTTGATGGCTTCTAGATAGCCGACAATGGCATTGAGCGGCGTGTTCAGGTCATGCGCCACGGCCCCGGAAAAACGTTCCAGTTTGTCGTTCGCGGCGCGGAGCTGGAACTCGGCGACGCTATAGGATGTCCAGACAAAGCCGTGGGTCCAGCCAATCGATACGGCGATGCCGAAAAAGACATAGGCGATCTCGAACGACGGGACCTGCATGTTCACCGGTACCGGAAGTTCGACAAAAAGCCGCAACACGGCGCGAACGATGCTGATGGCGGCAAACGCGCCGAAGACGAACCCGAGAATTCGGCAACCGGGTTTCAGAGCGGTTTCGGGTTCGCGGAATAGGGTGCGCGCAGTGATGGTGCAGACGATTGCGTAAGCCGTGGAATGCAGCACGGCAATGCCGGAAAAATTCCCGCTGACAAAAAGAAAATAGACATCGCCGGCAGCGCAGCAGAAAACCGTCACGCCCTCTATCACGTAAAGCGGCGTTAAGCCCTGAAGGCGCCGCATGGCGCGGGCAGCCGCCAGAAAGGCGATGATGAAGCACTGAATGCCGATGAATGCGAAGTAATGGTTGGCGGATGAAGTCCCGACACCCGTCAATACGGCGCCCAGACTGCTGATCGCCATGGCCGACGCCATCTCAAGCAGACCGGGTGCGCTCACCCGCAACCGCCAGAAAGTCATCAGCACCGCAGCCATGACGACTTGAACGACGCAAAGCGACAAAAGGACGGGGGCTATGTAAAACATGGCCGGATACTATCCGAGACACCGGGGGCATGAAACCGGATAGTGAGGCCTCAGACACATACCTGGTATTGACGTTTTTTGTCTGTATTCGTGCGCCGGCTCTGGCACTATCGAAGCCGGATAAGGAGGCCGCCATGGGCAAGGTGCTGAGCGACAAACAGATCAAACAATTCCAAACCGACGGTTTTCTGTCGCCGGTCCGGTTTCTCGACGAGGCAGAGGCCCTTGGGTATCTGGCGCGTCTTCAGACATTCGAACAGACGCATCCGGAACATGCCGGGAAACTCGATTTCAAGGCGAATCTGCTGCTTGACTGGATCGACGGTCTTGCGCGCCGAAACCATGTTCTCGACATCATCGAAGACCTGCTCGGCCCGGACATCTTGAACTGGAACGCGACATTTCGTTTCAAGAACCCGGACGGCAAGGCACATGCGGCCTGGCATCAGGACAGCATGTACATCAGGCTGAAACCGTTCCTGATTATCGCCTGGCTGGCGGTGTCGGCGGCGAGTGCGAAGCACGGCTGCCTCAAGGTCATCCCCGGATCGCACAAGTGGCCGTTGCTGAAGCATGCCGAAGGCGATAACGGCGACAGCATTCTTTCCCGCGCGCAGTACATCACCGACGATTTCGATGCTTCGGGCGCGGTCGAGGCGGAACTCAAGCCGGGGGAGGCTTGTCTGTTCGATCACCGCATCATTCATGCCTCCGGTCCCAATACGTCGGGTGAACGGCGGGTCGGCTTGCTGCTCGACTACCTGCCGACGCGGGCCGAAAAGGAAGGGCCCCGCGACAGTGCCATGCTGGTCCGGGGACATGATGGATTCGGCCATTTCGAACTGGAAACGCAGCCGGTGGGTGAAGCAACACCGGAAAACATCGAACAGCAGCGCCAGGCGCTGGAAATGATTACCGCGACCATGTACGAGGGCTCGGCCTTCACCCCGAAGGGGCTGGTTGAACCGTAAGACCTAAAATAGCCGCCCAGTGTGTTGTCATTTTTTGCAGGTTTATTTACCTTAAAATTTCGTGGTTCTGCCCAATCGACCGAGCGGGCGGATTAAAAGGGAATACGGTGAGGCGTACCCATCAGGGACCGAATCCGTGACTGCCCTCGCAACTGTAAGCGCGAGCCACTTCCATCATGCCACTGGGCGAAAGCCTGGGAAGGCGGAAGATCGGTTATGAAGCGTGAGTCAGGAGACCTGCCCGAATGTCGATCCAACCTGATGCCAACGGATTGTTGGCGTCTCTGATGCACGATGGGTGCAAAGAAAGGTATATACTATGCATATGGAACCTGGCGTCGTTGACGGCGCTAAACTGATTCTCAGCTATGCCACGGCTGCGGGCTCATTGGGCTTGGTCGCCAAATTGGGTTATGAAACCATCAAAAACGATGGCGGTGTGACATCATTGGTTGCACGGTCCACCGCTGCAACGGCTTTGGTCTTCAGCTTCTTTGAAATCCTGCCGCATTACCCGGTCGGTGTTTCCGAAGTTCACCTGATTCTCGGCTCTACGCTGTTTCTGATTCTCGGTGCCGGTCCGGCTGCTTTTGGACTGGCCGCCGGATTGTTGATACAGGGAGTGTTTTTCGCCCCCTTCGATCTTCCGCAATACGGGATGAATATCACCACATTGCTGGTGCCGCTCTATGCCATGAGCTTCCTGGCTGGGAAAATTATTCCCAAGAAAACGGCCTACAAGGATATCAAGTACAGTCAAGCCTTGGCACTATCCACGGCATATCAGGCAGGGATCGTCAGCTGGGTCGCATTTTGGGCGCTTTACGGTCACGGCTTCGGCGCGGAAAATCTTACCAATGTTCTGTCATTCGGCTCCGCATACATGCTGGTGATCATTGTTGAGCCTCTTGTCGATCTGGGCGTGCTCGCAATTGCAAAGACCATGTACGGCTTTAAAGACAGCGCGTTTACGCATCGCCGTTTGTATGAGGCGGAAGCCGCTTGATTTGAACGGAATCCGCAATTGATAACAGGGCGGTAGAAATTTGCCGCCTTGTTCTTGCGCCTGACATGTAGGAGTAGGGAAATGAGAAAAATTATTGTCGCCGTTATATGCGGTGTTTTCCTGCTGGCGCAGCAAGCATCCGCCGACGGCATGAACCGTGACGGCATTATGGTCGAACAGGCTTGGGCGCGGGCAACGGCGGGCCCCGCCAAAGCCGGCGCCGCCTATATGACGCTGATTAATATGGGCAAAGAGGCGGATCGTCTCGTCGATGTTCAATCAGAGCTTGCGGCGCGGACCGAAATCCATACCCACCTGATGGAATCGGGCATCATGAGAATGCGCCGGGTGGACGGCGTCGAGATTGCCCCCGGCACCACGGAAATCCTGCAGCCGGGCGGCCTGCACATCATGTTCATGGGCTTGAAAGCACCGTTCAAGGAAGGTCAGGAACTGCCGCTGACACTTGTTTTCGAGAAGGCGGGCCGGATCGATATAACGTTCGAGGTGCAGGGGGTCGGCACCAAGTCCATGCCACAGGGGCACAACATGCACAAGCACGGCAGTTGACGGATTCGGGTGCCGGGCAGCGGCCGGTCAGTCTTGCCCGGTGGCCAATTCCAGGGCCTCGAATCGGCTGCGGTCGGGGCGCGGCCTGAAGGCATTCAACGCCGTCGCGCCGTCCTTGGTGACGCCGCAAATCAACCAGATGAAATCCACCTCGTAGGTCATCGCAAGGTCGGTTGCCGACGGTTCCGCCGGGTGGTCGGGGTGCGAATGATAATGGCCGATGATTTCGCTGCCGTCGGCCTGGGCTTCCAGCGCGCGCATCAGATCGAAACGGAGCTTGGGGTCGACCTCGAAGCCCGTTTTCGGATCTTGGGCCGTGACGTTTTCGCTTTCATGCACGCCGGTGATGCTCACCGTGCCGTCGTTGTGGCGGATGCCGGAGAGCAGTCCACACGCTTCATGCGGATAGCCCCGTTCCGCGTGCACGCGGATGCGCGCGGCGAGGCCGTCGCTGAGGCGAACGGTCATCTGGGATCGACACGCCCGAGGATGCGTCCGTCCTGGGTGTCGATGGCGATCACGCCGTTGCAGACACTGGCCGGGCCAAGCAGAAGATAAGCGCGGCGCCCGTCCGGGCGAACGTCTTCGATGTAACACTCATCGGCCAAGCCCAGGTTCAATGCGCCGAAGGCATCGGGTGCCGCGGATATGGCGGCGGCGGGGGTATCCGGGCGTGACCCGAACAGTTTCCATCCGGGATCGACGGACTTCTTGTACAGGCCGAATCCGATCAGCCCGACCGCAAGCACGATCAGGGCCCCCATGCCGATAACAATCGCCTTTAATGCCTTCATCGTATCCACATATCCTTATCCACTGGTCTTCATCGTCGCCGGGGCTATTCTTGTCAAGAGATTGGGCATCGGTGCCACGATAGGGCATAAAGGCGGTTATGAGCGAGGCACGCGAAATCACCCTGACCGTCGACGCCGCCGATGCCGGCGCGCGTCTGGATAAATGGCTGGCCGACAATGCCGGTAATCTGTCCAGAACGCGGGTACAGGCGCTGATCAATGCGGGTCATTTGCGTGGCCCGGGGGGTGCCGCCGGGGATATTTCGCGTAAGGTCAGGGCCGGCGAGAGCTATACCCTGACCGTCCCGCCGCCGATACCGGCCCGCCCGGGTGCAGAGGATATCCCGCTCGAGGTGCTGTATGAGGATGAACATTTGATCGTGCTGGTAAAACCGACCGGGCTGGTCGTGCATCCGGCACCCGGCCATTCAGGCGGGACACTGGTAAACGCACTTTTGCATCATTGCCGCGGCTCGCTGTCCGGGATCGGCGGGGTAACGCGCCCGGGGATTGTACACCGGCTCGACAAGGATACATCCGGTGTCATGGTGTGCGCCAAGAGCGACATCGCACATCGCGGTCTGGTCGAGCAGTTTCAGGTGCACAGTATCAAGCGCGCCTATATGGCGGTTGTCTGGGGGATGCCGAACTCGCGTGCAGGACGCATCGAAAACCGCATCGGCCGCGATCCCAAAAACCGGAAACGCATGGCGGTTGTCGCTTCCGGCGGCAAACTGGCGGTCACGGATTACCGGGTAATCAGGCCGATTGGTGCTGTCGCGGCATTAATGGATTGCCATTTATTCACAGGACGGACTCACCAAATTCGTGTTCAAATGTCATCAATGGGTCATCCGCTGGTGGGCGATCCTTTGTATCATACAAGGGGAAGCAGCCGAAAAGATCGGGAAATTGTGATCCAGGGCCAGCCCGGCGCGTACAAACATCAGGCGTTGCACGCGTACAAACTCGGTTTCGAGCATCCGGTTACACACAAGGAGCTTGATTTCGAGATTGAACTATCAAATGAGATTAATGAGTTAATTGATAGTTTAGAAACATTATAATAAGACTATATCCGAGTAAAAAACTCGGGTACAATGAACAAAACGATCGTCACGGACTCACGGGAATCGGGCAATGCCCGGACGTGCGGACTGAATGATGATGAAACTTAGGGAAGATAGGCACAATGGGCACGCTCGCCAAAGATTTCAATCCGACCCCTGAGGAAAACCTGTCGCGTTATCTTCAGGTTATCCGCCGCTATCCGATGCTGACGCACGAAGAGGAAATTGCCCTCGCAGAACGGTGGCGCGATCACAAGGATGACGAGGCCGCGCATCAAATGGTCAACAGCCACCTGCGTCTGGTCGCCAAAATTGCCATGGGCTATCGCGGCTACGGCCTGCCGGTAGGCGAACTGATCTCGGAAGGCAACATCGGCATGATGCAGGCCGTCAAGCGGTTCGACCCGGACAAGGGGTTTCGTCTGGCGACCTACGCCATGTGGTGGATTCGCGCCTCGATGCAGGAATATATCCTGCATTCATGGTCGCTGGTAAAGATGGGAACCACGGCAGCGCAGAAAAAGCTGTTCTTCAATTTGCGCCGGATCAAAAGCGAACTGCAGGCCATACATGACGGCGATCTGACGCCGGAACATACCGCGTTGATCGCAACGCGGCTCAAGGTTTCCGAGCAGGAAGTCACGAATATGAACCGCCGCCTGGCCGGTCCGGACCATTCACTCAATGCCCCGCTGCGAGACGATAGCGAGGGGGAATGGATCGATTGGCTCGAAGACGACGGCCACTCGCAGGAAACAATTGTCGCCGAGCGTCAGGAGTCGAGAAACCGACACCAGATGCTGCTTGGGGCGATGAAGTGTCTGACCGAACGTGAACGCCATATCCTCATGGAACGTCGGCTTAAGGACGAGCCGATGACACTGCAGGATCTTAGCGATGTGTACGGCATCAGCCGCGAACGTGTGCGCCAGATCGAGGTGCGGGCGTTCGAAAAGGTTCGCAAGTCCGTACGTAACGCGGCGATCAAGGAGCACATGGTCAACTGATCGGGTTCGTTCCGCTTGCCTTGTCGGTGAAATCGCCTTCGACCGGCGGTGTGCCGAAATACAGTTTTCTGAAACGCCGTAGCGACTTGCCCTTCAGGTGCGAAGCCGTACGCTCGAACAATTCATGCGCGTTGCCCGGCGCGCGGCTTTTCAGTATCTGAAAGAAATCCCGGATATCACTGAAGCCCTGCTTTCCGTTCTCGGCAATGGTTGCAGCGAGAATGCGCTCGAGATCCGCGATATGGCCACCCGTGACGAGTGCATCGGCGAGGCGTCGGTTCGACTGAAACGTTTCGACGCTGATTACCGGTAACAGGGCGCGGCAGGCCGGTGAGCTGAGTGCGTGATGATCCGATTTCCCGTTGAGTTTTTCCCGTGCCCGGCGCATGCCGCTGTCTATGACGCTACGTGCGCCCTTGGGGGATTTGCTGTTGCACACGGCACGGTGTGACAGAGGCAGCCTGCCCCCGGCGAGGGCACGGCGGACGGCGCGTTCGGTTTCATCGCCCGGTGTGAGATACACGTCGCCGGCTGTGGTTGAAGAGGTGCTCGTCAAGGTTTGCCGCGCATGTTGAATGGCGCGGAAAATGACGGCGTGTGTTATCGCGGGGTTGGCATTTTTATCGAGCAAACCGGCCCTGGTCAGGGTCTGCGTAATAATATGCAAATCTTCGGGGGCATTTGTGGCATTCGGACCGATGCCATGACGCAGCACCGAACGGACCTGCCGGGGCTCGCTTTTAGGTGTGGCATAGGCGTCAAAGTTTCCCATGAAAGGTCTCCTTCCCAGGCGGAGTCTTCAAGTAGCACGTGCCAATAACGGACACCTTTAAGGTGTGTCTTATGTATATAAATCTACTTTATAGATATAAACATGAAAAGTCGTATTTACATAAACATTCAGTTGTATGTACATCACAGCTTGTATCCGGTTCGCTTGATATAGGCGGCAAATGCAAGCCGTTCCGTGTTCGCCGTCTGGCGGGCCTTGTCGTCGGACCAGCCATAATTTTCCTTACTGCCATAACGGTCGGGATTGCGTTGCTTGCCATACGGGTTCGTCAGGCTGCGGCGGCGGTCATAGCTTTCGACTTCGGCTTCCAGATTGCTGTCGTCGTAGCTGTCCTTGTGTACGGTCAAGCGCATCGGCAGCCGCACGCTGATGGCCGGATCGTCCGCGGGATGACCGACACACAGACCGGCAAACGGAAAAACGCCCGCCGGCAGCCCAGCAAGTTCAGCAATTTCGTCGGTGACTTCGCGTGCAGCGCTGATCGGGCAGCAACCAAGACCCTCGGCTTCGGCGGCGATGATGAAATTCTGCATGACGATGGCGGCGTCGGCGGCGGCATTCAAGAACGCGTCCAGCGGTTCGTGCGCAAACGATGTGCCGCGAAGCTCGCACACGCGCCGGATACGCCGCCCGTCGCCGCAAAACAGCAAAAATACCGGCGCCTGCTTGATCCACGGCATGGAAGGAAACAGATCGGTGACCTTGTCCCGCTTGGATGCATCATTGAACTGGATAATCGCTACCTGTTGCAGATCGGACTTGGCCGGCGCTGACAGGGCACAGGCATAAATAACATCGAGTACATCCTGTGAAACCGGGGTGTCCTTGTATCTGCGCCGTGAACGGTGCCTGAGTTGCAGGGCCTGCGTGCCTTCCGCAGGGCGATCCCCGCCGATCTCGGTGGGTTCGGCAAAGCGGGCGGCGATCAGATCACGTAGTGTCTCGGTCATGGCGGGTCTCCTAGGGATTGAGTTCTCGATGCGAACGCCGGGCGTTCAGGGCGGCGGCGGCGGTCATGACGATCATGACGATGGGAAAGGCAATGCCGGGTATATCGGGAAACGCGGCGACCACGGCGCTGGCGCCGGCGCCGGCGGACATCTGCAACGCACCCAGAAGCGCCGTCGCGGTGCCGGCCCTGGCCTTGAACGGGCTGAGTGCGCCGGCGACACCCAGTGGCAGGATCGTCCCCAGGGCAAATCCGAAGATCACCATGAAGAACATGATCGTGACAACGCTGGCGAACCCGCTCATCGACAGCAACAACATGGCTGAGGCCGAGGCGCACATGCCCAAGGCGCTGGCGATAACGACTTTGGAAGGCTCGGTGATACGTTCGCTGAAAACCGAAACGGCGGCGGCACCCAGCATATAGGCGCCGGAATGCAGGAACGCAAGAAAGCCGAATGAGGACGGGGTCAGGCCCAGTTGCCGGATCATCAACTCAGGACCGCCGGAGTGAAACGCATACAAGGACCCCAGTGCCAGCGCGTTGGTGACGGCGAAGCGCCTGAAGGTCGGGTCCTTGATGATCGACAGATAATTGAGCGCGACCTGCGGCACGGAAATGTCCTCGGATGACGGGGTGCCGGTCTCGGGCATGGCGAAAAAGCACAGGATCAGGACACCGGCGCCGAGCAGGGTTGTGATCGCCATGTTCGCTTGCCAACCGACGTAGTCCTGTGTGAATCCGCCGATGATCGGTGCGATACCGGGGACGATGCCCATAGTCAGCGTCAATAGCCCGAAGATACGGACCAGTTCCGCGCCTTGAAATGAATCGCGCGCGATTGCCCGGGCGGCGACAAATCCTGCCGCGGCGCCAAGCCCCTGCAACAGCCGCGCCGCCAGCAACCATTCGATGGACCCTGCAAGGGCGGCGATGCCACCCAGCAGCGTATAAAGGATCAGGCCCGGAATCAGAATGCGGCGTCGCCCGAACCGATCGATGAGGGGGCCGACAATCAGTTGTCCACTGGCGAAACCGATCAGGAACACCGATAGTACGAGCCGTTCGCCGCCCGGGATCACTTGCAGATCGGCGCCGATCGCCGGTAGCGAAGGTAATACGATGTTCAGGGCCATCTGCCCCAGCGTCCCAAGCACCATCAACAGTATGACGGCAAGTCGGCTCAGCGGCGCTGCGGGCTTCGGTTGATGGGGAGGGGATTGCGGCAAGCGTCTTCTCCGGGGCGGGTAGAGTCGGTTTGTATGATGATGCCGGGGGAAGGGTGCGGCAAGGCTTCCATGTGCCGGGTTTAATAGATTTGGGATCGTTTCAGCGTGGTTGACGCTGGCCGGTCCAGCCCGTACATTCCCGCCGTCTTTTCCGGCCATCCCGAGTTTCCGATTGGGGCGCCGGACCCGCGTGGAGGGGTGGCCGAGTGGCTGAAGGCGCTGGTTTGCTAAACCAGTATACGGGAAACTGTATCGAGGGTTCGAATCCCTTCCCCTCCGCCATTTATGCGTTCGCACGTGTTCACAGCCATTCACTAAACTCTCTATACATGTTGAAATATAAGGGATTGAGCTCAGCTTATCGCTTGCGCCAACATCTGCGCATTCGAATCTCAACCCTGCGCGAGGAATCGGAGCCAAAGAGCATTAGGCTCGCGCTCTGACATCGGTATCGAAGAATTCATTCAACACATCGATATGTTCTGCAAAGTCGATTTTGCGCAAATCCCGAATATCCTAGATCGCCTGTTGCTTGGGTGACGTTCTCGATTCCGTCGTCTGAACGGCTCCGGTTTCATGTAAAACCCAGTTGTCGTTCGCGGTCACCCAAAAATACGGTATATCTCGCCGGTCCATATCATGAAGTTCCGCACGTAAAAGTTTTTGAGATACCGATTCCGTGAAGTGCCCCGCGCTTGCGAAACGACGAAAGACGCTTTCCCTCCAGGCCGGGTAAAGTTCTCCTGCTGGGATGTTCAGCATATGGGTGGTGATGCTGTATAGGCGGGTCTTTCTGACCAAATATCGAATACGAAAATCTCCGGAAGCTATATCGTCAATGATGTCGGTAAGGAGGGCTGCATTGTTCGTCATCCAGCGCATCGCGTCGATGTATCCGCTCTTGAAGGTTGAGCGGAAATCGGCGGGGTCCCATTCGTTGCCGTTGTTGTTGACTATTCTGTTGTGAAACGTCGGTGACGGTTTTTTGTATGAGACTGCTTTGCCGCTTTTGATTTGCAACCCAATTTGGAAAAGCCTCGCATTCCCTTTACCGCCGCCGCGTAGCGCCGAGAGAAGTGCGTTGTGGCTAAGGAGGCCGGTGCTTAATAAGCGTTCCTACGTAGTAACGGGTGCGAAATTTGAAAATATACATTCGGGATCAATGATCACGGGACGCTGGCCGTGAATGACGATATTTTCCATATGCAGACCGACGATCCGAAGGGCATAGGCGACAGCGGTCAAAATACCAACGGCGTACATGAACGGTTTCGGTTGATTGGTTGCGCGAGACGTTGTCGTTAAATACGGAATGAAATACCAGTCGTTAGACGGGGACGATATGATTTCCGGCATCCGTAAATCGGTTTGCAGGCCGGTCGATACCTGGCTGAGAATATCCGCCAAACAGCGGTATGGGCGGGGATCCGCATGCTTCAGGACAAGGGACGTCGCATCGCCGCTCAACAACAAAGGGCGTGCCCCACCTTGATGTGAGTCATCGGCAAGCGGTTTGAAACTCTTCAATGCAGGGAAGGAGGAAATACATGTCGCCTCAGTGCATGCGAGCGCAGATTTGCGTAGTGCCTTTCCTAAATCACAATACCGTCGCTCCACGACCTCGTTGAGGCACCCAAAATCCAATGTTAAGGGGCCGTTTCCAGTTTCGTTTATCGCCGTACCAGTCGGCGCATGCAATGTCGGCGCGACGATAGATATCAAGTCGTTGCGGATAAAATCGCGTGTGTCCGTTTCGTTAAAGCCGCTAACTCTCAATTGGTATGGACACTGCCAACCCTCCGGAGTGATGGCTGTTGTATATCGCGCTCTCATGAGCTGTTTTCTCCACCTCGATCCGCTATCGAAAGATTAGATGCGCGCCCGCAGACCGCCATTTGCGGGCGGGCGGGAATGCCGCCTTTGACGAAAAACGGCTGTTGGCCCGTGAACGGTTGAACATAGAGATCGGTATGACCAAAACGTTCATTTACGGCCTTCAATATCGCGCTGCCGATGCCGCTTCCTTGCCGATCCGGCCGAACTGCAATTTCTGCAATCCAGGATACGGAGGTGTCGTCGCTATAGACCCGCGCCATTCCGATTAGATGTTGATCTTGGTGAACGAAGAAACCGAACACGCCGTCGCCGAACATCCGTTCGACCATGTCCGTCAGATGCTCATAGTGGCGACGCTCGCCAAAACCCACGGATACGTATAGATCAATGAGTTCTTCCTTTGAGACGTTGTCTGTCGTTTGCAGGATCCTGTAATGATTGCTGTTATCTTGCTGCATGGTTTTCCCTTCATGTTTTGATTGGGGTTCTGTATTCGTTTTCTCGTGCATCCGGTTCGCTCTCGCATACAACAAGACAACTGGTTTTTCGTAACAAACCCTGCATTGAGAGAAGCCGATACGGCATGTCGCGGCATAGCCGCATTCGCATAGCGGGCTTGGTTCTCGACAACCAGACACGCAAAAGCGCATCAGTTCCTGTCTAAAAGTATCTGCTCTGCTATGAGGCAAGTCGATAGAAGTAAGTTGCATAAAATAACTATAAAGTAGTATTGATGGCGAAAGAGATATTCATAGATTCGGCTGTGCTCTAGGATCTGTGCTTGTTCCTAGAGGCGATGCCGGAGTTGCAAGATCCCGACATAACGCCGATGACGTTTGCGGTCGTCCTGGACGCGAATATCGCAATCTCAGACCGTCTTCATAAATAAGAGCGCCTGCCATCAAGCAGACAGCATTGGAGGAGTGCGCAAGGGCGGGGGGTTCTCAAATTTCATGCGCCGCGTTGGTTAGACAACGGAATGACTAACAGTACAATTCCACAAGTAGCCGAGAGAAAAGGGCTTAACGAGGCCGAACTTCGATTGGCATGGTCAGACTACAAAGAAATGCTCATTTGGGATGACGACTTGCAATATCCAGCAGATACGGATTTCGGTGAAATTGACCCTAAAGACAAACCGTATATTCAACTTCAAGAGAAGATTGATGCCATCGGTATATTAAGCCGAGACAAGCATAATAATGAATTAGGTGGCAATTCTCTGAAACTAGGTTTTGTTTTGTCTGCGAGGCAGTACGCGAGAGCGCTGTCAGTGCACATCAGCATCGAACTTGGCGGCGTGATCATTGGCACTGTAACCATAGATGCGCGGGTCCAAATTGATGTCCTCAATCCAAGTTGATACCCTTCGTGCATACTGTCGCGTTGAGATCGGTTTTTCCGGATGGCCGCGTCCAGGGAAGATATAGACTTGGTTTGCCGTCCTCATGCGGTTGAAAGACTGTTATTCTTAGCTAAACGACGGCCCCGAGGCCAAAGCAGACGCTCTAGCCACCACGGCGATGGCTGTTAATGACCCATATCAGACATCCACACCCAAATTTCCGAAGTGCGTTCCCTGATGGGGTGATGGGGCACTGCGACAGCTCATTCCTATCTTTCCCTGAGCGCCGTTTGAATTGAGGTCAAAAACGGGTCGAGAATATAGGCCATGACGGAACGCTGGCCGGTGCGGATCGCACAGGCGACCTGGACGCCCGGCAGCAGCGCATAGCGAAGTTGCGCGCTTTTGAAATAGGTCTGGTCGGTTTCGACGCGCACCTTGTAGTAGGGAATGCCGTCGCGCGTTTCGATGGTGTCCGGGCTGACGTTGACGACCTCGCCGACAATCCGTCCAAAGCGGATCGCCTCGGACGACGCCAGCGACACCTGAACGGGCTGTCCGGTCTGGACGTAACCGACGTCCCGGGTCGGCAGGCGCGCCTCGATGACCAGCTTGTCGCCTTGCGGCACGACATCGACGACCGGATGGCCCGGTTGCACGACGCCGCCGATGGTCGCGACATGCAGCGTCTTGATGACGCCGGCGACCGGCGAGCGGAGAACGGTGCGTTTCAGTGCGTCTTCAAACTTACGGAGCCGCGCTGCCGTTTCGCCTGCGTCCCCCTTTGCCTTGGACAGAGCTTCACGCACGCCCTCAAGATATTCCGCGTCGATTTCTTCACGATCTGCTTCCGCTTCCTTCGCCGCGGAGCGCGCACGGGGCAACGCGGCCTGATCATCCCTGACGCGCGCCGCAAGCGCGGCTTCTTCCTTCAGAAGGTCCAGATGATTCATTCGGTTCGAAAGCTGATCTTCCATCAACCCTTCGGAAATCTTGATCTGCTCGCGCACCAGCTTGAGCCGGCCTTTGTTGCTGGCGATGCGGCCTTCGATCGCTTTGATTTCGTCGCGGCGTTGTGAAATTCGTTCATTCTGCGATTCGATCCGGTTCTCGATGCGCGCGCGGCGGCTGGCGAACAGTTCGCGGGCGCGGCTTGTCTGCTCGGGATAGGCCTCGGCGATGCCCCCCGGAAACGATATCCGGCCAGCACCCGCCGATTCCGCTTCCAGCCGGGCAATCTCGATCTTCAGATTGGTTAGTTGCACCGTCAGTTGCGCCACGTCTGCGTCGGACCGCACCGGGTCGAGCTCGATCAGCGGTTCGCCCGCACCAACACGCTGGCCCTCGCGAACAAGGATGGCGCGGACGATCCCGCCTTCCAGATGCTGCACGCTTTTGACCTGTGTCGACGGCACAACCTCGCCCTGCGCCGTCGCCACGACGTCGAGCCGCCCGATCAGCGCCCAGGCAATACAAGCGGACACCAGCCCGACCATCAGCCAGAGCACAAGGTGGGGGGCAGCGCCTGATTGCCTTTGTTCGGGACTCATTCGCCGGCCTCCGATACACGCGGTTGCGCGCCCGCGCCCATGTTCGTCGGGCGTGGCAATCGGGTGACGCGCGGCGACGGCTTGGAGGAAAGATCAATCACCCATTCCGCGCCCTTGATGATGTTGGGATCGAAGGAACAGGCGATGATCGTGCCGCCTTTTTGTGCGTGCGCGTTCATGGCGGCGTAGACAAGTGCGCGGCCTTCCTCGTCCAGTCCCTCGGTCGGCTCGTCGACGATCAGAATTTTTCCACCGACGGCCAACGCGCGCGCCAGCGCCAGACGCCGACGGATACCGAGTGCAAGGTGGTCGCCGCCGTTGCGAATTTCCATGTCGAGGCCTTCGGTGCTGGCATTGATAAACGGGCCGAGCCCGGCGGCGGCGATCAACGCGTTGAGACCGGCTTCGTCCAGAGCCGGGTTCGCGGCCAACAAATTCTCGCGCACCGTTCCCGGCAGGAATTTCGGTTCTTGCGGCAGGTATGAAATCTGTTGCCGCCACCAGGCGGGAGAGACCTGTTCGAGGTCCGTGCCGTCAATCAGGATATTGCCCCGGGTCGGCGTCCTGAGCCCGGTGATCAGTTGTGCGACCGTCGATTTTCCGCTGCCGTTCGGGCCGCTGACCGCCAGTGTCTGCCCCGGTGCGACATCGACACTTAAATGTTCGAATACCGGTGCGCGCTGTCCCTGATAGACGAAGGCCGTATCCTTAAGCGAGATGGCGCCGGTGTACCCGGGCAATTCGACGCCGCCCCGCCGTTCGGGTTGCACCGTCTCCAGTTCATCCAGAACAAGCCGGCTTTGTGCAGCGACGGCGAAGGCACGCTGAATGCCCGCGAGACGCCCGAGCGGCATGATCGCGCGCGCGGCCAGAATGTTCGCACCGATCAATGCGCCGACGTCCAACAGGCCCTGAACCACAAGGTATCCGCCGACGGCAATCATGGTGACGGTCAACAAAGACTGCAGCGTCTGCGTGACCGTGCTGATGAAATCCTGATTGGATGCAAACGATGCCTGGGCGGTGTCGCTCTCGGCGCGGGACTGACGCCAGCGGCGTTCTATACATCCGGTTGCGTCAAAAAGCCGCAAGGTGTCGGCGGCGCGCATCGCCGATTGCGTCAGCTTCTGACGAATGGCGCCTGTACGCTCCAGCGTGCCGGCCGGCGCTTTCAGCATTGTCTGCCCAACAAAGCCCAGCAACAGAACGGCAACGGCGAAGCCGCTCGC
Organism: Thalassospiraceae bacterium LMO-JJ14; assembly: GCA_021555105.2. Lineage (NCBI taxonomy): Bacteria > Pseudomonadati > Pseudomonadota > Alphaproteobacteria > Rhodospirillales > Thalassospiraceae > Thalassospiraceae bacterium LMO-JJ14. The sequence goes on from CP134604.1 coordinate 1,434,450, forward strand.
AATCATGGCAAGGGTCGGGCTCAGAAGCGCCAGCACACCAATGAACAGCAGCGCAAACGGCACATCGAGCATGACCAGCATGTTTGCCGGTCCGTATGCGGCACGGATGGTGTCCGGCCCGCTTGCCGCCTGAAACCGCGCCCGGTCGGTAAACATCGAAAAAACGGCGAACGGTGTACGCAGCAAGGCGTTGCGCGCGGTCTCGGCGGTTTTGTCGTCAAACGGCTGCGCGGCGCGTTGCGCGAGCTTGAGGCGCACACGCCGGAAACCGAACTCGAACACGACGGCGATGACCGCGCCGGCGGTCAGCGTCGCGAGTGTGGTATCGACCCCGAACGCGACGTAACGGTTCAGCACCTGAATGACGAAGATCGGCGCCGCCAGCGCCAGGACGTTGGCGAACAACGTCGCAACCAGCAACTCGAAGCCGAGGCCGGGACGGGAAAACAGACGGGCAAGGATCGCACGCATGGGCTGACTATACTGAAAAGACGCGGATTTCGCGACCTGCAGGTTTCAACGCGGCATGCTGCTGCGGGCGGGTCAGGAGAAGCCGTCGAAGTTGGCGGCTGTCAGGTTGTCGTTGTTGACGCTCGACAGGTCGGCGACCTGGGAAAGTTCGCCGGACTCGACGGTGCCGTCCGCCGTGACCTGACCGTCCGCCCAATACCACAACCGGCTATCCGTGCCGTCTCCGACGGCGAACAGCATCGTGTTTCCGGCGCTGAGGCCCGTGAGATTGTTGAGCGCGGTCGCGACCGTGCTGGCGGTCGTGTAGCCGGCCACGTCCGTCGTGTAACTGACGACTGCGGTATTGGCTTGGACCGTACCGCCCGTCGCCAGGGCCTCGAAAACATTGCTTGTCCCCCGGCTGACGCTGACATTGAAATCGATGACATCACCGCTGCCGCCCGCCGTGAAGGCTGAAATCGTATCGCCGAAATCGCCCGTCTGGTCATAGTTCAGGTGCTGACTGCCGGCCCCGAGCGTGATGTTGTCGGCGCCGCCGCCGCCCGTGATCGTATCGGCACCGCCGCCGGAAACGATGGTGTCGGTGTTCGACCCGGTCACGATGGTGTCGGCAGCGGAACTGCCGGTGACGTTGTTGGTGCCTGTGTTTGCACTCCCGGAATAGGAAAGGGCGTTCGTCAGCGACGAGCCGTCGAACGAAACCGTGGCGCTGGTGATGCCGGTGTTGAACCCGACGGCGATGCCGGAATTGTTGAAGCCGGTATCGAAGTTGCTGCCCGCCGTAATGCTGTAGGTTGCATCGGCACCGAACTGGAAACTTTCGAAATTACTGAAATTGGCAAAGTTCGCATCCGCCAGCGACGCGGCCGTCGTCAGGCGGAACGTATCCGTATCGGCGCCACCGTCGAACGTCGGCGCGCTGGACATCCCGTTGACGGCAAGCACGTCGTTGCCGGCGGCCAGACTTACCGAGGTCGTGCCGTCTGCGCTGTTGATGGAGACGGTGTCGGCGCCGGAACTGCCGGTGATGGATGCCCCACTCGACGAAGGGCTGAGGGTGAAGGTGTTCGTGCCGGCCGACAGCAGCCAGGATTCGACATTGGCGGCGCTGGCGATCGTGTTCGTGCCGGCGGCAAGGGTGACGCTATCGGTTCCGCTGCCGAGGTCGATACTGGAATTTGATGCGTTGGTGGTGTTCATTTGGAAGCTGAGCGTCAGGTTCTGGTTCGTTGCATTCCCCAAAAATGCGAAGGGTGCGCGCGGCCCGGCCGTCGAGGCATCCTGGTTGGCCATTGTCAGGTTGCCGGCCGTCTGCCATGTCAGCGATTGCACGTCGGAGATGTCGGACGTCGAGTTGTACGCCAACTGCAGCGTTTCGACGTTGGAAAACGCCAGCGTATTCGTCGTCGAATTGAGAATGAGCGTGTCCGTTCCGTCGTCCAGATCGACGATATCGCCGCCACCGCCCTGGCTGGCGCCGCCGCCCATCAATGTGATCGTGTCTGTGCCGGTGCTCCCGGTGATAACGTCGTTGGCACCGTTCGTTAGTATCACCGTCTGTGTCCCGCTGACGCTATGGCCGATGGTTACCTCGGAAATGCTCACCAGCGGCACGTCATCCGTCGTATCGCCGACCGCAGCCAGAATCTGCTCGTTGATATTCTGGCCGATGGCGAGCGCCACCTGCTGCACGACTTGCTGAACGGCCTGATCGATCACCTCGTTCCCGGTTTGGGCGCCGATGAGCGCACTATACGTTGCCAGGCCACCGCCGGAAATAAGCGCCGTCGGATCACCGACAATCGTATTCGTAATGCCGCTGATGACGTCGTCGATGGCGTTTTGAACGGTAAACGTATCCAACTGCGTCGGATCGAGCCCGAAGCGCGATATTGTCAGTTCCGCCGTTTGCGCCGCGATCGCGAGGGCTGCGACCGGATCGACGCCGTCGGCAAGGGCCTGGGCGAACGCATCGGCCGCCGCCGCCTCGGCCTCGGCCTGGGCGCCGGCGCCCTCGGGGGCGTCCCCGGTCGTGAGGGTATCGCCGATATTCTCTCCGTCCTCTCCCGTGCCCTGCTGGGACGGCGGCGTCGGCAGCGCGGCGATTGAACTGCCGAAAACGGCCTGCAATGCGCTTGCGGGCAGTACGACGGGCGTGCTCGGCGGCACGAACGGGTTCGGCACGCTGGTGGTGGCGTTGACGCCGTTCAGTGTCTGCGAGCCCGTCGGCGTTGAAATGTTCATTTCCCCGGCCTGGCCGGTCACCGGATCGCGGAAGTTGGAAAATGTGCCGCTTGGCGGCAACGGCGAGTTCGGGTCGTCGGCCTGCGGGTTGATGACGCGGCCGCCGCCGGCAGTACCGCGGATGCCGATCGTCGCCGCCGACGTTTCAATCTTCATGGCATCGACGGATGATTTTGCAATCTCGCCGGATACGAACGTAAAGACCCCCTTGGCGACATTGAAAACCGAGGAACCCTCGTTCGTGGCCGGATCGTAGACCAGTTCGTCAATGGTCATGCGGCCGTCTTCGGCGAGGGAAAAAGTGGTGTCGTCGACGAAGATCAGCCCGACGGACCCCTCGCCGCTGGTTTGGACGACATCGCCCAGAAAGACCGGCGTGCCGGCTTCGGCGGTGACGGTCTCGCCGTCGGCGCGAATGATTACGGCATCGCCATTGGCCGTGTCGACCTGCCCGATCGGTTCACCTGTCACGGCTTGTGCGATCTCGATCAGATCAACTTCAGGAGCGTCGGGGCCGAACCGCGGATTGCCATCCATTTACGCGGACTCCCTCATCGTAAAACTATCCGTCTATCGCATCGGGCGTCAGACGGCCCATTGCGGACAACAGACGGTATGCTGCCTGCAGGACATCGACCTCCGCCGACGCGGCGTCGCTGGTCGCATTGATCAGCGCGGTTTCACCGGCCAGCACGTCGATCAACGAGCGGTTGCCAAGCTGGCGTTCACGACGCGCCAGCTCAAGGAACTCGCTCGCGATATCCGTCTGATTGTTTAGTTGCTGGAAGCGAAGACGTGCCGTTTCAAGATCGGTCCAGGCATTGCGGACCCGTTCTTCAACCAGGTCGCGTTCCTCCTTGAAGCGGCTGATACCCGCGTCGTGCGTCAGCTCGGCGGCGCGCAATGTGTTCGTACCCGTCATACCGAGGTTGAGCGAATACGTCATTTCGACCTTGAACAGGGTTTCCTGCTTGCCGCCGACCGTGCCACCTTCGTCGCGCTTGAGGTTTTTTTCCGCCGTCGCGCTGATGGTCGGATAGAACTCGTCGGCTTTCGTTTCAATAACGTTCTGCTTGGTAACCAGGGTCCCCAGATAGGTTGCCTTGAGCTGCGGGTTCTCCTCCAGCGCGGTGCTGATCGCAGAATCCAGATCCTGCGGCAGCAGGTCTACCGGCACACGTGGCAGCGCTACAGCTTTGTTCTGTTCGGATACGGGCGGTTCGGTGTCGAATACCGCCCGATAACGGTTGATTGCATTCCGTAGCGCCCCCTTGATCCGGGTTTGCGTGGCTTCCAGGCCGGCAAGCTGGCTTTTTGCCTGCAAAACGTCGGTCGCCAGCCCTGAGCCGCGTTGCACGCGCGCGTCTTCTAGCTGCATCTGACGTTTGACGTTGGCGATCGAGCCCTGATTGAAGCGCAGCAACTTGCGCTGGCGCAGAACGTTCAGATGCGCGTTCAGCGCTTCCAGCGAAAGACCCTGCCGCGTTGATTCCAGCGTATGTGTTGCCTGCGTCACCTCAACGCGGCTGCGGTCGATGGCCGCTTCAGTGGCGCCGAAATCGTAAATCAGCTGGGTCAGTGAAAGTTCAAGAACGCGGGGCGGCATCGCCGTGTCATCGGTGCCCTTGCCTTTATTCTGTTCTTCATAGCCGTAAGACGTGGTCGCGTCCAAAGTTGGATACCAGTCGCCCACGGCTGTTTTCGAACGTTGCTTTGCAGCTTCCAGGTCAGCCGCAGCGGCTGCGATCCGCTTGTGATCGTTCAAAAGTTGCTCAATCGTCGGTTTTAGCTCCGCAGCATGAGTGAACTGCGGCGAAGAAACCAAAGCGGCGATCAAAGCAGCACTGGCAGTTAATCGGAACATTCTAACAGGCCCCCAATTTCTCTGCCCCGCCAAAGAATGTAAAAGCGATTGGAATCGCAATTTTATACTACTGTAGTATGTACAAAATATCACCATCCAAGGCAATACACTAAAGGTTGCATGCGCTGCTTGCGGCACCAAGCGGCCGGCATCAAATATTTGATTCAAGGAAAGCCCGCGATCCAAGGTTACAGCTTTCTTTTAAGTTGGGACGGCGACCCTGACCAATATCCAATGGCTGCAAACGGCTAGAAGCTGACCGGCTAGAGGCCGCGGCATCGCGTTTGTTTATGGTCTTTAAGCAGGCCTTTGGCGAGCGCCGACAAATTGGCAGCCAAGTGCTTGTCGGAGATACTGCCACCACTGCTTGTCACGCCGGAATCCCGGCCTTCCTCAAACCAGAGGGGGAAACCTTCAAGCCTTCTGCTAACCTGATTTTCCGGCCGCGATCAGCAGTGCCGTCATCTCGAACAGAACCAGATTGGCCAGATAACAGGTCAGGTCACGGACGTCATAGGGGGGCGAGACCTCGGTCAGGTCACAGCCGACAATATCGAGTCCCTTCAGGGCGCTGAAGCACGCGAGGGCTTCTGCACTGGTCGGCCCACAGGGTTCCGGGCTGCCCGTTCCCGGCGCATGGGCCTGATCGACGAAGTCCATGTCGAAGGTCACGTATACTTTATAACCTTCCAGGCGTCTTAACTGTTCGCTTAAGCCTGTGGGGCCCATTTCCTGCAAGTCTTCGACGCTGATGACCTGGATGCCGTGTTTGTCCTGAAAATCGAAATCCGTTCGGCTATACGTCTTGCGGATGCCGATCTGAACGAACTTATCCGGATGAATGAGCCCTTCTTCGACGGCATGGCGAAACATCGTGCCATGGGTATAACCGCCTTCAAGGGTGTCTGAATGGGCATCGAAATGCACCACCGCAACTTTTCCGTGGACCCGGTGCATGGCATGCAGGATCGGGTAGGTGATGCCGTGATCGCCACCGACGGCAACAGGGGTAATCCCTGCCGCCAGAAGATCCGTAATTTCGTTGTCGATGGTCTGCAGAGCATCGGATACGCGCATCGGCGAAATCAGCATGTCACCGCAGTCGACAACCGAATTCTGCTCGGACAAGGCAACGTCGAGGTCCGGATGGTATTCGGGCGAACGCCAGCAGGCATTGCGGATACCCCGCGGACCGAAGCGTGTGCCCGGTGTGCGTGCAACCCCGCCATCATAAGGAACGCCGACAATACCGATCGTGGGCTTCTCGACGCTATCGATCAACGGCAGGCGTAAAAATGTCGGAATGCCGACAAACCGTCGCAGATCGTTCGTGGTCACAAGGCCACGTTTTCTATATCGGCCCAGACTGTGGGGGGTATTCAGGTCGCCTGATTTGTCGTCCGAGTACATGGAAATTGCCCCCTGCCTTCGCTGGGGACATCAATCCAAGCTCAGGTTTCCCCAATTAAGATGGATGATGACATTAACAGCGACGCAGATACCCGTCATCCAGATTTCGTCCGCACTATCGACGGGTGTGCGGCCATGCTCAATGTCTGCACATGGCTAGAAGCAGACAAAATCCGCAGTCGTCAAGAACGTCCGCTTGTAGCCATGAGCGGAAACTAAGGTAAAGATTACGAAAACTATTGGTGGCCAAAAAAAGAGTAGGAAAAAGTTCGTTTCCCGCTCTTTCTGGTTCCTATGTTTTAATTGTCAAGCGGTTCGGTGAATGTGACCAGGGTCTCGCTTGGCAAATTGATCCTTCAGATGTTCGGCTACGGCCACTGGATGCGTAATCGGCAGCATGTGTCCGGCATTGGCAATCGTGCGGTGTCGGGCGCACTTCAATTTCTCATTGAGAATTCGACTTATGCACCGGACCGATTTTGGAGACCGCGTGCCCGCGATTATCAAGGTCGGAATATCGATATCCTCAACCGACGTCACAAACGGCGGTTCGGCGCCCAATGCCCCAAACTCCATCGCGACTTTCGTCATGGCAGCGCAAGTTGATTTCTGACGCTCAGTCGGCATTGCATCGAAGGTGCCGGTGCCGTTCCAATAGTCGATAAAGCGTTGTGCCGCTGCGCGGTACAGCCGTGCTTCGACGGCTTCGGTGACGTCTTGGGCAAGGGCAAGTATCTCACTGTGATACTTGTTGTCATCTGCCGTCCCGCTAGCAAGAACGTTAAATGCGCTAGGCTCAATCAGCGTTAAAGTTTGCAGCAAACAAGGATTCGACTTGGCAATATGCATAGCCACGGCACCACCGAAGGAATGTCCCACCAAGTGCGCGCGAATGCCAAGGCGATTGATCAACGCGATAACGTTGCGAGCTTCGTCAGCAATCCGCATGTGACCGGGACCGCTCCATGCAGAGCTGAAGCCATAACCCAATAAATTGGGTGCTATAACGCGATAGGTGTCTGGCAGGTGCTTGAAAACACCGTTCCATTGACCGGCGTTGCTGGCGGAACTGTGCAGAAAGACAATGGGCTCACCTTGTCCATGGTCATACACAGATATGATGGAATTGTTGATGTTAAAATGTCTCATGGCGGCAATCCTCTTTTCTAGTGTCGGTAAAGCAGCCCGGCGCGTCAGGCTCTTCGTTGCTGATGGCGATTGAAATTGCGGGCAAGCAGACGATTTCCTGGATCGGTTCGATATCCCCGGAACCGCTAACAGGCTGCCGGGGATATCTACGGGTATGATGTCGGGTTGCAGAGGCAACCACGCCCATGACCCTGGTGATGTCCGATATCGCCGCCTGTATTAGCTCTCGATCCGTTCGATGACCACGGGAACCGGTCGGCAAACGGTGTTGCAGACCGGCGAATGCTGCTTGGCATAGTTGAGAAGCTCATCAAGCTCCTGATCCGAACAGTTAGCCTGAACATGCAGGCGGATATTAATCTGCTCATATCCAGCCGGCACGGTTTCATCCAGTCCGAGAAGGCCCTGCAGGTCCATGTCACCTTCAAGTTCCGTTGACAATTCTTCGATTTCGATGCCACGGGCCATTGCGTGCAGGATGAAAGTCGTCGTTACGCAACCCGCGAGGGCATGGAGCAGAAATTCCACTGGATTGGCACCCTCATTGTTGCCGAGCAAAACGGGCGGTTCACCGTTGGTGAACTCAAATGGAACGGTGCGCGAGGTGTCTTCTTGCCCGGCACCATAGAAATCGCGGATCGAAGATCGATTCTGCCCACCGTTGATCCAGGTGTTGCGGGCGCGGAACTGAAATTTTGCAAGGCTGGGATCAGCCTTCAGTGCATTGATCGTGTCAGTGGCGGCTTGAATGTCTAAACCGTTCAAATGGGTCGCCTGTTGGGCGAGCGCGTTCTGTGTCGTCATTGTCTTGACTCCGTCTCTTGGGGTGATACTGGGCCGCTGGTCGACCCGGCTAATGGCGAGCAAGCTAAGGGCTGGAGGTGCATAATGTTAGTGTTCTATTTGCCAAAAAAGATCCATTTGTGCCAAAATCGTATTTATGAACAAATTGCTTGAACCGAAGCCCATTGAGGCGGTGATCCTGGCCCTTCCCGAAACGGCTGGTTCGGCTCTATACGGCATGGTCGATGTGCTGGCTTCAACCGGCACGCTCTGGCGGGAACTGGTCGGCGAGGACCCCGGTCCTCGCATGATTGAACCTCGAATTGTCTCGCGTGACCGCAAAACGTTCAAATGCGGGAATGGAATTCCGGTCACCCCCGATTTGACTATTGAGGAGATTCTAGCGCCTAAAATCCTGATCCTGCCGGAATTATGGTTGTTGCCTACGGATGATATGAGGGATCGCTACGCTGACCTGAAAGAGTGGATTCGCGGCTGTTATGAGAACGGCAGCATGATTTATACTGCGTGTTCAGGCTCCGTTCTTCTCGCCGCTACGGGATTGCTGGACGGTCGCGAAGCGACATCGCACTGGGGCTATCAGGATTTGTTCCTCAAGAGTTTTCCTGAAGTCCATTTCAATCCAGTCCCAAACTTAGTTATTGCTGACCAAACGGCGCGGATAGTGACAGCCGGCGGCACGACTTCGTGGCACGATCTGGCACTCCATATAATCGCCCGTCATTGCAGCCCAGGGGAAGCCTTGCGGATCGCTAAGGTTTACCTGCTCAAGTGGCATAGCGAAGGACAGTTGCCATTCCAAAGTCTGATCCGCCATCAGCCTCATGCAGACTCTATTGTGCGCAGTGCAGAAAATTGGCTCGCCGCCAATTTCCGTGAGCCCGATACTGTCTCAAAGGCAATTGCCGCCTTGTCGGTCCCGGAGCGTAGTCTGAAACGCCGTTTCAAAGTTGCGACCGGCTCTACTTTGATTGAACGGGTGCAAAACTTACGTGTTGAGGAAGCAAAGCGTTTGCTCGAAACCTGCAGCATTCCGGTGGACGATGTCGCCGCTGAGGTGGGATACGAAAATCAGGCGTTCTTCCGCCGCATCTTTAAGCGCTCCACTGGGCTGACACCAGCCGCCTACCGTAGAATGTTCAGCCTCCATGAAGGTGCTGAATAGGTACGCTGTATGAGCTCGATAATAGGCAATATTTTAATCTACACTCTTACAGCTAAGACCGCTCTGGGTCAGCAGCGGATAGTTTGCGTAACCAGCCAACTTGTCCGCTTTTGGGGACAAATCAGATGTATTGGGCGAACTCGTCTCGGTTTGCTGGCAGATCCGGCGCGTACGCTATCTGAGATGGCAGGAAACTTGATGCCCCGGTGCGACCTCTTTGAGCTGAGGCACATCTATTTTGCATGAGGCCTTCGCGACCGGGCAACGAGTGTGAAACATGCATCCGGGCGGTGGTGACATAGGGCTGGGTATGTCGCCCTTGAGGATTGTCCTTTGAACTTTCTTTATGCTCGGGTCAGGGACGGGAACGGCAGAAAGCAGCGCTTGCGTATACGGATGCTGTGGGTTCGTAAACAGACTCTTACGGTCAGCAATTTCAACGATGCGACCCAGATACATGACGGCGACTCGGTGGCTTAAGCGTTCGACGACGGAGAGGTCGTGGGCAATGAAAAGGAACGCAATACCAAATTCGTCCTGAAGGTCCATCAACAGGTTAATCACCTGCGCTTGGATCGAGACATCGAGAGCAGATACAGGTTCGTCTGCTATGATGAGCTTCGGTCCCAGGGCGAGCGCCCGGGCGATGCCGATCCTCTGGCGTTGACCGCCAGAAAATTCATGCGGGTATCTGTTGATCTGGTCCTTGCGCAAGCCGACGCGCTCGAATAAATCCGCGACACGGTCCCTGATCTCGGAGCCATTGGCGATGTTATGCACGCGTAACGGCTCGCCGACGATCTGGCCCGCAGTCATGCGCGGGTTGAGCGAGGAATAGGGGTCTTGGAAAATAATCTGCATTTGACGCCGAAACGATCGCAGATCTGCGCGGGGGGCGGCTGAAATATCTTGATTGTCTATAATGATCTGCCCTGCGGTTGGCTCTATGAGGCGCAGAATCGTGCGCCCCACAGTCGATTTCCCACAGCCGGACTCGCCAACGACCCCGAGCGTTTCACCGGTTTCAACATGAAAAGAAACGTCATCGACGGCGTAAACGTAGTCTTTACTGCTGGGCAGAACACCGTTTTTGACCGCGAAATATTTCTTCAAGCCCCTAACATCGAGCAACGGTGTTCTGGACTTGGCTTCGGCCACGGGTGCGGTTGAATCATGCTGTTCCATGCGAATCAACTCCGACCATTGGATGTAGTGTCCGTACTTGTATTCCAGCACGCGGCGCGGTGGCCTGCGGCCTTTTGCTCGAGTGGCGGGCGCTCTGCTTCACACCGTGCTGTTGCGGCGGCGCAACGGGGGCGGAATGCGCAACCGCTCGGCAGGTCCGACAAGGCGGGGACAGTGCCGGGAATGGTGCTCAGCCGTGAGCGGGCCTGACCGGGCAATTCCGCTTCGCCGAGGCGGGGCACTGCTTTCAGCAGGCCTTGAGTATAGGGGTGAAGGGGCGAGCTGAAAATCTCGTGAACCGGGGCTTCCTCGACGATCCGACCGGCATACATGACGACGACCCTGTCGGCCATCTCGGCGATAACCCCCAGATCGTGCGTGATCATGATGATCGCCGCCCCAAGAAGCCGCCGCATTTCCTGCAAAAGATCCATGATCTGCGCCTGGATGGTCACGTCGAGAGCCGTCGTCGGTTCGTCTGCAATCAAAATCTTCGGGTCACATGAAAGCGCCATTGCGATCATGATCCGCTGGCGCATGCCGCCGGACAATTCGTGCGGATAAGTGTCGATGCGTTTTTCCGGGGCAGGAATGTTGACGAGTTTCAACATTTCAAGGGCCCGTGCGCGGGCTTCGTCCTTCGGCAGTTTCTGGTGGATGCGGATAGTTTCAATGATCTGATCCCCAACCGTCATTACGGGGTTCAAGGCTGTCATCGGCTCCTGAAAGATCATGGAAATCTCATTGCCGCGAATATCGCGCAATTCCTTCTCCCCCAGATTGAGCAAATCAACGTTGCCGTATTTGACCGATCCGCCGACGACCTTGCCCGCCCGGGGGGGGATTAGGCGAAGAATGGACAGTGAGGTAACGCTTTTGCCACAACCCGATTCACCGACAAGACCGAGGATCTCACCCCGGCGCAATTCGAAAGAAACGCCGTCGACGGCAGGAAGCGTACCCTGCTGGGTAAAAAAATGTGTCTGTAGATTGTCGACGGTCAGCACAATTTCGTCGGACGAAGGCTGCCGTTCCAATTGTTCGGAATTGTCGGATGACTTGGAAGAATCCATCGGCCTCTGTTTCCTATCGGACGGCGTTTATTTTTTAATTATCAGCGCGGAGGTCATGCCTAGCCGAGCAATATTTACGCATCTTTGTCATTTCAGTTTTCACATCATGATGACAAAGATTGACAGCATCAAGCAAATTGTCACACAATTACCTCGAATAACGGTATCAATATATGGTTCCATTAACTCAATGCCCGGTCACATTTAAGAATGATCGGGCGAACCTTTTGGGAGGTAACATGGTTATGCAGATGCTCAGAGCGGCGTCTGGCATCCTCGTGGTCGCAATATGCGCGTTCGCGAGCGTTGGCCAGGCAGCTGACAAAAATGAAATTGTGGTCGCACAACCGGTTCTGCGTCAGCAATTCGATCCGACGGCTCTTGTCGCAACAACCGACTTTATGCCCCAAGACATGATATATGACGGTCTGTTCAATCTGACCGAAGAGGGCATTACACCCGCGCTCGCCCTTAGTTGGGTCATATCCGATGAGGGTAAGCAGATCGACTTCACCCTTCGCGAGGGAGTCACGTTCCATAATGGCGATCCGTTTACGGCGGAAGACGTCAAATTCACCCTGGATCGTGTGCGGGCAAGTGACAGCAAGCACGCGTATCGCAAGCCGTTCCAGGATGCGATCAAGGACATCGTCGTATTGGCGCCGAACAAGGTCCGCTTTATTCTGACCGGCCCGTGGCCTGGCTACTTCACCGGCGTGCGAAACGCGACTGTCGGCATGGCGCCGAAAAGCTACTACGAAAAAGTTGGTCCCGAAGGTTTCCAGAAAGCTCCGATCGGCACCGGCCCGTTCAAGTTGAAAGGCTCGAAAGCAGGTGAGTGGACGGAGTTTAGTGCATTCGACAATTATTGGGGCGGCCGTCCTAACGTCGACTTGGTCAAGAAGCTCCTCGTCAAGGAAGAGTTCACCCGCTACGCAATGCTGACTCGCGACGAAGCGGATATCGTGATGGGTATTTCCGGTCCGCTGTTGAATAAAATTCGTACCGATAACAAGGCACGGATCATATTCTCGAAGTACAGCGGCACGTCGGGATTTTACTTCAACAAGACGTCATTCCCGGAATCGCAAGATCCCCGGGTGCGCTTGGCTATCGGTCATGCCATAGACCTGAAAGCCATTGCGAATGATATTTTGGGCGGCGTCTGTGAGCCCGCCTCGGGCATTTTCACCCCGGCCACATTCGGCCATCTGCCCGGTCTCGATATTATTTCCTACGACCCGGCCAAGTCGAAGAAGCTTCTTGCCGAAGCAGGCATCAAACCCGGGATGGAACTCTCCGATGCCATTCACACCGCATCCTTCGGATCGCTGCCGAATGCTCCGGCCGTTCAAGAAGCCATCGCCGGTTATCTTGAGGCCGTCGGCTTTAAGATCAAGCGCGAGCCCTATGACACTGGTGCCTGGTTGAAGATGATGCGTGCCGGCAAACAACCGGACGTCTTCTACGGCCCGTCTTCAATTCCAGATGACGGTTCTGCAACGATGGAAAGCTGGTTCCTGAGTACGTCTCCATGGTCTTCGGGAAACATCAGTATTCCTAAGTATGATGAGATCTTCAAAAAGCAGCTGGTTGAAACCGATGTCGAGAAGCGCCGTGCGCTTCTGCAGGAGTTCGCGCGTGACGAACACGAGCGTCATGCCGGTCTGCCTCTATTCTGGTGCAATACGCCGTTTGCTATTGGCCCGCGTGTAAAGGAATGGTCTACCAGTCTTGGCAGCGGTTACCAGATGAACCTCGACAAGTTGACACTCAAATAAGTGTCGACATTAAGCAGAACGAATTGTTGGAAGCGTAATCATTATGTCTAGTCGTTTCTTCTATCAGCGGTTTATTCAAACCGTTCTGACATTGGTTCTGCTAAGTATGGTTGTTTTCGGGTTGGCGCGATTATCAGGTGATCCTGTCCTGATAATGGCGCCCCCGGAGGCGACAGAAGCCCAACTCGAACAAATGCGGGCGGATTATGGATTAGACCGTCCATTGCCGGTCCAGTATTGGCGGTTTGTTTCTCGTGTCGCTCAGGGTGATTTCGGGATGTCGATCAAGTGGAATGTACCGGCCGTCGATATCGTCATTGAGCGGTTCCCCGCGACATTGCTGTTAGCCACGACATCCATGATCTTCGGACTTCTTCTGGCATTGCCGGTCGGCATAATATCCGCGGTCAAACGGGATACATGGGTTGATAATTTCGGCAAGATTGTCGCATTAACCGGACAAAGCATGCCGACATTCTGGTTCGGTATTCTGCTTATTCTTGTATTCGCGGTGTATGCCCGGATGCTGCCGACATCCGGATATGGAACGATTTACCATCTTATATTGCCAAGCATCACATTGGGGGGATTCGTCGCGGCGTCCATCATGCGTGTCACGCGGTCCGCCATGCTTGATGCGCTGGAATCGGATTATATTCGCACAGCTCGCAGCAAGGGTGTCGCCGAATGGCGGGTAATCATGGTGCACGCTTTTAAAAACGGTGCCATCCCGATTCTCACCATCACGGCCTTGCAGGCGGCGACTATTTTGCGCGGCGCTGTCGTAACAGAGACCGTTTTTGTCTGGCCGGGTATCGGAAAGATCGCCGTCGATGCCGTCTATGCGCGGGATTTCCCGCTGGTTCAGGCGTCCGTTCTTGCGATGGGCGGCGTGTTCCTCGTGATCAATCTGCTCGTGGATTTCATCTACGTCTACCTTGATCCTCGTATCAGCTATTTGAAGAAATAATCGGGCAGAAGTCGATCATGAACCTTAAGTCTATTCGTTCGTCCCGGTTGCTGGAATGGCGTGTTGCCGTTCCTGGGTTTTTCTTATTGACGGTTTTGTTCTGTGCGTTGTTCGCGGACTTTATTGCCCCGTATCACCCGACAAAACAGAATCTCAGCATGTTCCTGACGCCGCCGAATGCGGATTACTGGCTTGGTACCGATGCTTTCGGGCGCGATATCCTGACGAGAATTCTGTATGGCGGGCGAGTTTCCTTGCTGGTGGGCATCAGTTCGGTTTCCCTGGCGATGGTAATCGGCGTCCTTCTGGGCATTACCTCGGCGATGATGGAAGGTTGGGTCGGTGAGGCGATTATGCGGCTAACGGATTTGTTCCTGTCGCTGCCCGCGGTTCTCATCGCATTGGCCGTTGCGGCGACGATCGGCCCGAGCCTGCTGAATGTCATCTTTATCATCGGCTTACTGTATTGGGCGCCTTTTGCCCGGATGGTGCGCGCGGAAGCGCTGTCGATCCGTGAACTCGACTATGTGCAAGCGGCGTATGCCATCGGCTGCAATCCGTTCCGGGTTCTTTTCCTGCATATCCTGCCGAATATCATTAATACGGTCATCGTCCTGGCGACCCTGCAAATCGCAGCCGCTATCCTTCTGGAATCCACGCTGTCGTTCCTTGGCGTCGGGGTGCCGCCGCCAACACCGACGTGGGGTATTATGGTGGCAGATGGACGGCAGTATGTTGAGCTTGGATGGTGGACCGTTACCTTCCCAGGTATGGCGATCATGTTGACGGTGTTGTCCATCAATCTGCTCGGCGATGCGCTTCGCGATTTTTTGGATCCGAAGTTTTCCAAGCGCTGATCGGGGGTGGTGCAGATGGCCGCACGCTCTTCCTCATCCCCGCTTGCGCTTGAACTGCGTGAAGGGACACTTCCAAAAACCCTGATGTGGGCGGCATCCAGATACGCACCACAGGTTGCCGTCGTTGATGGTGACAGATCGCTGACGTATGCGGCGTTGCAGCAACGTGTGGCGCGGTTTGCGCATGGTCTGCGGTCGTTAGGTGTTCGGCACGGCGATCACGTTGCGCTGTGGATGACCGATTGCCTCGAATGGATGGTGGCCAGATGGGCCGTGCCGGCGATTGGCGCTATTTTGGTGCCGATCAACACCCGGCTGCGGGCTGAAGATATCAGTTACCTGCTGTCACAGTCGGATACGTCCGTGCTGATCATGGCATCGACCTTCGAATCCGTCAGTTATCTCGATACACTAGAAAAACTGATCCCTGATTATCTGTCGCAGGATCGTCATGCCTGGAGAGCGAAGGACTTTCCCCATCTTAGGAATGTGGTGATTTCCACCGCGGCCCAAGTGCCTGCGTCGATGCATGACTTTGCCGTGATCGAGGATACGGCTGCCCAAGCGGGGATCAACGGTGATGATTTGGCGACACTCAGCGCGGACGTCGGACCGGAAGATGTCGCACAACTGGTCTACACGTCGGGTACGACGTCGTTACCCAAGGGGGCCATGGTCTGCCACGGGGCGCTGGTGGAAAATAACTTCAATGCCGGCGAGATGACTGGGCTGACCCCCGACGACGCATTTCTGCTGACCGTCCCGTCCTTCAGCGCTTCGGGTGTAGCGGCGCATTGCCAGGGACTGACCCATGGATCGAAGCTTGTGCTGATGCCGCGGTTTGATGCGGAGGCCTTCTGCCGTGCCGTTCAAAAAGAACGCATATCGTCGGCGTTTTTTGCGGATTCCATTGTTTACGACCTTCGGCATTTTCCGGACCGGGGCAAGTATGACCTGAGCTCGCTCAGAACCGGTTCAGGTGCGCCACTTTCCGAGGCATCATTCGATTTTCTGTTGAACGAAATGGCCGTGCCGCAGATCGTTCACAGTTATGGTATGTCCGAGACGACAAATGTCGTTTCACGTACCAGTTATCTGGAGCCCATGGAGGTGCGGCGACGCGCTACCGGAAGGCCGCTTCCGGGCGTACAGGTGTCCATTGTTTCGCCGGAGAGCGAAGAGGACCTGCCGGACGGTGAGGCCGGCGAGATCCGGGTTAGTGGCTACACGGTGATGCGGGGCTACTACAACAAACCAGATGAAACGGCTGCTGTCTTCGATGCTGCCGGGCGGTTCCGCACCGGGGATTTGGGATATCTGAACGAATTTGGCGAATTGGTCTATACGGGACGCATCAAGGAGATGCTGAAAGTCGGCGGGTTCAATGTCGCGCCTAGTGAGATTGAATCTTATCTTGCAACTCATGATGGAGTCTTGCGGGCTGCCGTTGTCGGGGTTTCCGATCCGCGTTTGGGCGAAGTGCCGTTCGCATACGTCGTCTGCCGCTCGGGCGAGCGGATACGTGCCGAAGACCTCGTTGGGCACTTCAAAACCGGGATCGCCGGTTACAAGCTACCAAAATATGTGTCATTCGACGGTGACTGGCCAATGACGGGCACACAAAAAGTTCAGAAAAAAAAGCTGCAGGAGCGCGCTCAGGCACTTGTAGATACGGGCGCTGTGCCGCGCCTCGATTGATTGATAGTGTATGACTTGATTGTTTGGGATACAATTTGTATCTCTTATTGTAATAAATAATGTAACAATATGATCCTTAAAAAAGGGGCAAGAAATGGCGCTGGATCCAGATACCTTTAAACAACTGATCGATACGATCAGGCGTTTCGTGGAAACCACCCTGATGCCGGCAGAAGCCTCCGTCGACGAGAACGACGAAGTCCCGGAACACATCATGGAGGGCATGCGCCAGCTTGGCATGTTCGGTCTGACGATCCCCGTCGAATATGGCGGGCTTGGCTTGAACTCCGAGGAAGAAGTTCAGGTCTGGTTTGAATTCAGCCGTGCCGCACCGGCGTTTCGGAGTGTCTGCAGCAGTAACAACGGCATTGGCAGCCAGGGGATTATCATCGATGGTTCCGAAGAACAGAAAAAACGCTATTTGCCGCTGATGGCGACAGGTGAGGTCGTCGGCAGTTTCTGCCTGACCGAACCCGGTTCCGGATCGGATGCGAAGTCCCTGCGGACGATCGCGCGTCGCGATGGCGGCGATTATGTGATCAACGGCTCAAAACGCTTCATCTCGAACGCGCCGTTTGCAAAAGTATTTACCGTCATGGCGCGGACGAACGCCGATGACGGCAGCGATGCCGGCGTTTCCGCCTTTTTTATAGATGCCGATACGCCGGGGATCACCCTCGGCGAACCGTATCGGAAAATGGGCCAAAGGGGCGCCAAGGCATGTGACGTATACTTCGATGACGTTCGCGTACCGGCCAGCACGTTGATTGGCGGGATCGAGGGGAGGGGCTTCAAGACCGCGATGAAGGTTCTCGATCGCGGTCGTCTTGGTATGGCTGCCGGGTGCGTCGGTGTGGCGCAGCGTCTGATTGAGGAATCGGTTCGCTACGCGACCGCAAGAAAACAATTCGGCAGCCCTATTGCTGATTTTCAACTGATCCAGGCGATGATTGCGGATTCCGTGACGGATCAATACGCGGCGCATTCGATGATCATGTCGGCGGCGGCGGCCCGGGATGCGGGGCAGCGGGTCACGAAGCAGGCCTCAATGTGTAAGTACTTCGCGTCGGAAATGGTTGGCAGGATTGCCGATCGCGCCGTGCAGATACACGGCGGGGCGGGATATATCAGCGAAAGCGCAGTGGAGCGCCTGTACAGGGATGTC
This sequence comes from Thalassospiraceae bacterium LMO-JJ14, assembly GCA_021555105.2. NCBI lineage: Bacteria > Pseudomonadati > Pseudomonadota > Alphaproteobacteria > Rhodospirillales > Thalassospiraceae > Thalassospiraceae bacterium LMO-JJ14. The sequence continues at coordinate 1,452,286 of CP134604.1, forward strand.
CGCGTATTTCGTCTCTATGAAGGCACTTCGCAAATCCAGCAGTTGGTAATCGCCCGCGACACCTTGCGTGAAATGGTGGAATACTAAAGCGCGGCAGGGCCACAGGCGTTGCGGTTGCGGCCCGGAAGTTTGGGCAGACTCAGACGAAGATGTCTGGTTCGGAGTGTGATTGAAGCAGATTTTTCAGTCTTGTAAGGCTGGTACGCAGCACACTTTGATCGATGGCGCCATCGGTCACAACCCGCACCGCATTTTCCATTTTAGTCTTGCCAACACGGAAATAATCGCCGTCATTGACCAAGACACCGGCATTCATGGCTGAAGAAACGAACCTATCGGATGACCAGTTCGCCGGTAGTTTTAACCAGCCGAAAAACGATCCCGGCCGCGTGCATAACTCGCTCTCGGTGAAATATTCCTGTGCGATATTGTTGCGAATATTCGTTTCTTCCAGTGTCATCCGGACAATCCGGTCCGCTTCGCCCGATGTGATCAGGACCGACATTATGTCCGGAATGAATGCCGGCGGACACAGAGCCAGGGACTGCAAGGCCCGTTCGACTCGCCCCAGATAAGGTTGCTGTGCAGCGATATACCCCAGCCTGAGAGCGGGACTGATGCACTTCGAGACACTGTTCAAATACACCGTGTTTCTTGGCGCCAAAGAGGCAATGGGCGGCAGCCTGTCATGGATCATCCCGGCGGCGATATCGTCCTCGATGATCACCAGATCATATTTCTCGGCCATTTTCGCGATTTCCATCCGCCGTTCCAGCGGCATGCTCGATGCCGTCGGATTCTGGAGCGTCGGCTGGAGAACGATGATCTGCGAGATGCCCTTGCGCAGCGCCTCATCGAGGGCATCGGGGATGATACCGTGTTCGTCGGTTTCTATCCCCAGCAAGGAAACCCCCTGGCTCATGCCGAGCGCGCGTAATCCCGCATAAGTCAGATCCTCGGTCATCAAAACGCCGTCATCCGGGACGAGGGCCTGTACGATGGCGTTCAGCGCAAGCTGTCCACTGCCGCAAACGAGAACGTTTGCCCCCGCAACTTCGAGTTGATAACGAGACAGCCATTCCGCGCCTTCTTTCCTGTGCGAAAGCAGACCCGCGGTTGGCCGGAATTTTTGCAACGAGAAAACGGCGCCCCGGTTGACGACTTCCGCCGCGGCGTCGCTGATGATCTTGTCTACGCCATTCACCGGGATGCGGAAACAGGCGAGATTGGTCTTGTGGCTATAGGCGTTACGGGTTTCTTCGCGTCCTGTCGCTGGTGTTGATGGATTATTTAAGGCGCGGACGAAGGTTCCCCGGCCCACGGTACTGTCGACCAATTGCCTTTTTTTCAGAAGGTCATAGGCACGATTGATCGTGCCAACGGTCACGCCAAGACGTCGCGCGAGTTCCCGCTGCGGCAGCAACTGCGTGTAGGCCGGCGTTTCTCCGCTTTCGATCAGTTCGGCGAATGCATTGGCAATTGCCAGATAGATCGGCCCATCGACATTCTTCAGGTCAATGTCTAGCGCTACGTCCATTCTCAAGCCCCCTTATCTTTGAACATGCACTCAAAAAGGCGATGACATAAAGCCCTTTGGATTCACTGCAGAGCGGGACGCCATGATCTGGCGTTCTGTCCAGGATTTCCAATTGCAACGGCGGTTCTGTATGCGGCAAGTTCCAGGGTTGGGGCGTTGAGAATATATCATTGTTTTAAAAGCGTTTTTAAGAATTTTCCAGGGTTTGCAGATACCCTGCGCCGCCGGACAGATACCTGCCGCCATCGACGGGAATGACCGTGCCTGTGACGAATGCGCATAATTCTGACGAAAGCGTCAGCGCCATGTTGGCAACATCCTGTTTTGTGCCGAATCGGCCCATGGGAATAACCGAAAGCATGTGTGATTTTGCCTCGGCTGTCGGCGCTATCCGTTCGAGTCCCTCCGTGCCTTCTATCGGCCCCGGCATGATTGAATTCACTCGAAGCCCTTCAGCGCCCCATTCAATTGCCAAAACCCGGGTCAACATATCGACTCCGGCTTTCGCGGCGCAGACATGCGCCTGGTGACTGGTCGGGTTCACTGACTGAGGGGCGGAAACGTTGATGACCGAAGCACCGGGGCGGCGTAAGAAACGATGCGCGAGCCGCAGAACATTGAAGCTGCCGATCAGGTCAATGTCGACAACAGCCTTGAAGGCATTAGTAGACATTCCGGTTGCGGTGGCAAAGAAGTTGCCCGCTGCACCCGATACAAGCACATCGATGTCGCCAAATTCTTTGTGGCTTGCTTGGAGAGCGGCCTCCACTGCCGCTGCATCGCGCACGTCGGCCGCCACGCCGAACGCTTTTCCGCCATGCACCTGAAGTGCGTTGACGGCAGCATCAACCCGATCCTTGTTGCGGCTGATAAGGGCAACGTCGGCACCGCACTTCGCGAACGCCTCGGCGATTCCGAAGTTAATTCCGGTGCTTCCTCCGGAAACAAAAACATGCCGCCCGGTAAAATCGAACAGCTCCTCGGCCGGTTCAGTGATCCTGTTCATTTCATTAATGTCTCCAGATACTTAGTGGCGGAGTACACATTTCAGGTGCCAAATGGCAAATAATGAATACTAGCACTCGGTTCAAAATGTATCACGATATAATATATCAAATTGATACTGTATATTGGCTTTCTACGAAATGCCGATCTTGCAGGGATAGTACTCAGAATTCCTTGTCCAGGTGTCTATAAACAAGAAATATCCGGCTTAATAGCCAAATTGGAGGGGGAAACAGCTAAATTCATGTTCTGTAAAATTGTTCATTAAGCTACAGTACATTAATAATAAATTGATACCATTCGGAGGAAGCAAATGATTGATCCGGTAGACGCGCTCAACAGCGATGAAATTCAAGAATTACACCAGATCGCGGTGCAGGAGTTCCGTCCCCGTGGCAGGGCGTATGATGAAAATGCGGATATGCCGATGGAGAATTTGCAAACCTTGTTTGAGCGGGGCTGGCTGATGGCCGTGGTACCCGAAGAACTGGGCGGCAGGGGCATGAATCTGACTACGGACGACCCTTCGACGTTTCTGCAAGCCGTTCGGGTTGTCGCCCGCGGCTGCAGCGGCACGGCGCATTGTTTTCAATTGCAAAATCATGCGCTGTGGCAGGTCGTTGAATTCGGCACACCCGACCAGATTGATCGATATGTCAGGCCGGGTAAGGACAAGATGATGCTGGTTTCCGCGGTCGGGTCCGAAGCAAAGCGCAGGCACATGTATATGATGAACACGACAGCCAGAAAGGTCGATGGCGGTTTCATCGTGCATGGGGAAAAGAACTACGCGACCAATGGCCCGACCATGTCCTACGCCATTATCTATGCCGCGCTAGAGGGGGTCGATGATTACCTGAAAAACCATCAGATGTTCTTGATCGAACCCGACATGGAAGGGGTGAGCGTCGATCTGGATTGGTATCGTCCGGCTGGCATGCGTTGCGCTTCCAGCCCGATCATTACACTCGATAATGTCTTTATCGAAGACCGCAACGTGCTTGGGGCGCCGGGAGATTATCCGAAGTCCCGGTTGCAGGGAAAATTCCATCTGGGTTTCGCCGCCAATTATCTGGGTACGGCGGAGGGGATGTATCAGTGGTATCTGGAATACGTCGGCGGGCGCGGCAAGGGTAAGGACGGCATTATCCAGATGCGCACAGGGGAAATGGCTATTTCTCTAATGGCGGCTGAGTCGCTGTTCCACGATGCTATCCGTGCGTGGAAAACCAAATCAGTCGCTGAAGCCGAGTTGATCTCCATTGCGGCCAAGTCCATGGCGGCACAAGTGGCATTTGAAATTTCACACAAAATTATCCACGCATCGGGATCGACGGCGATGTTCGACGAGTATCCCTTGAACCGATACATTCGCGATTTGGAAACACATGTTCTGCATGCTGGCCACGACCGTTCCGCACAAATCATCGGTCAGGCTGAATTTGGTGAGTCTTTCGACTCGACGCTACAACGATGACTCGTTGGGACCGACTTATGCCACGAGATGGTACGATACTGGTGGAAACGGTTCGGTCCTGTTCTCGCGACGAAACATCGGGATCGCAAGGCGGCGCTGATGTTTTTGAAGCGCGCTATGAAGCGTTGTTGAAATAAAAAAGATGGAGGTTCGCTGCATATCCGACCAAAGAGCGCTGCTTGGCGAAAGCCCAGTTTGGTCTGCTGCTGATAATGCTGTTTATTGGATTGATATTGTTTGCAAACGCCTTCACCGCACCACTTTTGAGAACGCAGAAACCTCTACATGGGAATTGCCGAGTCACCCAGGAATGATTGCTATGCGCCGTAAGGGCGGGTTGGTAATAGCGCTTGAGGATGGCCTATATGAATTTTCCCCAGAATCCGGGGAATGCCGGCTGATTGTCTCCATTGAGGCCAATATAGACGGCAATCGTCCAAATGACGGAAAATGTGACGTCGCCGGCAGGCTGTGGCTTGGGACCATGAATAAAGTGGATCCAAATCTTGAAACTGGAAGCTTATATCGGATTGATCCAGACTTAACGGTGACCAAAATCGCATCTCAATATCGGGTACCAAACGGCATAGCATGGTCGCCAAATAATGAGATTATGTATCATGCCGACACAAGAAAGAATGTGGTTTGGGCGTATGACTTTGATTTGCGATCGGGCCGGTTGTTAATGCAAAGGGTCCTCTTTCATTTCGACCGGGATTCAGAGGGTGGCGTCGATGGAGCGGCGATTGACAAGGAAGGGGGGTATTGGGCGGCAATGTATGGCGGGGGGCGGGTTATTCGTAGGTTGCCCAACGGAAAAGCTGTACAGGTTATTCATTTGCCAGTTACTCAGCCGACTATGCCCGCATTTGGTGGCCCAGATATGACGACATTATTCATAACTTCGGCACGCCAGAAACTCAGCGATCAAGTGTTATCCGAGCAACCTATGGCAGGGGGTTTGCTGGCCGTTTCGACAGGCATCAAGGGAAGCCCCGTGTATTCTTTCGGCGGCTAATTATAGTCTGCTCAGGGTCATAAGCGGAAAAGTACGGATGGCCAAAGGTTCGGCTAGTTTTCGCGAGAAAGCGGACATTTCCCGAGAACCGTGAGACGAGTTCTCATTTGTTTGCCAGCACTGCCATTTTAACGGCGTCTACTGAACTAGCGTGAAGAACGCGAAGCCATATACAATAAACGCCCAGCCAGTCGCCAGTTGTACCAGCTTCAACCCACGTTGTGACAAGATTTGACGGTGGAACAGTCGGACTATCACAACGATTATCATGTGGGCTAGATAACATAATACTGAAAATGTAAGCCCCATGACGGAGACTTGAGGCAGCATTGGTATGCCAGGGTCCAAGAACGGTGGAAATAGCGCGGCTACCCGACTAGCGTCCCCGGTATTACGGTTAACAGACTTTGCGGTTCCGGTCTCGATGCGGTTGCGACGGCCGCTCGCGGGATTGCTGCCGAGGCCGTGGATCTTGTGATCGCCGGCGGGGTCGAGAGCATGTCGCGCGCACCGTTTGTCATACCGAAAGCATCGGCCGCTTTTGAACGTAGTTGCGAAGTTCACGATACGACAATGGGGTGGCGGTTCGTCAACTCTTTGATGGCTGAACGCTATGGAACAGATGCCATGCCTGAAACCGCGGAAAATGTTGCCGAGGCATATGGAATTTCGAGAGAAGACCAAGATGCATATGCACTGCGCTCGCAACAGCGGGCGGCAGCGGCATATGAGTCCGGTGTACTTCGAGATGAGATTGTCCCGATTCTGGTGTCAAAGGGAAAAGGTGCTCAAGCCACAGTGGAAAATGATGAGCACTGCCGCCCACAAACGACCATAGAAGCCCTTGCCAAGTTGCCAACGCCATTCCGTGAAGGCGGGACAGTGACCGCCGGGAACGCTTCCGGTATGAACGATGGGGCCTGCGCGCTTGTCATTGCATCACAGACCATGATGCAACGCTGCAGGTTGACTCCACGTACTCGCATTGTAGCTGCCACAGTAAGCGGAATAGAGCCACGGGTCATGGGTGTTGGGCCGGTTCCAGCGATCAGAAAGTTGCTCCAAAAAACCGGGCTTAAACTGGATCAAATCGATGTGATCGAGCTCAATGAGGCATTCGCGGCGCAGGTGCTTGCTTCGCTTAGGGAATTGGGGGTTGCTGATGATGCTTCTCACGTAAATCCAAACGGTGGTGCCATTGCTTTAGGGCATCCTTTGGGCATGAGCGGGGCACGCCTTGTTGCTACAGCCACGGCTCAACTTTGCAGGACAAACGGTCGCTTTGCTATTTGCGCGATGTGCATTGGGGTTGGGCAAGGGATCGCACTGTTGCTGGAGCGTGTTTCGTTAAAAGAATTAGCGACCCGGTAGGAGCAGTCGACCTCCAAGGACCGAGAAATATCCTATTCATGAGCCCCCTTTGGTTCGCGCCGTCTGAAAGCCAGTTTGATTTGACTGCGACCATCTGCATTCGGTTCAAAATGATGGGCGGTTTGATGGGGTATGGTTGCGGCAGACCTGCAACTGTTGCTGCCGTGGGAGCTTCCCTTTCACCAGCGCCCTCTTAAGGCGCTGATAGAAAGGATAACCTCTTATCCAGTGGTTTAAAGTTTCTTCTCATACCCGAAAATGGAACACTGAGGAGATAGATGCGCGATAAACCCGGATACGCGGAAATTCGTACAACATGAAATCGGGCAAATTCAATCTTAGTTAGGATGGTCCTTTCATCCCGAAGATGAGCGTTATGCAAAGCTGTTTATCTTGGCCCAATGAGGAGCAGTCGAACGAGATAGACGCAAGATAAAGAGATTCCGGGGGGATTTGCGTTTTGCTCGTTCGATCCCTTGTTCAAAGCCGTATTGGCAGGTGGTCCTGTCCCCGGGCTACCAATCTCAAAGTCTCCGACACTGGCGGAACTGGTCGACGAAAGCCCCAGGGGTGCATAGAGCAGGCCGCTCTATGTGCCGCAGGCAGCTTGCCTCGCGTTCAGATATATTGAAAAGTGCCGCGCTGGATCAAACAGAAATCGGAACGCAATAACATGCCTGAATACCCTGACGTTAAATTGTACATCGCCGGCGAATGGCGCGACGGCAAAGAAGGCCGCACATTACCGGTCATTGATCCGGCGACGGAAGAGGAAATCGGGCGCCTTGCACACGCAACCGCACCCGATCTGGACGACGCGCTCGCCGCTGCCGAGCGGGGGTTCCGGGTGTGGCGGGAAACGCCGGCGTTTGAACGTTACAAGGTGATGCGCCGCGCCGCGGACATCCTGCGTGAGCGCAAGGACGAAATCGCATGGCTGATGACGCGCGAGCAGGGCAAGCCGCTTGCGCAGTCGGCGCTTGAAGTTCTGGCCGGGGCGGATACCGTCGACTGGATTGCCGAAGAAGGCCGCCGGACCTACGGCCGTGTCATTCCGGCGCGCGCCGACGGCGTGACGCAAATGACGTTGAAGTTGCCGGTTGGCCCGGTCGCAGCCTTCTCACCGTGGAATTTTCCGGTCAACCAAATTGTCCGCAAGCTGTGTTCAGCGCTTGCCACCGGATGTTCGATCATCATCAAGGCCCCTGAGGAAACGCCGGCATCCCCGGCGGAACTGGTCCGTGCTTTTGCCGACGCGGGTGTGCCGTCTGACGTGATTAACCTGGTCTATGGCGTGCCGTCGGAGATTTCCGAATACCTGATCCCGCATCCGGTCATCCGCAAGATATCGTTTACCGGCTCAACGCCCGTCGGCAAGCATCTCGCGGCGCTGGCCGGCCGCCATATGAAGCGGGCGACCATGGAACTGGGCGGCCATGCGCCGGTATTGGTATTTGACGATGCCGACATCGACAAGGCGGTCGCGACGATGGCGTCGTTCAAGCTCCGCAATGCCGGGCAAGTCTGCATTTCGCCGACCCGGTTTCTGGTTCAAGACAAGATCGCGGACAAGTTCCTGGAAGGATTTTCCGGCGCGCTGCAAAGCGCCAGGGTCGGGAACGGCCTTGACGCGGACACGGACATGGGGCCGCTGGCGAACGAGCGCCGCATCCCGGCCATCGAAGCCATGATCAACGACGCCACATCAAAGGGCGCACGTCTGGTGAGCGGCGGCGAGCGGGTCGGCAACAAGGGCTATTTCTTTCAGCCGACGGTACTGAGCGATGTGCCTATCGATGCCGAGATTATGAACGAGGAACCTTTTGGACCGGTGGCGGTGGTCAATCGTTTCAAAAGCTACGACGATGCCGTTCAGGAGGCCAACCGCCTGCCGTACGGTTTGGCGGCGTATGCCTTTACGGAGTCCGGCGAGACGGCCGACCGGCTGGGGCGCGAGGTCGAAAGCGGCATGCTCACGATCAACCATCTTGGGCTGGCACTCCCCGAGGTGCCGTTCGGCGGGATCAAGGACTCCGGCTATGGCACCGAAGGTGGGGCAGACGTGCTGGAAGCTTATCTCGAAACCCGGTTTGTCTCGACGCAGATGTAATTCGCGTGCGTGCAGGCCGGCATTCCAGCCGTCCGGATTTCGCACCCGTTCGATAATATCTTTTTCCGGTTCCGCCGGGTCTCTGGCGACGGTGAACACCGCCGTCGCCAGAATGCCCGGTAGCGCCCGGGCAGTGTTTGATCGATGAAAGCAGGGCGCGACGGAACGAGGCGGAGCGATTTGACAGGGACGGGCAGGCGGCAGCGGACCGTCGAATATAGATTAAATGCATGATGATTGAATTTTTTAATATTTGAATGAATGTTTTCAGCCGCGATGATGGAGCCACGTTGAACTTCATTTCGAGAAAACAATGACGACACAACATCAAGACGGATTGCCGGCACGCACAGAAGACGGTGAAACGCCATCGATTCTGGAGATTCTCGGCAAGGGGCTTAAAGAATCCGATTTGATCGATGCGCACTTTCGTGACGCGCTCGCCCGTCAGCGCCAGATCGAGAGCGAACCGCTGCCCGTCAATATCGTACAGGTCCTGGATGACGTCGTGGCGGACGTCCCCGACCAGACGGCCTGGCATTTCTTCGAGGATGGCGTCTGCGAAACGTACCGTCAGATCCACGACAACGTAAACCGCCTGGCGCACGGCCTTCATAAGCTGGGCATCCGCAAAGGCAGCCATGTCGCCGTCATGATCGCCGGCAATGTGCCGGCATTCCCGACAACGTGGTTGGCGCTCGGGCGTCTCGGCGCGGTCATGGTGCCGGTCAACGACCGGTACTCCTCGCGTGAACTCGATTACATACTCAACGACAGCGATGCCGAATGGCTGGTGATCGATATGCAGCTTTTGCCGTGTCTGGAAGGCATGCAGGAGCGCCCGGCAGTTCTGAGCGATCAACGCGTGATTACGGTCGGCGAGAGTGACGGCGACAAGCCGTATCATTGCCATGCGGACATCATGGCCGGCGGCGATGCCGCGTTCGTATACGACGATCCGCCCGGCCCCGAAGACATCATGAACATCCAGTACACATCCGGCACCACGGGGTTCCCCAAGGGCTGTTTGCTGCGGCACAGCTACTGGACCGGCACCGCAAAGGTCGCGGCGCGGCGCGATGGACTGGTCTACAAGAACATCCTCGCATCGACGCCGTACTATTATATGGACCCGCAATGGCTGACGCTCATGGCGTTTTATCAACGCGGTACCCTGTTCGTGGCGCGCCGCCAAAGTTCCAGCCGTTTCATGGAGTGGGTGCGCCGTTACGACATTCATTTTTGCCTGTTCAACGAGATGTTCTATCGCCAGCCGCCCCATCCCGAGGACCGCAACAACGCGCTGCGCCGGGTCAATATTTACGGGCTGCGAAAAGAGATTCATCGCGATCTCCAGGACCGCTTCAACGTTCAGGCGCGCGAAGCCTTCGGCATGACCGAAATCGGCGCTTCCATGTTCATGCCGCTCGAAGCGGTCGAGATGATCGGGTCCGGGTCATGCGGAATGCCGTGCGCGTTCCGCGAATGCAAGGTCGTCGACGAGCAAGGCAATGAAGTGCCCAACGGTGAAATCGGCGAGCTTGTGGTGCGCGGTCCGAATATCCTGCTGGGTTACTACAACAAACCCGAAGCGACACGTGACGCGTTCTTCGGCGAGTGGTTCAGAACCGGCGACCTGTTTCGCCGCGATGCGCGCGGATTTTTCTACATCGTCGGGCGCATCAAGGACATGATCCGCCGCAACAGCGAAAACATCTCGGCCCGCGAGGTCGAGTCCGTCGCGGCGCAGGCGCCGGGCGTGCGCGATGTCGCCGCCGTACCCGTGCCGCATGAAACGCGCGGCGAAGACGTGAAGATATATGTCATTGCCGAGCAGGCGGATGCACCGCCCCGTGCAGAAGACGTCATTGCCTTTTGCGAGAAAACCCTGGCCCCGTTCAAGGTGCCGCGATACGTGGAGTTTGTCGAAAAGTTTCCACGCACGCCTTCGGGCAAGATCTCCAAGAACGTCCTCAAGGCCGCGAAACCGGATCTGCGCGAAGGGTCGTGGGACGGCGAGGAAAAGCGCCAGCGCTAGCCGAACATCCCGTCAGCCCTTCATTTTGCCGGGCAGCTTGTTTGCGCTCAGCTTCCGGCTTAGCTGCTCGCGGGTGTGTTCGACGAACCGATCGCACATCATGGATTTCGGGCGGTTGCGTGGCCGAAGCGTGCGGAGCGGCATGATAATGGCGGGCTCGAACCGGCGTGTGGCGAGAAGCCCGCGTGTTTCCAGTGTCTCGGCCGACAGCGGGTTCACCAGCGAAATGCCGCTACCGTACGAGACCATGGCACACAGGGATTCCGACATATAGGCTTCGACCGGACTGTTTACCGATATCCCGTACCGGTCGAGCATCGTATCGATGTTGTGACGCGTCCGGGTGTCGCGGCTGAAGCTCAGGAACGTCTCGTTTTCCAGGTCCGAAGGTTTGCAGACCTTGCGTTTCGTAAGCGGATGATCGACGGGCATTGCCAGCACCGCTTCCAGTTCGCACAGCGGCTGACTGCTGACCGCCGGATGGTCGATGCTGTTCCATCCGAAACCGACATCCGCCTGCTGTGCGATGATCCACTGAACAACGACACCGGCGTCGTGAACGTGCAGCGAAATATTCGCGTTGGGATGATCGGAACGAAACGATCCGATGCAGTCGGGCAGCAGATTGAACCCCAGAACCGGCGACGCGACGATGCTGACCTGACCGGTGGTGAGGGATTTCAGTTCCCGCGACATGCCGACGATACGCGTCAGGCTCAGGAACATTTTGTCGACTTCACCATAGAGCGTCATCGCTTCCGCCGTCGGATACAGACGGCGCCTGCGGCGTTCGAAAAGCTTCAGGCCAGTGGAGTGCTCGAGGAGCGAAATCGACTTGCTGACGCTTGGTTGCGACAAGCCCAGAGCATCGGCCGCGGCGGTCACGGTGCCGTAATCGATGACGGCGCGGAGTGCCTCTAACTGACGTACGGTAGCCATAACAAACCATAGAATAAGGTTATGAACTTGGCAAATTTGAATATTTGACCGAATGAAGTCTCGCTGTTGTGATAATTCCACCATACGAACGACTGCTTCGCGGAACGGGCAGCACAGGTATCCACAAGCTGAAACAGAGAGGTTTCTGAAAATGATTAGAGCACTAACCATAGGCGCAGGGGCGCTGGCACTGAGCGGTCTTGTCGCGGCATCGCCGTTGCATGCAGCCGAAGTTTGTCCGGGCGAAAAACCGGACTCGATTGTCGTGAATGCATCCGGCGGCGCGATGGCGAACGCCATGCGTAAGGCCTTTAGCGCGGACTTCGAAAAAATCCACGGGATCGAGGTGATTGACACCAGCCCGACCAACTTCGGCAAGCTGAAGGCGATGGTGACGTCGGGTAACGTCGAATGGACGGTCACGGAAATTGGCGGCCAGGACGTGCTGACGGCGGTCGATGAAGGTTTGCTGATGAAGATCGACCCGAAAATCGTCGACCGCTCACGCTTCCCGAAGGAAGCGCAGGAACTTGAAGACTGGTTCGCCAAGAGCGCGTACTCGACGGTGATGGCATATTCGACCAAAGCCTTCCCGAACGGCCACCCCACCACGTGGGCGGAATTCTGGGACGTGAAGAAATTCCCGGGACCGCGGTCGCTGCGCAATCATCCTGTCGACAATCTTGAATACGCATTGATGGCGGACGGTGTGGCGCCGGGGGATTTGTATCCGCTCGACGTTGACCGGGCCTTCAGGAAGATGGACGAAATCGCGCCGAATATTACGGTCTGGTGGAAGTCGGGTCAGCAGCCGGCGCAGCTTCTCCTGGACGGCGAAGTTGTGCTCGCATCCGGTTGGAACGGCCGTTTCTACAATCTGATCAAGGACGATGCGCCGATGGCGATCGAGTGGAACCAGGGCTTGATCAAACTCAGCGCCTACGGCATCCCGAAGGGCTCGCCGCATCCGTGTTGGGCGCAGCAGTATCTGGCGGTCATGACCGACCCGAAACGCCAGGCCGTATACGCCGAGGAAATCGGTTATCCGGGGCTGCATCTCGACTCGCCGAAGTACGTGAACGAGAAGCTGGCGAAGAACCTGCCGACCCATCCGGACAACATCTCCAAGCAGGTCTGGACGGATACGGTCTGGTGGCGCGATCATGGACAGGACGTTCATGAGCGCTGGAACAAGTGGATGCTGAAAAACCAGTAAGCACCCGATTCGTCGACCCGGGGGGCGGCTATCAAGCGTGCCTCCCGGTCGATGACGGCTTTCCATGCCATGAGCACACGCCGCGACCACCTTTGACAGAGATCAGAAATGACCAATGAGACCGATCTTCGCCTTGAACAGGCGCTGAAAACATTCGGCGACGTGACCGCGCTGGACCGGGTCGATTTATCGGTTCGCAATGGCGAGTTGCTGACCATCCTCGGCCCCAGTGGATCGGGCAAAACCACGTTGCTGCGTCTGGTTGCCGGCTTTGCGGAACCGGACGCCGGTCAAATCCTGTTGCAGGGCCGCGATATTACATATCTGCCGCCTGCGAAGCGCGATATCGGCATGGTGTTCCAGAACTATGCGCTGTTTCCGCATATGACGGTTGCCGAGAACGTCGCGTTTCCTCTCCGAATGCGTAAGACAGCCAAGGAGGATGTGGCGAAGCGGGTCAAGTGGGCGCTCGGCATTGTTGAACTTGGCGGGTATGAAGAACGACTGCCCCGCCAGTTATCGGGCGGGCAGCAACAGCGCGTTGCGTTCGCCCGGGCCATCGTCTTCGATCCGCGCATTCTTCTTCTCGATGAGCCGTTCGGCGCACTGGACCGGAAACTGCGCGAACAGATTCAGCTCGAAGTCCGGCGTCTCCAGCAACAACTCAGCCTGACGTCCCTGTTCGTGACTCATGACCAGGAAGAAGCCCTCATCCTGTCGGATCGCATTGCTGTCATGAACAAGGGCCGGATCGAGCAGTTGGGAACCCCGCATGAAATTTACGAGAAACCCGCGAACCGGTTCGTTGCCGACTTTATCGGCATATCCAACCTCTTCTCGGGCCGTGTCGAGGGACGAGACAAACAGATAGCCGCGGTCCGGGACGAAGCGGGCCGGCTATTCCGTGTCGTCGGCGACGATATTCCCGATGCCGGCACCGACGCCGTGGTGCTTGTCCGGCCTGAACGGCTGCAACTCCTTGGGGAAGGCGAAGAGGCGGAGAACAGCATCAGCGGCGAGGTCGCAGAGATCGTGTACCTGGGCCAGTCCGAGAAACTCCGTATCGAGACCGGTGCTGGCGAAGACGTGCTGATGCACCGCCAGACGAGACTCGGCGAAGTGCGCCTGGATGTCGGGTCGCGCATCAATGTCGGGTGGTCGGCGGCGGATGCGCATTTGATTGTCGAGGCGAAGCCGTGAGCACATTGCTGACATGCTTCAGGCGAACCGGCGCGCTCCGCGAGCACGCGGGGCCGATAGCTCTCTCTTTGCCGGCGGTCATATTCCTTTTGATCCTGTTTGCGGTGCCCGTCGTGCAGTTGATGCTGCTGTCCGTGCAGTCGGGCAGTTTCGAGCACTACGAAAAAGCGTTCACCGACGAACTTTACGTCACGGTATTGCTGAACACCTTCGAGATTGCATTGCTGGTCACCGTCATCTCGTTCCTGCTGGCGTACCCGCTCGCCTATTTTCTGACGGTGGCAACGCCCACGTGGCGGGCCATCGGGATGTTCTGCCTGCTGATGCCGTTCTGGACCAGCATACTCGTGCGCACCTACGCGTGGATGGTGATCCTCGGCCGTCGCGGCATCATCAACGAAGCACTGTTGTCGCTCGGGATCATCGATGCACCGGTGAGCCTGCTTTACAATACGCCGGCTGTGCTCGTCGGCATGGTCCACGTGTTAATGCCCTATATGGTGTTTCCGCTGTACGCCGTGATGCGGCGGGTGGATCCGAACCTGATGCAGGCGGCCTTCGGACTGGGGGCGCCGTCGTGGCGGGCGTTCGTGCATGTCTATTTTCCGATGACGATGCCGGGTGTGCTGGCCGGTGCGAGTCTGGTTTTCATCCTTTCGATGGGGTTCTTCATCACGCCTGTTCTGCTTGGCGGCGGCCGCGTAACGATGATTGCCGTCCTGATCGAGCAGTTCGTGACCGAGTTCCTGGCCTGGGGGTTCGCGGGCGCGTTGTCGGTGGCGTTGTTGACGTTCACCCTCATCGTTTACGGCACATTCAAGTGGCTCATGAAGTCGGAGAGGAATCTGGCATGACGCGAACGGATGAAAGGCGGCCACGCCGACGCAACTGGGGACGGATCGTTCTCGGTACGTACTGCGCTTTGGTGCTGATATTCCTGATGCTGCCGATTGTGGTCGTCTTTCCGCTGTCGTTCAGTTCGGCGAGTTATCTGCAGTTCCCGCCGCCGGGGTTTTCGCTGCAGTGGTACGAGGAGTACTTCAAGACGCCGTCCTGGATTAAAGCGACAATCGTCAGCCTGCAGGTGGGCGTGGGAACGACGATCCTGGCCACGACCCTCGGCACGATGGTCGCCTTCAGTCTGGTGCGCGGCACATATCCGGGGAAGGCCTGGGTCGACCGCCTGGTGGCGGCGCCGATCGTCGTCCCCAATATTATCATCGCCGTCGCGATTTACGGTCTGTTCGCGGATCTGAGGCTGATCGGCAGTTGGTACGGCGTCATGGTCGGCCATACGGTGTACGCCATTCCGTTTGTCGTGCTGGTCGTCAGCGCGGCGCTGCGGAACTTCGACGTGTCGCAGGAGCACGCGGCCATGGGCCTCGGCGCCAGCCGCTTGCGCGCCGTGTTCACGGTCACGTTTCCGCAGATCAAGCCGGCCATTATTTCCGGCGCGTTTCTCGCCTTCATCACGTCGTTCGACGAGTTGATCATCGCGCTGTTCCTGAGCGGCTCCAACATGACGCTGCCGAAGAAAATGTTCGAAAACATCATCTCGGAGATCGATCCGACCATTTCGGCGGTTTCGGTTCTGCAAATCGTTTTGGTCGGCGTTGTTCTGTTTCTTGCACACAGACTGGGCGCCGGGGTTTCTCCCTTTAAATCGTAAGGCCGTATCATGGACGACATTTTTCACCCCGACATTTCGACGGATCCCTACTGGTGGCTCGCCGCCTCGCCGACGGCCGACGGATCTTCGCCGGTCCCCGACGAGACGGACGTCGCCATCGTCGGCAGCGGCTACACGGGACTCAACGCGGCGATCGAGCTGGCCGACCGCGGCTTCAAGGTAACCGTGTTGGAAGCGAAGGAATTCGGCCACGGGGCAAGTACGCGAAGCGGGGGTCACGTCAGCAGCGGGCTGAACCTGGGCAAAGGGCCGTCGGCGGCGAAGCCGTCACCGCTGATCTCGACGTTGGGTCAGGAACGTTACAACGGATTGCTCGACGAGGCATCGCAGTCGATGGACCGCATACAGATGATGGTGAAGCGGGAAAACATCGATTGTCATCTGACCATCGGCGGGCGTTTCGTCGCCGCCTTCACGCGCGGCCATTACGACAGCCTCGCCGCCAAGATGCCGGTGCTCGATCACGACGGCAAAGCCGGATGCCGCATGGTCCCGCGCGAGCGCCAGCGCGAAGAAATCGGCACCGACTATTATCACGGCGGCATGGTCGTCGAACGTTCCGGGAAACTGCACCCGGCCCTGTACCACCGGGGTTTGCTCGACGCTTGCCGCCGTCGCCCGGGGATAACGCTCTGCGCGCATGCCCCGGTAACGTCGATCGAGCCGAACGGCAGCGGCTTTCGCGTCACGGCGGGCAAGACGGAACTGCGCGCCGCCGACGTGCTGCTGTCGACCAACGGTTATAGTCAGGAGCCCAGTCCGTGGCTGAAACGCCGGGTCATCCCGCTTGCCAGTTGCATCATCGCCACCGAGGAACTGGACCCGGAGCTGATCAAGCGCCTGATCGTCAACGACCGCAGCATCAACGACACCAAACGGGTGCTTACCTATTACCGGGCGTCGCCGGACGGCAAACGCATCATTTTCGGCGGCCGCGAGACGTTCTTTACGCAAGACCCCCTGGAATCCGGGCGCAGACTGTATGCCCGCATGATCCGGCTGTACCCGGAACTGGCCAAGGTCCGCGTCACGCATTCGTGGACCGGCATGGTGGCCATGACCTTCGATCACCTGCCGCACATCGGCCGGGAAAACGGTATTTACTATGCCGCCGGGTGCAACGGCAGCGGTGTCGCCATGATGTCTTATCTGGGCTACCGGATCGGCGCCGCCATCGCCGGTGCCAACGAGAAAAGCGCGTTCGACGGCCTGCCGTTTCCAACCAAGCCGATGTACACCGGCAAGACCTGGTTCCTGCCGGCGGTTGGCGTGTACTTCAAAACCATGGATAAATGGGACCGGGCGTTCGGCTGACGCCGGTATTTCGGGAAGGGGATCACATGATCGATTACGGCAGTTCACCGCCGCTTGAAGCTTTCAACCCGCCGCAAAAGGCGCATCTGGAAAACTACCGGCGGATTTATGCAAGCAGCGAGAAGCGCGCGGGCCGCCATGATGCGGCACAGGGACCGGAAGCACTGGCCGAGTGGTTCGCCATGTATGACCGCGTCGGCGCGGAACATATCGTTATCAAGGCGCGCGATCTCGAAACCACGTTCGGCCTCAAGATCCGGAACGAAGATGTCGCGGCGTTCTGCGATCAACACGGCCCGCGTGTGATCGGTTTTGCCGGCGTCGATCCGAACAAGGGCATGGCAGCGATCCGCGAGCTGGAGTTTGCCGTCCGCGAGTTGGGGCTGCGGGGACTGAACCTGCAATGCTTCGAGCACAAATTATGTATTAACGACCCCAAGATGTACCCGCTTTACGCCAAGTGTATCGAGCTCGATATACCGGTGAATATCCATGCCAGCATCAATTTCTCGTCGAGTACGGAAATGAAGTACGGCCATCCTATTCATCTCGACGAAGTGATGGTCCATTTCCCGGAACTGCGTGTTGTCGCATCGCCGCCGGGATTCCCGTGGATCAACGAACTGATCGGCGTCGCCTGGCGTCACGCCAATGTCTACATCGGCATCGTCGCGGTCCGGCCGAAATACCTGGGTGTCGCGCATTCGGGTTATGAGCCGTTGCTGCAATACGGGAATACGGTTCTCCAGGACAAGATGATCTTCGGTTCCGCCTATCCCATGCAGCCGGTGGAGCAGGCCGTTGCCGATGTCGATGCGCTGCCGCTCAAGGACGAAGTCCGCAAAAAGTGGATGGGGGGGAATGCGGCCCGCTTGCTGGGTCTGGACTAGAATAGAGAACGGCGGGCAAATCTTCGGTTCAGAAGAAAATCCGGCCGGAAAAACCTGTCAGGCCAGGCGGCCTGTCGGATGGGCGTTGGCGCCTTTTTTAGCCGCGACGACGCAAAGGATGTCATGGGCGATTGTTGCGGCGGCAATGGCGGTGATTTCCGAGACATCGTAGGCCGGCGACACTTCGACGACGTCGGCGCCGACGAGATCGAGACCGTCCAGTCCCCGCACGATGCCCAGGGCCTCCGCCGACGACAACCCGCCGGCCACCGGCGTGCCCGTACCGGGCGCGAAGGCCGGGTCCAGGCAATCGATATCGAATGTCAGATAAACGGGGCCATCGCCGATACGCTCGCGCACGGCCGCGAGGGTGGCGTCGATCCCGTGCCGGTGCACCCAGGGCGCGCTCAGGATCTCAAACCCGTGATCGGAATCGTTGTGCGTGCGGATGCCGACCTGCACGGAGCGCGAAACATCGATCAGGCCCTCGTTCTTGGCGCGCAGAAACATCGAGCCGTGGTCGAAGCGCTCACCGTCGTCGTCCCAGGTATCGCAATGGGCGTCGAAGTGCAGCAGCGCCACCGGACCGTGGGCTTCGGCGATGGCGCGCAGTATCGGATACGTCACGAAATGATCGCCGCCGAGACTGAGGGGCATCGCGCCCGCCGCCAGGATACCGGCGATGTGAGCGGTGATCGTCTCGACCACTGTCTCCGGATGATGCGGGTCGATGAAGCAATCGCCCATGTCGACCACGGCCAGCGTGTCGAAGGGATCGAAACCGAAGGGAAACGCCTTCAACTCGGCCAGTTGCACGGATGCGGCGCGAATAGCGCGCGGACCGAGCCGGGCGCCGGGGCGGTATGTGACGGCGCCGTCGAAAGGAATGCCGCTGACAGCGACGTCGGCGCCTGTTAAATCCCGGGTATAGCGGCGGCGCAGAAAACTGAGCGCACCGGCGTAGGTCATTTCCGCCGTGCGTCCCAACAAGGCGTCCTTGCGGAACGCCTGATCACCGTCGTCACCACTGCCCATCAGAAGCACTCGATCGTGTAAATTTCACTGTTTCGTTATCGCATGCGGCTGGCATTCATACAACGCGCATGGGTATAAAGGGCGAAGCAAAGGGAGATGCCATCCATGACAGATTGGACTTCGGACAACGCCGAGGATCTATACCGGATCCAGCGCTGGAGCGACGGCTATTTCGGGGTCGGTGCCGACGGGCATTTGCGCATTCAGCCGACCGTCAATGACAAGGATGTCTCCATCTCTCTGGCGGACGTGGTCCAGGAATTGCGCGAACAGAACGTCCAGTTCCCTGTCGTCATGCGCTTTCACGACATTCTGCGCAACCGGGTCAGCCAGCTGAATACGGCCTTTTCCGATGCCATCGAGGAAATGGAATACGCTGCGCCGTATCGGGGCGTTTACCCGATAAAGGTTAACCAGATGCGCGAGGTGGTGGACGAAATCGTCGAAGCCGGCCGGCCGTATCATTACGGCCTGGAAGCAGGGTCGAAGCCGGAACTCATGGCGGTGCTGTCTTATGACACCGGGCCCGAGGCCCTGACCATCTGCAACGGATACAAGGATGAAGATTTCCTGCGGCTGGCTCTGCTCGGTCGCAAGCTGGGCCGCAAGGTTGTGGTCGTCATCGAGAAGTTCAGCGAGATCGGTCCCCTGCTTGATCTCGCCGACGAATTGAACGTGGCGCCGATCATCGGCTTGCGGGTGAAGATGCGGGCCAAGGCGGAAGGCCGGTGGAGCGAATCCAGCGGTATGCGCGCCAAGTTCGGCCTGACCATCTCAGAAATCCTCAATGCGGTGAAGGTCATCCAGGAGCGCGGATACGCCGACAATATCGAACTGCTGCATTTCCATGCCGGCAGCCAGTTATCGGATATCCGCTTCGTGCGCGACGCCGTACAGGAAGCGGCGCGCATCTATGCGCGGCTGGTGAAGCGCGGCGTGCCGCTCAGATACCTGGACATCGGCGGCGGGCTTGCGGTGGACTATGACGGCACACGTTCCAGCGGGCATTCATCGATGAACTACACCATGGCGGACTATGCGCGCGGCGTGGTCTTCGCGGTGAAACAAATGTGCGAGCTGGAAGAGGTGGCGGAACCGATCCTGGTCAGTGAAAGCGGGCGCGCCGTTACCGCGCATCATTCCTGCGTCGTCATGCGCGTGGTCGGGGAAATCACCAACGGCTCCAATCCCATCGGCACGGACCCGGTGGAAGGCGAGCACATCCTGATTGAGAACATGCGCGATCTGCTGGCGGACCTGAACGCCGACAAGAACTACCAGGATGTCTATAACGAAGGCGTGGTCCTGATGGACGACATCCTGCACGGCTTTAAACTGGGGGTGCTGCGGCTCGAGGAACTGGCGCGCGGCGAAAGTCTGTATTGGCAGCTCATGCGCGCCGTCGCCGGGGGCATCAAGACCGAGGATTTCGTGTCGGAAGACCTGCGCGATGTGAACGGCATGCTGACGTCGCAGTACCTGTGCAACTTTTCCCTGTTTCAATCGGCGGCCGATAGCTGGGCAATCGAGCAGGTGCTGCCGGTGGCGCCGCTGTCGCGACTGAACGAGGAGCCGACGCGCGCCTGTACGCTGGCGGACATCACGTGTGACAGCGACGGGAAGATCACCCGCTTCATCGGCGATGTCGGCAATCGCGACACGCTGCCCCTGCATACGCTCACGCCGGGCGAAAATTACTACATCGGCCTGTTTCTCACCGGGGCGTACCAGGACGTCATGGGCGATATGCACAACCTGTTCGGCCGCCTGAACGAAGCGCATATCTTCGCCGACCCGGACGATCCTTCCGGCTTTTACATCGAGGAATTCGTGCGCGGCTCGTCCGCGGGTCAGGTCCTGTCCGTCATGCAATACAGCCCGGACGCCATGGCGAAACGGGTCAAAGCCATGGTCGACGCCACCGTGGCGGCGGGCAAGCTGCGCTCGCGCGACGGCGTCAAGCTGGTCGACTTCTACGAAGCCTGTCTCGACAGTTACACGTACCTGCGCCATCCGAAGCCGGGGTCGTCCGCGTAACCCCGCCGCGCGGGGCATGCCCCCGCCGGGGCGTCATGCGGCTGCAAGGGATCAGGCGACCGCCGGCCCTTCGACGGACAAACCGCAACGGAACGCTTCCGTTTCGATGACGTCTGCGGGCATGACGTTGGCCAGGTTCACATCCGGGCCGAATTCGTGCACCAGAAACTTCTTCAGTTCGAAAACATCGTTGGGCGTCACATCCTTGATCCAGGGACCGGTCAGTTCCAGAAGCGTATGTTCCAGGTCCAGACCGCTTTTCAGCGCCGTCATCATGCTTTCGTTGACCTTGCCCCCGGTGACCAGTTCGGCGCCTTCGACGAGCACGATATGGCAGCCGGCGTCGAAACAGACCTTCGTCTGATCGATCAGATCCTCAGGGGACTGATTGACGACCTTGGAGCCGACTTCGCCATGCACTTCCAGTCCTTCGCCAATCGCAAGGCGGATCATCCTTGTGCGCTCCTGATCGTTGAGCGGGATGCAGTTGTCGGAAACCTCAAGGGCATCGAAACCGAGCCGGTTGGCTTCGGCAAAGAAACCCGGCATGGCGTCCCAGCCCTGTGTGGCATAGACATACTCGGAAAACTGCCCGCCAAGGAAAGTCATGACCCCTGCGTCCCTGTACATGGTCAGCTTCTTGATCAAATAGTCTTCGGGATAGAGACGCGCCGTCCCGACAACGATTTTCACCAGATCGACATAAGGGGCCAGCAGCCCCATGTAATCGCTCGCCTGATGAAGCGGCAGGCCCCAATCCATCATCATGGTCAGGCCGGTCTTGCGCGGCTTCTTGGAGCGCGCCTGGGGCAGGGGCACCATGGAGAACGGCACGTTTGTGGTCATTTGTTTCCTCATCGCCAATTGTTTTCGAACCAAGGTAAGGCACCGCAACCCTGTGAGAGACATAGATCGGGGCGGTGACGTGATTGTTCCATCTCGTGTTGCAGGGGGAAAGCATTCATGCGCCACCGGCCCTTGATGATCTGGCCGCTTATCAGAAAGCCGCGATCAGGCCTGAACGCTTCACTTCTCCGCGGCCGGCGGTTTCGGAAAATGCAGGTGCACGATGGTGCCGACGCCGAGACGGCTTTCCAGTTCCAGCCTGCCGCCGCTCAGCTCCATGAGCTGCTTCGACAGGGCAAGCCCGAGGCCGGTTCCCTCGTGGGTAAGGCCGCTGTTCTGACGCGACTGGCCGAACGGCTCAAGTACCAGTTCCATATCCGCCGCGGGGATGCCGATGCCCTGATCCGATACGCGGATATGAATGCCGCCGTCGGCGTTTTGTTCCGCATCCACGGTGATCGTCGTATCGTCGGCGGAATATTTAAGCGCGTTCGAAATAAGGTTGATCATAATCTGGCGCAGCGCGCGCGGGTCGGCGTATAGCTCCTTCAGTTCCTTTGGAATTTTCACGGCGATGCGGGCATGGTCCCCCCGGATGCCCGCCGGATCCACGATGCGCACCGCGTCGGTGATCGCGCTTCGCAGGTTGATGTGGGATTGTTCGACACTGAATTCGCCGGCTTCGATCTTCGACAGATCGAGGATATCGTTGATCAGATTGAGAAGGTGGGTGCCGGAATGTTTGATGTCGCTGGAATATTCCAGGTACTTCTTGTCGCCGATCTGGCCGAATGTCTCGTGGATGATCAGGTCCGAAAAGCCGATGATGGCATTCAGCGGCGTGCGCAGTTCGTGGCTGACCGAAGCCAGGAATTCCGATTTTGTCCTGTTGGCGAGGGACAGCTCTTCGGTGATGTTTTCCAGTTCCTGGTTTTGCCGCATCAATCGTTTCTGGCTGCGCCACAGCAGTAAGGCAAAGATGCTGCCAGCCATGACAAGACCGCCGGTCGACACGATCAGCAACCATGTGGCCTGGGTGATGTCGCTGCGCCGTCCGTCACGGTAGCCCCACATGTTCTGAATGATATGACCGGCCAGCCGGTTTACCTGATCGCGCAGCCTGCCGAGCCTGTCCGCCGTGCCCTGCAAGACATGCGCGCCTTCGCTCGCCGCCGCGTCGAACAGTGGGGTTTCGGCGTCGATGGCTTCGAAAATGCGGTCCAGCCCCCGCAGGTCTTCAGGGAGCAGGGTGACATTGTAGGGCGGGCGTTTCGGCAGGCTTTTCAGGCGGTCGTAAAGGATATCGAACTGCAGCAGCGCCTCGTCAACGGCGGCATCCGGGCTTTCCAGCTCGAGGCCGCGCAGTTCCGACAACAGCAGACTGTAGTGCAGCCTGAGCTGCACGGCCGCGATCCCGCTGTTGTCGTAATTGGTATCGGAAAGCTGGCGCAATGCCGACAATGCACCGACCCCCGATGCCACACTGAGGGTCAGAAACACGAAGGCCAGAAGACTGAATATAACCCGAAGCCGTCGTTTGATCCTGTGTTGCGCCAAGCCGGTGATCCTGAATTCCTGAATGAATGCTATTGAACGACCAGCCGGCCCAGTTGCCAGATGCTGCGGGCGCTATATTTTTCGTCCTTCAGTTCATCGTACCGGTCAAGAGGATAAATCACCCAAATAGGCCCCTTGTTGCGCACGGTCATCTGTTTGCCGTTCCAGACGAGAGCCAGAAGCACTTCGTATTCCCGGGCGTCGCTGGCAGGGATTTCGACGGCGTATCCGTCCAGCGCAAAGGCGATCAGTTTGCTGCCCGTCGCGCCGACTTTGTCCAGCACATCGCGCAGCAAAACGCCTTCGAATTCATGGATGCCGGTCTCGAACGGGTTGGTGGTGCGCAGCTTGTGCATGCCGAGCGATTGCAGCATCGCGCGATCGAAAGCGGCTTCGTCGCCGGTGTTGTGCTGCGTAATGGCACCGCTTACGGTCAGGAGCACCTTTCCGGTCGGCTGTGGCAGTGTGGCGGCCTTTGCATCCGGCAGCATGAAGGCGGCGCTGAGAGCAATAAGAAATACGCTAACAAATTTTTTCAAGCGCGACATGTGGCCTCTTGTCGGAAACGTTCGTCCCTGATTATTACGCTGCTCAGCGTCTCTTTGCCAGCGCAAGGCGCATTTCAGTTCATCGCCAAGCATATTCGTTCGACGGCCCGTTTGCCAGCAGCCTTGATCAAAGACGCCTTGCTGGCGCACCATTGAGCAGGGAAAAGGAGATGTCGGATGCCACCCGTAAAACAGGACGCCCCGGTCAAGCTATCGGGAAAAAAGTATTACAAGGAGCTTCGCCGTCTTCAGGTTGAACTGATCAAGTTGCAGGAATGGGTCAGGCATGAAGGCCTGAAGGTTGCTGTCCTGTTCGAGGGCAGGGACGGCGCCGGCAAGGGCGGCACGATCAAACGCATCACCGAACTGACCAATCCCCGGATTGTCCGGATCGAGGCGCTGGGCAGGCCGACCGAACGCGAGCGCAGCGAATGGTATTTCCAGCGTTATGTGGCGTGCCTGCCGGCGGCGGGCGAAGTCGTCCTGTTCGACCGCTCATGGTATAACCGGGCCGGTGTCGAGCGGGTCATGGGGTTCTGTTCCGATGAGGAATATTGGGAATTTCTTCGTGAAACCCCGCAATTCGAAAGCATGCTGATGCGCTCCGGAATCAAGCTCATCAAGTACTGGTTCTCGGTTTCGGCCGAAGAACAGGAGAGCCGCTTTCAGGCGCGGCGCAAGGATCCGACGAAGTTCTGGAAGCTAAGCCCCATGGACCTCAAGGCGCGCACGATGTGGGGCGAATATTCGATCGCAAAGGATATCATGTTCGAACATACGGACGTCGATGAAAGTCCCTGGTGGGTGGTGCCGTCCGATCATAAAAAGAGCGCCCGCCTGAACTGTATTTCACATTTACTGTCGCAGTTCGATTACGTCGACGTGATTCCGGAACCGCCGCCGCTCGGCAAAAGGCCGAAGCACACCGACCCGCAGCGCCCGCCGATCGAGATGCAACGGATTGTCCCGCTCAGATACGATCGTGACGGTTAAACGGCTTCCTTGATGCTTTGCAGAATGCCGGCGAGCTGTTCCGAATGCAGTGGCTTTGCGAGGGTGTAGTCGGCACCGATGCGCTCCGCCATTTTCAGATAATTGACCTTGCCATCGAGACCTTCGCTCGAGATTGCGAGAATGCAGACATCGTTACGGGCGCGGCGGATTTTGCGGATCGTTTCGATCCCGTCCTGGTTGGGCATGAAGATGTCGGTGACGATCAGATCGAAATCCTTCGATTCCATCACCGTCGAAGCAACGGCCCCGTCTTCCGCTTCGGTGACATCGCACGCCAGATTTTCGAGCATGGCGCGAACGGCGTTGCGGGCAAAGGCATCGTCGTCGATCAGCAGTACATTCGGCATAAGCATTCTTCGTCCCACAATCCCATAAAACGCCCGCAGGCAGGGATGCCAACGTGCGTCGCGATCAAATTCGCAACTCACATAAAAAGGTAGGTTCATCGACCAACCTATTTCGCAATGTGTAAGTTGAAATGGGGGGCAATGCTGTGATTGGAATCACAAGGCGGTAATTCGACAGAAAATTATCCCCGTCAGGCGATGAATCGTCAGATTCTTCGCCATCGGGGCAATGCAAGGATGTTTTATGA
This sequence comes from Thalassospiraceae bacterium LMO-JJ14, assembly GCA_021555105.2. Taxonomy (NCBI): domain Bacteria; kingdom Pseudomonadati; phylum Pseudomonadota; class Alphaproteobacteria; order Rhodospirillales; family Thalassospiraceae; species Thalassospiraceae bacterium LMO-JJ14. The sequence goes on from CP134604.1 coordinate 1,477,723, forward strand.
TCAGGCCGCCTGGCCGTGCGCCGTATTACACCGCGCCGGTGTATTCGCCACGTGCCGGATAGTTCTTTTCGATGGCGAAATCGAGGGCCGAGACCAGTTCCGAAAAGTGCGGACGCACGAACGGCATGGTCTGCACGGAACCATAGTATAGCGTGCCGTCCGGCTGCACCATGAACAGGCCGGGTTCCGAGAATAACGCCGGTTCCTCGATGCCGATCGAGGTCTTGCCGCGGCTGGTGGAAATATATAGCCCCCATTCCCTTGCATTGGCGAGCGTCAGGCCATAACCGAAACGCAGCGCCTCGGCGCCGACTTTTGTCTGCATGGCACGGGTGCGATCTTCGTCGTCGGAACTGACGGCGATGGTCTTGACGCCACGCGCGGCAAAATCGGGGGTGCGCTTTTCAAGCTCGATCAGGTAATTCGCGCAGATCGGGCAGTGCAGGCCGCGATAGAAGCAGACGACCGTGCCTCTTTCCGAACCGTCGTTCAGGACATCGAACTTGCCGTGGTCGAGGGTCTGCAAGGCCAGGGCAGGGACGGGTTGGCGGGGGATCAGCATGTTTAACTCCTGTATGTAGATCTATGTATGTCTGTTTGTCGAAGACAATATCAGGATATATAATCTGAAAATTATTAAATATCTGACCAGGACAACTGTATATGCGATTTGACCGCCTTTCGGCCCTGATTCAGCGATTTACCCTGCATGTCGAGCTGTGTGCCCCCGGCGAGGGGAACATGCGCGTGCTTGGCAGCGAAAGCGACGGCACACCGACCCGTGTCGTGTTCTCGCCGACGGGCCGCGCTGTTGCCCAGCCGGTCGGCGAAAAGGTCCTTCTGGAAGCCGTTGTGGACTGGGGCGGGGCCGACAATCCGTTGCTCGCGGCCTTGCCGTCGACGTTGGCATTGCCCGTCGAAGATGCGGACACGGTGCCGTTGCTGCAGGTGTTTCTGGCCGAGGCCGCCGCCGCCAGGTGCGGTTCCGGTTCGGCATTGAGCCGCCTCGCCGAGGTCCTGGTGATCCGCATTCTGCGCGCCCAGATCGAACGCGGCACGACGGAGCCGGGCCTGATCGCCGGTCTCGCCAACCCGAAGATCAGCCGCGCCATTGTTGCCATGCATGACAACCCGGGCAATGCCTGGCGCAATGACGACCTGGCAGCCATCGCCGGCATGTCACTGAGCCGGTTCTGCGATGTCTTTCGTGAACTGGTCGACCGCACACCGCAATCCTACCTGCGGCACTGGCGCATGACGCTGGCGCGTCAGGATCTGGACCGGGGTGTGCAGGTGCAGGCGGTGGCAAGACGCTACGGTTATACCAGTCCCGAGGCGCTGACCCGGGCTTTTCAACGCCAGTACGGGATCAGCCCGTCCGACCTAAAGCGCGCCGCCCGCGTTCACTGAGCGGCACGGCGCTCCGCGGCGATATTAATGAAAATAGCCATGAAAATGACCGCGGCCCCGGCGAGCACCCAGGGATCCAGCGCTTCGCCGTAGAACACCAGCCCCAGCATCGCCACCAGCGGCAAACGCAGAAAATCCATCGGCACGACGACCATGGCATCGGCATGGGCAAAGGCGCGCGCCATGCAGTAGTGCGCACTGAGCGCCGTTGCACCGACGATAAGCAGCCAGGGCAGCATGCTCATGCTGGGGGTGGTCCAATCGAGGAACGACGGCACCGCGCCCATCGGCAACTGCATGACGGTCATATAGAAGATCACCGCCAGCGGCGTGTCGGTACGGGTGATCTTCTTGGTCAGAGTATGCGACAGGGCATAGCCGATGGCCGCCATCAGGGCGCTGGCGGCACCGATTTCGAGCGGCACCATGCCGGGGCGGAGGATGATCAGGATGCCGGCGAAGCCGATCGCGATGACCACGAGACGCACCGGCGTCAGCCGTTCCGACAGCAGGAACGGCGCCAGTACGGCGGTCCAGATCGGAATCGTGAATTCAATGGCGAAGACCTGCGCCAGCGGAATGACGGAAATCGCAAAGAACCATCCGAACTGCCCGACATAGTGCGCTGTGTTGCGGATCAGATGCAGCCGCCAATCCCGGGTTTTGGCCTGATGCCATCCGAAGCGCCAGAGCAGCAGAGAGATGATCGCAAGCCCGATGAGGCTGCGAAAGAACAGGATCTGGAAGGTGTTCAGTTCCGCCGACAGTTCGCGCCCGGCGATCGCCATCGACAGGAACGAGAAAAGCGCCCCCACCATCCAAAGTGCTGCAATGACGATACCGCTCATGTGGTCCCCCACGGCAAGGCGGCAACGCACCCCGCCGGCCGCTTATTCTCGGCAGGGAGCGTTGCGGATCAGAAACTCAGGGAAATATCCCGGTGGACGGACAGGCAGGACGCAATATCCTTGGCCTGCTCAGGGCTCAGGCGGTCTTGCAGACGCACGCCGATGGTATTGGCAATGGCGGCATCGTATTTCTGCAGGTCGTCGAGCATGTCTGACTTGGCCTGCTGACGCCAGGCGACTTCATTGTCGAAAGCGGGCAGGGCCTTCTCAAGTTCCTTGAGGGCAGCCTGCGGATCCGGGGTGTCGCCGCGCAGCTTGCGCCGGGCTTTGGAAACAGGGGATTTCACCTTGCTGGCACCCGGCACATTGCCGATTTTCTTTTCCACGATCTCGATCATGTCCATGGCTTTCTCAGGCGGATTGCCGGTGATGACGCCGCTAAGCGCAGCGATTTCGTCCCTGAGCGGAATCAGTTGGTCGACGCTCACGATGATCTCGCGGATTTTCGGTAACTGCTCGTAGGCAGTGTCGACATTGCGCTGATACATACGCTCGGCGGTTTTGGCCGCTTTCTCAAGGTCCTGGTATTTTTTGCGAGCATCTTTCCAACCCACAGGGGTCTGACCCTCAAGCTCTTCCTTTTCGCGAACGAGAATTTCCATCTCGGCTTTCAGGTCTTCGGTATCCTGCGGATCGGCATTTTCAACGAATCGTAGCTCGTCGATTTCATCCTGTACTTTTTTGATGTCGCGCACGTGCGCCTCAAGCTCGACGCGGATCGCGCGGGCCTCGGCATGTTGCGGCAGGTACTGCGGTACGAAATCAAGGCGTGCCTGTTCTGCGGCGCGAACCTTGGCAATGTGGTCGAATGTCGCCGCCGCCGCATCGATGGAACTGACCAGCGAGGTCTTCAGATTGTCGGGCAGGGCCGACATGTTCATGTTGCGGGCCTCGTTGATGGACGCCATCAGCTCGTCCTTGCGCGCGTCATAGACCGGGAACAGGTAATCCTGCAGACATGCCTGAAGACGCGGGTTGGCCGGTGGCGGTGCGGTTTCCGATGTCAGGTAGATACGCGACGGCAGATAGTTCACCAGCGGCGGATAGAAGCCGACGATGGCGAGGCCCATAAGCTGCAGCAGAATGAACGGTATCACGCCCTTGTACATGGAAATGGTGCGCACCTGAACCGGTGCGACGCCACGCAGATAGAAAAGCGCAAACCCGAACGGCGGTGTCAGGAACGAGGTCTGCATGTTGACGCCGATCATGACCCCGAGCCACACCGCGGTTACGTTGGCGGTCGGGTCGGCAAGCAGAAGCGGCGCGATGATCGGCACCACGACGACAGCGATTTCAATGAAGTCGAGGAAGAAACCGAGCACGAAAATCACCGTCATGACGACAACGAACTTGGTAACGAAGCCGCCCGGCAGGCCGGACAGGAAATCCTTGACGATTTCCTCGCCGCCGAAGGCGCGGAACGATGCCGTCAGCATCGCGGCGCCCAGCAGAATGATGAACACCAGGGACGTCGTTTTCGCGGTTTCGATCATCACACCGGTCAGGGTGCTGTCGATCTTGTTAACACGGACGGCGCTCCAGACGATCGAGCCGGTCATGCCGAGCGCGCCGATACTGGCGATCCAGATGGCCAGAACGTCTTCGCTGGTCTGGATGTTCTTGACGTTGATGTCATAAGAGTTGACGGCAAATATCAGGACGCAGAACGAAACGATGGCCAGCATCGCCGGCAGGTACTGGTCCTTGCGGCCTTCGCACAACCGGTATCCGGCCATGATCAACGCACCGGCGGCACCGATGGCGCCGGCCTGGTTGACGGTGGCGATCCCCATGATGATCGAACCCAGCACGGCGAAAATCAGCGCCAGCGGCGGCACCAGAACCAGCGCCACTTTGACCCAGAACTGGCGGTTGTATTCGCCCAGGTGCGGCGCCGGCGGCGCCATTTTCGGCCGGAAGAAGGCAATCACGAGGATGTAGACAATATAAAGTCCGACAAGGACGAGCCCCGGCAGAAACGCGCCCAGGAACATGTCGCCGGCGCTGGTCGAGGTAATGCCGAATTCGGACGGCAGGGTGAACTGCCCGGTGCCGGCCTTGTAGTCGGCGGTACGTATCGCCAGTGCCTGATCGGTGGCGTTCGACAACTGGTCGGCAAGAATGATGAGCACGATCGACGGCGGAATGATCTGACCCAGGGTCCCCGACGCGGCAATGGTACCGGTTGCCAGTGCGTGGCTGTAATTGGCGCGCAGCATGACCGGCAGCGAGATCAGGCCCATGGCGACGACGGTCGCGCCGACAATACCGGTGGTTGCCGCCAGCAGGGCGCCGACGATGACCACCGAAATGCCGATGCCGCCCGGGATCGGGCCGAACAACTGGCCCATGGTGACGAGCAGGTCTTCGGCGATCTTCGAGCGTTCGAGCATGATGCCCATGAAGATGAACAGCGGAATGGCGATCAGCGTGTCGCGTTCAGGTTCCCAGTAAATGCCCCTGAAGTTGGTGACGCCGGCGGTCAGCCATTGGCCCGGGTCGCCGTGCGCGAAATACGCGGCGACGTTGCCTTCAAAAAGATAGCCTGAGGCCGCCGCGAGCGAGATGGTGACGATCGCCGATCCGGGCAGCGCGAACGCCACGGGGAAGCCCGAACCGAGCGCCGAGATCATGATGATGATCAGAATTAAGAGAAAGAGCAGTTCCATGCCGGGTAATCCGCCTTGTTTCTATATCGCTGCGTGCTCTTCCAGGTCCTGTTCGTGACCCGGTTCGTGCAGCAGTGTGGCAACGTTGCTGAGCAGATAACTCATGAACTGCACCAGCATGGAGAGTGCAAAGATCAGCAGGAAGCCGGCCAACAGGTACTTGATGTAAAGCCCGTAGCCGCTTTGCGTGACCTCGAATGAAAGAAGCGGGCCATTGATGGTGTTGGCCTTGCCCCACATGCCCATGGTCAGGATCACCCAGCACAGAGGCATGCCGAGGAATATACAGCCGATTGTGTTGGCAAGCGCTTTACCCTGACGTGAAAACCCGGTGTAGAGGATATCGACCCGGACGTGGCCTTCCTTGATCAGCGTGTACGGGCTGGCGAACAGGAACAGCGCGCCATACCAGAACCGGACAAGGTCGGCCATGAAGGCCTGCTCATAGGAAAACACGAATCTGGCGATAACGATCAGCAGCTCTGCGGCGACGATCAGCACAGCCAGCCAGTGAAAGCCCAGGTTGCGGTTGAATTTTGCGATAATCAGCGACAAGACCATGATCGGGTAGTGAACCATCTGGCCGCGATAGCTCGACCTGCCGAGATCCTCGGCCAGCTGTTCACCGAGCACGTTGCCGATAAAGCCCTCGACCCTGAGAAATGAAATGAACCCGTCGACGATGCCGATCAGCAGCACCGACCAGAAAGCGGCACGTATGATGTATCCGGCGATTCCGCCGAGCATCTCGGAATCCGCGTGTAGCGTCCGGGTAGAGCTTTTCAGCACGAAGAACGCAATCAGCAACAGCGATCCCGCATAGCTCATGAGCTGCAGCCATGCGCGCGGGTCGATGCCGTCGGCGGGGGCTGTGTTGCCGAACAGGCCCATGCTGCCATAAATGACGAGCGTGCTGGGCCAGTCGAACCAGAAATTCAGAATATTGTTGGCGATAAAGATTAAAGCCCATATCGCAATCACCAGTGCGAAGATGCGCGTGGCGGTGACGATCAATCCGTGCGATTCGGCGTTAACCTGTATCTCAGCGCTATTGCTTCCGCTTACCTGCGTCCCGTGTGACATCTGTCCCCCAGAAGCCAGTCGTTACTGCCCCGCGATACTTTTTTCTGTATCTTGAAGGGCAAACATCCTCCCAACGAACCAGATGTGCGGGGCAATTGCCCCGCACATCACAGTGTCGTTTAACGCAACGAAATCAGGCGCCGAGCACCCGGTTCCGCTGTGCCAGATAGGCTTGGTCGGAAATCTTCGTCCAACCGGACAGATCCTTCCGCGCAGCAACAAAGCTGGCGTCGACGCGTTTCGCGAGGTCGGAGTGCGCACGCACACCGGCGAATACGTCCTCGGCGGCTTCGCCGAAGCTGTCGTAGATTTCGTCGGAGAACTGACGCAACTGCACGCCCTGTTCCTTGACGAGCTTGGTCAGCGCCGCACCGGACTTCATGTTGAACTCGGCCATCATCATGTCGTTTTCGAGACCGGCAGCGGACTCGATAATGACCTGATCGTTCTTGGACAGGCCGTCCCAGAACTTCTTGTTCATGCCGAGAGCAAGCATCGAACCCGGCTCGTGCATGCCCGGATAGTAGTAGTACTTGGCGGCTTCATAGAACTTCATGAAGCTGTCGTTCCACGGGCCAACCCATTCGGTCGCATCGATGGCGCCGGAAACGAGGTTTTCGTAAATCTGACCGCCCGGGATCGAAACCGGCGAGGCGCCGAGTTTGGCCATGACGTCGCCGCCGAGGCCCGGAATACGCATTTTCAGACCTTTGAGGTCGTCAGCGGTGTTGATTTCCTTGCGGAACCAACCACCCATCTGGCAACCGGTCGATCCTGACATGACGCACTTGAGACCGAATTCGCCTGCCAGTTCGTCCCACAGTGCCTGACCGCCACCAAAGCGGATCCATGCGTTCATTTCGGTATAGGTGAAGCCGAACGGAACGGCCGTGAAGTATGCCCAGGCCGGGTGCTTGCCTTTCCAGTAGTAATCGGCGGCGTGATAAGCCTGGGCATTGCCCGATGCGACTTCATCGAAGGAGTCGAAGGCACCGACACGTTCGCCGGCGGCGAAGTATTCAACGCTGATACGGCCGTCGGTGGCGTCGTTGATGCGCTGTGCAACACGCTGTGCGCCGGTCCCCAGACCCGGGAAGTCACGTGGCCACGTCGAGACGACGACCATCTTCTTGAGGCCCTGAGAAATGGCCGGTGTCGAGAAAGTCGAAGCGACGGCTGCTGCACCGGCACCCGCGACGGCGGATTTTTTCAGAAAATCACGTCTTTTCATTATGTATCTCCCTGTACTCTTTCTTGAAAGACTGTAGCTATTCACGCATGACTCTAGCTTTTTGAGGCTACAGTCATTTTCGAAACAATAGGATGCTGTCAATTTCAGCGAGATCAAGGAAAATCCTCTGTTTCAGGCACAACTTTCTTTACCAAAATGCATAGATGAAGGACGGGCTTTGAAGCAAAAACGGCCAAAAAACTCGTCTGAAGTGTTATTCGATATGGTTAGACTGACATATTCGTGCATAGGAATGTAGGCTTGAGTATAAAGCGGGCGTCGTCGTTCTGTATTATTCGAAAGCAGTTTCAGAATGAAGATCAAGAGATCAGGGCCGTGGACGTATCGTGCCTATCCTGCCGACAAGCCTGGTTGCGATTTTGGCCCTCTTGCCTCATTCGTTGAGGTGTGGCGTGAAAAAAGCCCCGCACCGGGGGTGTTCCCCGCGTGGTCCGATTTCGACCTGATGGATTTCCAGGACTGGTGGGGAAAAATCTCGTTGGCCGAGTTGCACCACGAGCCGTTTAATCTGCGCTGGGTGCTTTGGGGGACCATCATCACCAATTGGTGGGGGGCCGATTACACCAATAAGTTCATCACCGATATTCCGGCGGTTCACGATGTCTGGGAAAATTATGAACGCGGCTATCTCGAACGCCTGGTACGTGAGCGGTTGATCGGGTTCGTGATGGGCTCCCTGTCGCCGCAAGGGCGTAAATTCTATTATGTTTGCGGGGTCGATCTGCCGCTTGAAAAGAACGGCACCATAACGCACGTGTTGAGCGCGTATATGCTGTGCGAACCATCGGAAATGTTCCTGCCGGAAGGCAAGCCGGTTTTCAAGATATGAAATAAGTCCACAAGCTGAAGGCCGGTAGACGCGCGGTTTTAGTTTGGGTAGCAACATATTTTTTGATATCGATAATATCTTATCGATATCAAAAATAACTTACCTCATATAGCTTTAATGAAATGCTATATGGATTTGCGCTAGCCGCCCTTCGGCTTCGGAAAATCCAGATACATTGTTCTACGTATTTGGTGCCTGTAAATGCCGGTTCCCGTTTTGGGGCCGCTTTTTGCAGTTTGGTTTTCTGCGCTATTTATTATAGGACAGCAGTTGGTCAAGCGTAAACGTTGGGCAAAAGCAAAGAACAACAATAAAAAGCGTCCCGAAGGACTGCGCCGGGACGTAGAAGGCTTATCTGTAACTAATGCGTCCAAGACGGATGTGGCGCGTGCCCTGGACCTTGCTGTTCGTTACCATCAGGCGAAAAACCTGGAGCAGGCTGGCAACCTTTACGAACAAATCCTCGACGATTACCCGAACCAGGCTGATGCTTTGCATTTGCTGGGCATGGTTAGCTACCAGCGCGGTGATTTTAAGTCGGCTCTGGCCTTGCTTGAAAAGGCCGTTGCTGCGAATCCCGATAATGATGACGCATGGCGTAATATGGGGACAGTAAAACTGGATGCCGGGGACGCCGCCGGCGCGGTCGCGTGCTGCCGCAAATCGATTGAACTCAACGCTGCGTCTTTCGAGTCATTCAACAATTATGGGAATGCTCTTGCCGGCACAGGCGACCATGCTGCGGCCGAGGTGGCTTACAGGCAGTCTTTGTCCATTGAGCCCAGGGCCTTTGAGGTTCTAAACAATCTCGCGGTGGCTCTGTGCGATCAAGTACGGCCCGAGGAAGCCATTTCGGCGTGCCAAAAAGCAGTCGAAATCAATCCACGTTACCCTGTCGTTTACAACACTTGGGGCAATGCTCTCGATATGCTCGGCAGGCTGGACGAAGCGGTTGAGAAATACCGGCAGGCAATTTCGATCCATCCGGATTTTGCCGAGCCACGATGGCACATCGCCCGCAGCAAGAAGTTTAGCGAACGAGATGAAGATATCGAGGCGATGGAAAGGCTGGTGGACCGGCGTGAAAGCACACCGGCACAGCGTATGCATCTGTCGTTCAGCCTGGCCAAGGCGTACGAGGATATTGGCGCTTATGACGACGCCTTTTGCAGTCTCGAAACAGCCAACCGGCTCAAACGCGGAACCTTTGAATACGATATCGAGACAAGCGAAAAAAACTTCCAGGGCATAATGTCCAGATTTACCGAGCCGCTCTTCGAGCGGTTGCATGGAAGCGGACTGAAAGATCCGACGCCGATATTCATCGTCGGCATGCCGCGTTCCGGCACGACACTCATCGAACAAATCCTCTCGTCGCATCCCGATGTTCATGGCGCCGGTGAACTCGACAACTTAGGCAAGATCGTCAACAAGCACTTTGGGGGGGCGGCCGGCAATATGCCGGACGGTGCAAACCACCCGATTACGGCCGAAAAGATCACCGAAGCAGCGCAGGAATATCTTGACGTACTGCGCAGCCATTCTGCCGATGCCCGCTACATTACGGACAAGATGCCGCACAATTTTGAAAACATTGGAATGATCCGGTTGATGTTCCCAAATGCGAAAGTCGTCTTTTGCCGCCGCAACCCGATCGATAACTGCCTGTCGATTTACAAAATGCACTTCTCGTCAGGCGCATTGCAGTACGCCTATGACCAGATCGAAGTTGCCAGGTTTTACAAGCTGCACGATGAACTGATGGCACATTGGGAACGGTTGTGGCCTGGGTCCATTATGGAAAACGAGTATGAGTACGTCGTCGAAAATCAGCGTGCTGCGACGGAAAAGCTCCTCGATTTCTGCGGTCTTGAGTGGGACGACGCCTGCATTGCTTTTAACAAGAACAAACGCGCGGTCAAAACTGCCAGCTTCGCCCAGGTCCGAGTACCGATCTTTCGGACTTCCGTCGAGCTGTGGCGGTCATATGAGGATCATCTGCGCGGAATGATTGCCGAATTGCATAAATAGGCGGCGGAAGCCGCGCTGGTTGTTCAGCCTGCGTCCTTTTGAAACGTCTTGGACCGTTTGAGGCGCGGGGCATAAGGGGCAACGCCCTCGTTCGGGCGGGCGATGGTGTATGAAATCACGCCGCCGGTGATGCGCGCCAGATCGTTGAACGAGACCGCGAACACGCAGTGCGGATGCCCGGCGGCGGCATACACCGTCTCGAAACGCTTCAGCGATGCATCGATGACCAGCGGCAGCGGGTGCGACAGGCCGACCGGTGCGACGCCGCCGATGGTGAAGCCGGTGACGCCTTTGACCTCGGAAGCCTGCGGCCGGCGCACCGCGCCTCTGAGCTTGAACGCGGTTGGAAGATTATCCTCGATACAGCTGTGATCGCCGGCGACCAGCGCCATGACGAAGCGGTTGCCGACGCTGAACGCCAGCGATTTGACGATGGCGCCCAATTCGCAGCCGACGGCGGCGGCGGCGTCTTCGGCGGTGCGAGCGGTATCGGACAGTTCGACCACTGTATCCGCAAGCCCGGCATCAAGCAGGGCATCGCGGACCCGTTTAACAGCCGGACGGTCGAGATTGCTCATATCGGTATCGCCTTTCTGTCGCTTTGCTCAATTCACGAACGGCACCGCCATACCGCGTTCGACCGCCGGGCGAGCTGACAACTGATCGAACCAGCGTTTGACGTTGGGAAAATCGTTGAGGTCGACCTGATGACGCTCGAACCGCGAAATCCATGGATAGCAGGCAATATCGGCGATCGAATATTCATTGCCGGCGATATATTCGTTGTTCGCGAGCTGGCGGTCCATCACGCCGTAAAGGCGTAGGGTCTCGTCGTGATAACGCTTCTGACCATATGGGACGACTTCCTTCGGGTTGAACAGGAAGTGGTGGGCCTGTCCGACCATCGGGCCAAGACCGCCCATCTGCCACATCAGCCACTGCATGACCTTGGCGCGCTTGACCGGGTCGCTCGGATACAGATCGGAGCCGGTTTTCTCCGCCAGATAAACCATGATGGCGCCGGTCTCGAACAAGCTCAGCGGCTCGCCGCCGGGACCGTCCTCGTCGACGATGGCGGGAATCCGGTTGTTGGGGGCGATGGCCAGGAAGTCGGGGTTGAACTGTTCGCCCTTGCCGATATTGACCTGATGCGCCTGATATTCGAGGCCCAGTTCCTCAAGCATGATCGACACTTTGCGTCCGTTCGGCGTTCCCCATGTATAAAGTTGTATCATTTTTATTTTTCTCCTGCCGCGAAAGTAACGTCAGCGAAGCATAAGTGAATAACAATGGCGTGCAAGACCCGCGCTCTTGACGCAGAGTTCTGTGCGGCAATACTTAACCGCATATTGCTAATATTTACTGCGTACGCCTTTGACATATGACTGTCTGATTTTATGACCGAGTACAATATTGAGCGGCTGAATGTTCTTGTCGTCGATGATAACCGCCACATGCGGTTTCTGGTGCGGATGATTCTGAAATCGCTCGGTGTGCGCGACATCATGGAAGCGGAAGAAGGCGAATCCGCGCTCAAGACCCTGAGTAACTTCGACGCCGACATCGTGATCTGCGACTGGAACATGCAGCCGATGGACGGTATCGAGTTCACCAAGATGATCCGCACCAGCGATGACAGCCCGAATGCGTATGTCCCGATCATCATGCTGACCGGCCATACCGAGGTCAGCCGGGTCGTGACGGCACGCGACGCCGGGGTGAACGAGTTCCTCGCCAAGCCTGTATCGGCACGGAAAATCTATCAGCGCATCAAGGTCATTCTTGACAATCCGCGGCAGTATATTCGCACGCCGACCTACTTCGGCCCTGACCGCCGCCGCCGTCATGATCCTGAGTACACGGGTGGGGAGCGCCGCAAACCGGCGACGGGCGACGGCAGCGAAGAAAATCCAACCGCCGCGCACTAACAGGGTCAGGACACCCAGAAGCCACGGGTGTCGATGACATCCTTGCCGCTCAGATCTTCATCCCGGACAGCCGAAAACGCCCTGTGATCCGTCAACAGGACCAGACAGGCGGCCGTTTTCAATGCGGCTTCGATGCTTGAGATACTGACCGCCGGCAGGCCCGCCAGGCTTTCGGGCAGCGCCTCGATGTGCGGCTCGATGACCAGGATCGGGTTTGCCAGCCGTTTGCGCAGTTCCTCGACCACGTGGATCGACGGACTTTCGCGCAGATCGTCGATATCCGCTTTGTAGCTCAGACCGAAGCAGGCAATCGTCGCGCCGCCCTGTACGGACGCGAGCGCCGATATCTGTTCGGCGATGGCGGCAGGGCGGGCATCGTTGACGCGCCGCGCCGTCTGGATCAGCGGTGTGCGGTCCGGCGCCGTCGACGCGATGAACCACGGATCGACGGCAATGCAGTGCCCGCCGACACCGGGGCCGGGATTGAGGATGTTGACGCGCGGATGATAGTTGGCGAGCTTCACCACTTCGCGGACATTGATCCCCAGCGGACCGGCGACATTGGCCAGTTCATTGGCGAAGGCAATATTGACGTCGCGGTAGGCGTTTTCGGACAGCTTGACCAGTTCCGCCGTCGCCGCCGTCGTCAGATGCATTTCTCCTTCGACGGCAATGCTATAGAGCGCCTTGGTGCATGCCGCGCAATCGTGTCCAAGGCCGCCGATGACACGGTCATTGCGGACAAGCTCCAGTAGCACACGCCCGGGCAGCACGCGTTCGGGGCTATGCGCGATGCAGACATCGTGGGCGTCGTCCGGACGGTCCGGATCGGGAAAGCTCAGATCGCTACGCAGCCCCGCCAGCCAATTGCGGACCTGAAGCGTGGCGCCGACCGGCACCGTGGACTCGACGACCACGAGGTCATCCTTTTTAAGCCCAGGCGCGATGGCTTCGGTTGCGCTCTGCAGATAGCTGAGGTCGGGTTTATGGCCGTCGGCGAACGGGGTCGGGACGGCGATGATAAAGGCATCGGCTTCGACCGGTTCGGTGCGCGCCGTCAGTTGCCCCTTCGAGACGGCGCCGTGCACCACCATGTCGAGGTCCGGTTCGATGATGTGCGGCTTGCCGGCGTTGATGCTGCCGACGGTTTTCGGATTGACGTCGACGCCGGTGACGCGAATGCCCCGGCTCGCCAGCACGGCGGCGGTCGGCAAGCCGACATAGCCGAGCCCGATGACACAGACATGTTCAACCGCCATAACCGAGAACCTCCGTCGCGATGCGCCGGGCAGCCTTGCCGTCGCCATAGGGATTGTGCGCCCGGCTCATATTCTCATAGGCCGTGCCGCTATCCAACAACGCGCTTGCTTCGGCGACGATTTTCGCACGGTCCGTGCCGACCAGCTTCACGGTGCCGGCGTCGACGGCTTCCGGGCGTTCGGTGACATCGCGCATGACCAGCACCGGCTTGCCCAGCGACGGGGCTTCTTCCTGAATGCCGCCAGAATCCGTAATCACCATGTGCGCCTTGCTCATCAGATAGACGAACTTCGGATAATCGACGGGCTCAAGAAGGTGCACATTGTCCATGCCGCCGAGAATATCGTTGACCGGTTGCTGCACGTTCGGGTTCAGGTGCACGGGGTAAACGATGTCGACGTCGCCGCGGCCGGCCAGTTCGCCAAGGGCCAGGCAGATGTTTTTGAAGCCATCGCCGAAATTTTCGCGCCGGTGGCCGGTCACCAGGACCATGCGCCGGCCCGGTGTCGGAAAAGGCAGGGCGCTGGCGATCGATTCCCCAAGGGCCGTATCGGTGCTCAGGCGATCGCGGATCATGAACAGCGCATCGATGACGGTGTTTCCGGTGACGTGTATCCCTGCGTTGTCGATACCTTCGCCCAGCAGGTTGTTCCTGGCGTTTTCAGTCGGGGCGAAATGCAGGCTCGAAATGCCGTCGGTCAGCCGCCGGTTCACTTCTTCGGGGAACGGCGCATAAATATCGCCGGTCCGTAAACCGGCTTCGACGTGGCCGACCGGAATGCGTTTATAGAATGCCGCCAGCGCAGCGCAGAAGGTCGTCGTGGTATCGCCGTGCACCAGCACCATGTCGGGCCTGGATTCGTCGAGAACGCGGCTTACCCCTTCAATGACAGCCGCCGTCAGGCCTTCCAGGGTCTGGTTCGGGCGCATCAGATCAAGGTCGAAATCCGGCTGGACATCGAAGAGCGCCAACACCTGATCGAGCATGCCGCGATGTTGCGCACTGACGCAGACGCGGCTTTCTGCCCCGGCATCCTTGAGCGCATGTAGCACCGGCGCCATCTTGATTGCCTCGGGTCGTGTGCCGAATATGGACAGGACGTGCACGGTTAACCTTTCAGGTTACGCAGGTTTTCAATTTGCATTGGCCGGACGATCGGCCATTCAAGCGCCTTTGGATATATCCTGGCCCGGTTGATGGCAAGTTTGCCTTTAACAGTTTCAACGCTTTTCATAAGCTTCTACAGGTCCAAACACATGGCGGAGAATTTCATGAAACGGCATACATGCCTGACAGCCCGCATTGCTTTTCTTGGTGCGTGCACATTCATATGGCTTGCCGTTGCCGTGCCGGTCCAGGCCAACATTACGCCGCATCAGGCGATATACAAAATGTCGTTGTCGTCAAGCAGCCCGGCGTCACGCTTCAACGGCGCCTCGGGGGCGGCGGTGTCGCTGATCGAGCGCACCTGCGAGGGGTGGGTCATCAACGAACAGACCGTGATGACCATGCTGACGGTCGCCGGCGGCGAGATACAGCGGGAAATGAACTTCAAGGCACGGGAAAGCCTGAACGGACGCAATTATGTCTTCGAAAGCCATAGCGTTACCAATGGCGTGCCGGAAAAGTTTTCAGGAACCGCACGCTACAAAAAAGACGGCAGTGTCGAAGCAGAGTTCGTAACGCCGCAGCCATTTGAAATGCCGCTGCCCAATGGAACGCGGTTTTATATCGCCACGACGCGCTGGCTATTGGAACTGGCGGCATCGAACAAGCGCACCGGCGAGACGTATGCTTTTGACGGCACCGATGACGAAGGGGCGAAGAAAGTCTCGGCCTTCATCCTGCCCGACAACATCGGCGGCAAGGGAATATCCGGTGACGAGACGCTGCTGGACAAGAAGGCATGGCAGGTGCGTCTGGCTTTTTTCAAGACCGGCACCCAGGTTGCCGTGCCTGAATTCGAGGTATCTCTCAGGCTTTTGGAAAACGGCATCATCACGCACTTCGAACTGATCTTCGACGATCTGGTTGTCGACCAGATTTTGCAAGATGTATTGCCGGCCAAGAACGAACGCTGCAGTTAACCATGTTGGCATATCTTTGTTGTGGCAAATCATTGGAATCGTTAGATTATATATGGTGATTTTCACCGTGGGAGGCGACAAGGGAGGCGACGTCCATGACTGAAACAGCAACGAACCGTCGTGCCTGCGGGGTTTTCTTTGCGCTGAGCGTCGTCATTTTCTTTTTCGTGAGCGAGCGCGCGTTCAGTGCCGAGCGTGGCTTTCTCGGCATGCAGGTGCAGGGCAATTCACCGAAAATTGCCGCCGCACTGGGCATCGACATCGCCAATGGTGTTCTGGTGCGCGACATCAGCGTCGACGGCCCCGCGTCCAATGCCGGCATCGCGCGCGGCGACATCATCATGACCATGCACGGAACCGCGATCGACACCTTCGAACGGCTGGTGCAGGTTGCGGGCAGCCTGAAGCCCGGCGACAAAATCGATGTCGAAGTTTACCGCCTCGGCAAGAAGATCAACCTCAAGATGGATGTGGCGGGATGGCCTGACGGTTGGGAAATCACCCAATCAGCGTTCGCGGCGCAGCCGGACCTTGGCGTCACCTTCGCCGCGCTGACCCCGAAATTGCGCAGCCACATGGGGGTCCGCTGGGGCTCGACGGGGATCGTCGTCTCGGTCTTCAATGACATGTTCGCCGGCGTTACGTCGCTCCGGCGCGGCGATGTGGTCACGCAGATCAATCAAAAACCGGTCTGGGAGCCGCAGCAGTTTCTGCAAGCTTATGCCAAGGCAAAGGAAGACGGCAGGCCAGCCCTGCTGCTGCTGGTCGAGCGGGCGGACGGCTACAAGTATATCCTGCAGCCGATCGTGCAGCCGAAGGAAAATGCTTTACCGCCGCTTTTGAAGCTTCCGGGTCAGAAATAGGCCGCCGGGCTGTAAGCCTCAGCCGCCGCGGGCGTCCTTGATCAATCTTTGCAGCGTATCGCGGTCCAGTGCGCCCGGCACCAACGTGTTGTTGACGACGAAGGCCGGTGTGCCGTTGATGCCGAGGGCTTCCGCCAGTGCCATGTTGTGGCGCAGTTCGGTGTCGATGCGCGGATCGGACATGTGCTTTTTGACGGCATCCTTGTCGAGCCCGATGGAGCCGGCGATATCGAGGATCTTTTCTTCGTTCAGACCGCCCTTGGCGCGCATCAGCGCATCGTTGAAGGGGACGTATTTTTCGCGGATGTTTAAAAACACGCCGAGCGCGGCACGCGACGCGATCAGGGATTCCGGTCCGAGGATTGGAAATTCCTTGTACACCAGGCGCACGTTGCCGTCGCTGCCGACGGTATCCATGACGGTATCGTGGACCCGCTTGCAGTAACCGCAACGGTAATCGAAAAACTCGACGACGGTGACATCGCCCTTGGCATTGCCGCCGACCGGCGAGTGTTTCGCATTCTCGAGCTGTTCGCGCATATCGATAAGGCGTTTCTGCTGGGCGACCTTTTCCGCTTCCGCCTGGGCTTCCTGATGCATGCGCACGGAATCCAGGATGACCTGCGGGTTCTTCATGATGTAGTCGTGGATGAGCTTGTTTATTTCCGATTTCTGCAGGTCGGAAAATGCCTTGTCTTCGGCCAGAACCGGCGCCGAAAGTACAAGTGCCGCAAGCACGGCCGGAACGCAGAAAGCTAAGGCAAGTCGTCGGAACATAGGTACATCCATCCACTGTTTGAGAACGCCCGATGATGGGCGAGCAGGGCGTTGAGGGCAAGCCATTGTGCTCGGCTACAGTGGATGTTCACGGTGTTGTGACGCATTGCTGGCCCATCAGGCCGTCAGGGCCCCGGGACTCAGCGCGTCAGGCGGATTGCGGCGATGTTCATTTCCCCCGGCAACTGCCCGCCGCGGCTTTTCGCCGCCGCCTGCACGGCGACACCGATATAGCGGATGTCCATCTTCGCGGGGTCGTCTTCGGGCCACACCTGGCGGTGGATGAGCGACAGATCGACGGTATCGACCCACCAGCGGTTGGCCTGCTCAGGGCCGCCGCGAGCGATATAACGCGCACTTTCCGGACGGTCCTCGTCGATCCTTGGGCCGACGACGCTGCCGCGCCCGAGCGCGGTTCCGTTCCAGACCATCTGGATAATGCGCGTCACCTTGCCGTCGCCGCCGAAGGACCACCATGATTTGCCGGCTTTCTTACCGGGACCGACGAGGCCGACAATGATGCGCACCGGGTGTGCGCTCCCCCCTGCGATATGCCCGGGGGGCTGCATGTGCCATGCCCAGCTCAGATACGGTGTCGCCAGCAACGAGGCGTTGGTATGGCGCAGTAAGGCAAACGGCGTGCTGGCGGGTTTGACGCCGAGGGCGCGGAAGCGATCGATCTGATGAATGGCCAGCGCGCCCGGCGGCATTTCGCCGGATATTTCCCAGCCGGGCGGGATTTCGCCCTGGCTGACGGCTTCGATAAAGCGCTGATCCGGGCCAAGGACGCTCAACGTGCCGCCGAGTGGCACGGCGTCGCGGGGCGGTGTGCAGCCGGCGGCGGACAATATCACCAGCAACAAAACAAGCATAAAGGATCGCCACGTGTGAACCGGCGTGGCCCGGCGACCGCCGGCGCGGGCTTTCACGGCGGACATTATTTCCGGTTCTTCAGGGCCAGAAGCAGGTCTTCAGCCTGCAGCCATTCCGGCGATCCGCGCGGGAACATTTCGGCGGCACGCCCGGCATGAAACCGAACTTCCGATTCCTCGCCCCGGCGGATGGCGGATTCCGCCAGCGCCAGCGAACTGCGGCCGATATCGCCGAGTTTGCCATAGGCAATGCCGAGATACCGCCATGCGGCAGCTGATTCCTTGTTCCGCGACAGGCCGAATTTAAGATGCTCGACGGCTTCTTCCAGGTCTTCCTTGCGCTGGCTTTCGATCAGGATCTGGGCAAATTCTGTGCGCAGCAAAGGTTCTTCGGGAAGAAGTTCCACAGCGCGGCGAAAGGGCGGCAGGGCTTCTTCGATCTTGCCGTCGCCAAATAGGATTTGCCCTTTGAATTCGAGGAAATACGGATCGTCGGGGATGGTCTGCAGAAGCGAATCCAGTTCGGCAACGGCTTTTGCCGTTTCCGCAGAGCGCGAATAGGCGAAGGCCCGCGCGTAGCGTGCCGGGACGGACGTGTCTTGCACCGGGTAGCGGCGAAGCGTCAGGGCCGGTTGCTCGAAATATCCGACCAGCTTCGCCTGGGTGCGGGCAAAGGCAGCATCCAGTGACGGTTCGGTGGCTTTGTCACTGTTGGACGAGCGGGCGACATGCGCACGCATGGCCTGGATACGGTCTTCGGAAAGCGGGTGGGTGCGCGCATACGGATCCTGGCTGGCGCTGGTCAGGAGTTCCTGACCCTCTAGTATTTCCATGAATTCAAGCAGGCCGCGTGCCGACTGGCCTGTATTGTCGAGGGCCGTCAGGGCCGCCTGGTCGGCGGAGTTTTCCTGCGTTCTCGAGAACGACAGAAAGCCCCGGGTCGCCGCTTGCTGGCCGCCGGCGACGATCGCCCCGCCGATATCGCCCCGGCCTGTGCCGATCCCGGCGGCAACGCCGATGATGGTCGCTATCAGGGCGGTTGCAGAGCCTTGCTGCTGTGCCTTGCCGAGGCGGCTCAGGTGCCCGCCCGCGATGTGGCCGGTTTCGTGTGCGATAACGCCGATCACCTGTGCGGCGTTATCGGCGCGCATCAGCAAGCCCGTATTCATGAACAAACGCTGGCCATCGGCAACAAAAGCGTTAAGTGTCTTGTCGTTAACGAGATGGATCGAAACAGATGCCGGTGTAAGTCCGGCTGCGCGGAAAAGTGGCGTTGCCATCTTGCGAATGGTATCTTCGATTTCGGCATCCCTGATGAGCGGCAAACCTTGAGCCCGCGCGGGCGGAGAAACCGACGCAGAAAGAATGACGACAATGAAAATACTAAAAAAGAAGCCTGATTTCAGCACGCGCTTCACCCTGGGAAACATAATAGAACGTAGTCACGCAACAGTTTGTCGTCAAATGACGGATATGTCATTTGCGCTGAACGCACGCAGGATCATCCCCTTATGCCTGTCAGCGGCGGTTCTCGCCGCGTGCGGGAGTTCGGACGAGGAAGTGGTGACCCGGGGGACACTCGGGTACGTATCCGGGTCCCTGGGCGTGGTCTCCGTCGAAGAACCGCAGGCGGCTTTGGTGGCGCGCGACATACTGTCGGCGGGGGGCACCGCGGCGGATGCGGCGGCGGCCATCGGCTTTACGCTGGCGGTGACCATGCCGTCTTCGGCCAGTCTTGGCGGTGGCGGGGTCTGCATTGCCCGCGATGACCGCGGCGAGAAACCCAAAGTCATCGATTTCCTGCCGCGTGGACCGAAGCTGGCGTCCAGAAATACCGAACGCCCGAGCGCCGTTCCCGGCATGCCGCGCGGACTTTTCCTGCTGCATTCCAGATACGGTGCCTTGAAATGGGGGCAGGTGATCGCGCCGGCGGAAAATCTGGCGCGCTTCGGCTATAATATGCCGCGCGCCTTCGCGGCCGAGTTTTCAAAGGTTTCCGATGTTCTTCTGCGCGACCCGGTAATGGCCCGTGTCTTCAGCAACTCGAAAGGCAAGGCGCTTGGCGAAGGGCAATTCATCAAGCAGTCGGAGCTTGCCGCCACGCTTGGGCGTATGCGCATCCGCGGCATCGGCGAGTTTTATCAGGGTGCCGACGCCAGAAAGTTCACCGAAGCTGTACTTCAGGCAGGCGGTTCACTCAGTTTCGAGGATATGCGCAATTTCCTGCCGGTCATTCGCGACCCGGTTTCATTCCCGGGTGTCAGAAATACGATGTGGCATTTTGCCGGCCCGCCGGCCGCCGGTGGCGCCGTTGCCGCCGAGATGATGGCAATTTTAATGACCGGCCAGCTTTTCAAGGGGGCCGACGATGACGAACGCGAGCATCTGCTGGTCGAGGCCGCGAAACGCGCCTTTGTCGAACGCATGAAAAACATGCAGGCCGACGGCACGTACCGCCAGGGACCCGAGGCACGTGTCGGCGAGGATTATGTCGATTCCGTCGACGATACGATCAGTTTCGATAAGGCGACGCCGCTGAATACCCTGATCCAGACTCCGACCGACTGGCCCGAGACACCGTCAGCGGTCAGTTTCTCGGTCATGGATACGCGCGGCGGGGCGGTCGCCTGTACGCTGACCATGAACAATCTGTTCGGCACCGGCCGCATGGCTGACGGCTTCGGCATTATCCTGGCGGCCGCCCCCGATACGCGCGGGCGGACCTATACACCGCTCGGCCCGGCCCTGTTGACCAGCGAATTGTTCAATGTCAGCTATATGGCCGCTGCCGCTTCCGGCGGCGTGACGGCACCGACGTCGCTCAGCAATGTTCTGGCACGAACCGTTTCGGGGCCGCAAACCCTGGGTGAGGCGGTGGCCGCGCCGCGCACCCATTACGCCGCCGCGCCGGATATCGTGTATGTCGAGCCGGGCATGCCGGCGGAAATCGTCGCGGCGCTTCGTAAGCGCGGCCATGAAGTCGTGGCGACAAAATCCATCGGCAGGGTAGCCGCCGTGCAATGCCCGCAAGGCATGCCGAACGAGGATACGCCGGTGTGTTTCGGCGCCGCCGACCCGCGTGGCTTCGGCTTGGCCATCGGCGGGAACTGAAGCCATGCCTTTGAAAGTCGCCAAGCGCGGACAGGTCGCGCCGTTCATCGTCATGGATGTCATGCGTGCCGCCAACGAGCGCGAGCAGCAAGGCGAAAATATCGTGCACATGGAAGTCGGTCAGCCCGGCACCGGCGCGCCGAAGGGCGTGATCGAGGCGGCGACGCGGGCTTTGCAGACGGAACGGCTCGGCTACACGGATGCATTCGGCATCCCGCAGTTGCGCGAGGCCATCCGGGGCCACTATGCGCGGGTGCACGGTCTCGATGTGCCGGTTGACAGAATTGCCGTCACCACGGGGTCCAGCGGCGCATTCATCCTGAGCTTTCTTTCCGCCTTCGACGAGGGCGACCGCGTCGCGCTGGCGGCGCCCGGATATCCGGCGTACCGCAACATCCTGATTTCACTCGGCATCGAGGTGGTGGAAATTCCGGTCGGCCCGGAAACCAATTTCCAGCCGACACCGGCGCTGCTGGACGCGTGCCAGGGCCGCCTGGATGGTCTGATTATCGCCTCTCCGTCCAATCCGACAGGCACCATGATCGACAAGGCGGGCCTCGACGCGCTGTATGCGTATTGCGCAAACGCGGGCATCCGGTTGATTTCCGACGAGATCTATCACGGCATTACCTATGACGCGCCGGCGGAAACCGTGCTGCGCTTCGGCGACGAGGCCATCGTCGTCAACAGTTTCTCGAAGTACTTCTCGATGACCGGGTGGCGGCTGGGCTGGATGATCGTCCCCCGGGATCTGCTTCGCGCCGTCGAATGCCTGGCGCAGAACCTGTTCATTTCGCCGCCAGCGATATCGCAATATGCGGCGGTCGCGGTCTTTGAGTGCGATGACGAGCTGCAGGAAAATCTCAAACGCTACGCGGAAAACCGGAAGCTGCTGCTCAGCGAACTTCCGAAGGCCGGGTTCGACAAGCTGGCGTCCGCCGACGGCGCTTTTTACATCTATGCCGACGTTTCGGACATGACCAACGACAGTGAAGCGTTCTGTCAGGCGATGCTGGCGGAAACCGGGGTCGCTGCAACGCCGGGCGCCGATTTCGATCCGGAACGCGGGCATCTGTATGTCCGGTTTTCGTTCGCCCGCGATCCGGAAGACATGGCGGAAGCCGCCGCACGCTTAATTCGGTGGCGTAAAAACTAGTCTGAAATCTCAATACTTCGAGACGGGTGCTTCGCACCCTCTTCAGCATGAGAAAACATCGCTACCTTCATTGAGTCATCCTCATCGTGAGGAGCGCAAAGCGCGTCTTGAAGGATGAGGCGGGACCTGTATTCAAAAGAAAGGGCGGCCCGAAGACCGCCCTTAATTTCAGGAATGCGTTGGCGAACGCTCAGTCGCCGCGACGCCACCAGCCGCGCTTGGCCGGTTTTTCTTCCGCATTGAGTTGCGCGACGTCGATGATGGTCGTCTTCGCCATCGGCGACGGCACCGGCTCGGCCTCGGCTACAGGCTCGGCCTCGGCTGCAGGCTCGGCGGCGATTTCGATCACCGGTGCCGCAGCCTCGCCGTCATCATGGCTGGCGCCATTGCCGGGCTTGGCGTCTGCGGCTTTCGCCGGTTTGTCATCGTCAGCGGTTTCCACGACTTCCGGGGCGACTTCGGCCTTGTCTTCGGATGCGGTGTCGTCGGCAGCCTTGGTGTCGGCCTTTTTACTGCGGCGTGCCCGTGGGCGGCGCTTCGGCTTCTCGTCAGCGGCTTTTTCCGCGTCTGCTTTTCCGTCGTCCGTTTGTTCCTGGGCGGCAACATCGTCAGAAGCCGCGGCAGTTTCATCCGCGTCCGGCTGGGCGGCGGCATCCTTGGCCTCGCTGTCCCCGGTTTCGGCGCTCGCCTCAGCTTCGCTGCTGTCGTCACCGGTGCCGGTCTGCCCGTCGTCTGCAGAGGCATCGGCGGCTTCGCCTTCAGGTGTTTCGTTTTCGTTGGCGCCGTCCTCGGCACTGCGATTGCGGCGGCGTCCGGCACGGCGGCCCCGGCGGCGGCGGCGCGGACGTTTCGGCTGTTCTTCGCCATCGTCGTCGCCTTCGGCGCGCTGCTGGTCCTGATCTGCTTCCTGTGCCTCGGTTTCCTCGGCACCGTCTGCATCTTCAGCGGACACGGCGGTCTGCTGTTCGTTCTGGTCCTCGTCCTTGCGGCCTTTGCGGCGGCCCCGGCGGCGGCGGCGTTTGCGTCCGCCTTCCTCGCTGTCGCCATCGTCGTCGCCCGAAGACGGCGACGCAGCCGGCGGTGCGCCCGGGCTTTCAGGGGCCTGCGCTTCGACGGTTTTGCCGTCGGTGCGGACACGGTCCATGCGATAGTCAGGCGGGATCAGGGTGTCGTCGTTTTCCAGGAAGACCCGGAGTTCGTACTCTTCCTCGATCCGGGCCAGCATCTCGCGCTTGTGGTTGAGGATGAAAAGCGCGACCTGGGTCGGGATCCACATGGTGATTTCGGTCGAGCGCTTACGCATCGCTTCTTCTTCGATGATGCGCAGGATCGCCAGCGCCGTGGTATCGGCGGAGCGGCGGATGCCGGTGCCGGCACAGTGCGGGCAGGGCTCGGAATGGATTTCCTGAATGCTCGGACGCAGCCGCTGGCGCGACATTTCCAAAAGGCCGAACGGCGATATGCGGCCGATCTGGATGCGCGCGCGGTCGGTGCGCATGGCATCTTTCAGGACGCGCTCGACCTTGCTCTGGTTGCGGTGGTTCTCCATGTCGATGAAATCGATGACGATCAGACCGGCAAGGTCGCGCAGGCGCAATTGGCGGGCGACTTCCTCGGCCGCTTCGAGGTTGGTCTTGAAGGCCGTTTCCTCGATGTTGCGTTCGCGCGTCGAACGGCCCGAGTTGACGTCGATGGCGACCAGCGCCTCGGTCGAATTGATGACGATGTAGCCGCCCGATTTCAGCTGCACTTCGGGCTGATGCATGCTTTCGATCTGCGCTTCGACACCATAGCGCTGCAGCATCGGCGTGTTGGTTTCCTTGTAGGGCTGCACACGCTTGGCGTGGCTCGGCATCATCAGCTTCATGAAGTCCTTGGCCGTGCGGTAGCCTTCTTCACCGGCGACCACCACGTCCTCGATATCCTTGGTATAGATATCGCGGATCGAACGCTTGATCAGGTTGCCTTCCTCGTGAATCAGCGAGGGCGCGATGGATTCCAGCGTCGTCTGGCGGATCTGCTCCCACAGGCGGATCAGATATTCGTAATCGCGTTTGATTTCCGCCTTGGTGCGCTTGTCGCCGGCGGTCCTGACGATGACGGCCATGCCATCGGGAATGCCGAGATCGGAAAGAATCGATTTCAGCCGCTTGCGGTCCTGCCCGGATGCGATCTTGCGCGAAATGCCGCCACCGCGCGCGGTGTTCGGCATCAGAACGCAATAGCGGCCGGCCAGCGACAGGTACGTGGTCAGCGCCGCGCCCTTGTTGCCGCGTTCTTCCTTGACCACCTGGATCAGCAGAATCTGGCGGCGCTTGATGACTTCCTGAATTTTGTAACGGCGCCGGTCGACAACCGGACGGCGGGCTTTTTCAGCCTCGTCGATTTCGTCCTCGCCGCCGCCGAGTTCTTCGACGCCAGCGTCCTGTTCTTCGTCCTCGAGCGCCTGTTCAGCCGCGCGCTGCGCGTCTTCTTCCTCGGCGATGAGGGCTTCGCGGTCGGCAACCGGAATCTGATAGTAATCGGGATGAATTTCGCTGAAAGCCAGGAACCCGTGACGGTTGCCGCCGTATTCGACGAATGCCGCCTGAAGCGACGGTTCAACCCTGGTTACTTTTGCGAGATAAACATTCCCTTTGAGTTGACGGCGGGATTCGACTTCGACATCAAAGTCTTCGACCCGGTTCCCCGACAGCACAACCACCCGTGTCTCTTCCGGGTGGGAGGCGTCGATTAGCATGCGTTTGGTAGCCATTGAAAAGGTAACTCCGGGGCACGCTGTCGCTTGGCGTCTTGCTAAACCTCTGAACGGTCAAGGGGTGTGCGTGCCGGTAAGTGTGATGAAAACCGGCGGCGCCTCGGGATTCGACAGCGACATGCCACCGGGCGCTTTCGGGCGTCCGGATGTCTCTCGTGTCGATCTTGCGGGCGGCTTGCACCGGCATGTGAAAAAAAACCTCAAATCGGGTGGTGCCGGGATCTAGGCCGACACACAAAAATCTTGGCCCATTGGGAACACGGCACATGGTGCAGTGCACAGGGCGGTCGATCAGAAACTGAATCGCGTATTGCGATACGCTGTTAACATAACCGTAGGATTTCAATTCCACAATGTCATAATGATATGGCCGGACACGCCGAGAATGCTTGAGATCAAGCCTTCCGGGCGTTTATAACGGCTATATATGGTGAATTTTTTGGATCGGCGGACGCAAAATATGGGCAGTAGCGGTCTGCGCCTGTTTTTATTCAGGGGATTCCTCGGCGTATTCCTCTGTGGAATCCTCTGGGGATTCGCGATCGCGCTTGCCCCGTCGGCGGCTTTTGCCGCGGATGCGGAGGTGACCGATATCCGCGTCGGCAAGCATGGGCTCTCGACACGGATCGTCGTAGACCTCGACCGCCCGGTCGAAGCCAAGGTCTTTACGCTGGCGGGTCCGGCCAGGCTGGTCATCGATCTGCCCGAAGTCGGCTGGCGCTTGCCCCCGCGGCCGCTGCCGTCCAACACCGGTTTGTTGTCGAAGCTCAGATACGGTCTGTTCCAGCCCGGCAATTCGCGCATCGTCGTCGACCTTAGCGAGCCGTCGCGCGTCCACGAAGCCATATCCCTGCCGGGGGCGGGCGGGCAGCCTGACCGCCTGGTCATCGATCTGGCCCGGGCAACGGGTAAGGTCTTCCTGCAGAGCGTCGCCGCCCCGCCGATGGTGGTGCGCGGCTCGGAAACCCGGATTGTCACGGCCCAGCCGCAGCTGACACCAAAAGCAAGCCCGATGGCCAAGTCCGTCAAAGTGCCGGTGAAGCCGCAGCCGCCCGCGATCGCACAACCCCAGGCACAACCACAGGCACAACCCCAGGCGCAACCAACGGTGACGGCCAGCGCCAATGTCGGCGTGGGCAATCCAAAACTGGCTTCGCTTCGCGTGCCGAAGAAGCCGCCGGTACCCGGCACATCGCATAAGCGCATTATCGTCATCGATCCCGGTCACGGCGGGGTCGACCCGGGCGCGATCAGCGTCAGCGGTATTTACGAAAAGCACATTACCCTTGCGGCGGCGCGCGCGCTCAAGGAACATCTGGAAGCCACCGGCCGTTTCAAGGTAAAGCTGACCCGCGACCGCGACATCTTCATCCGGCTGCGCGGCCGTATCGAGCGGGCGCGCGAGATGAAAGCGGATCTGTTTATCTCGCTGCATGCCGACACCATCCGCAACAGCGGAGTCCGGGGATTGTCGCTCTATACGTTGTCCGAACGGGCCTCGGATAAGGAAGCGGCGGCGCTGGCGGAACGTGAAAACAAGGCCGATCTGATCGCCGGGATCGACCTGACCCATGAAAGCGCCGAGGTTACCAATATCCTCATCGATCTGGCGCAACGCGAAACCATGAACCAGTCGGCGAAGCTGGCGGCGCTGTTGGTCGATGAATTGGAGAGCCGGGTCAAGATTTTGCAGAATCCGCACCGTTTCGCGGGTTTCGCCGTGCTCAAGGCGCCGGATATCCCGTCGGTGCTGATCGAGCTTGGCTTCCTGTCCAACAAGCACGACGAGCGCGCGCTCAGGTCCAAGTCGCACCGCCGCAAACTGGCACAGTCCATCGCCGGCGCCGTGGATCGCTATTTCACGAAAATCGAGTCCGCCAGCCGCTGATGCGGCGCGTTTTCAAGCGGCCAACAAATCTCTGGAAATATTCGATATTTGCCCTATTTGCCACGGATTGGTCACAATCTTGCGATACGGGATCGTACGGACTCTGCTAATGCCTTCGGTCATGCTAAATAATATCGGCACTGAATAACGGAACCCGCACCGGATTATGAAGTTTCTTCTGCGTTTTACACTGATCACCTTTTCGCTGCTGATTCTTGCCGTGGCCGGCGTCGGCGGCGGGACGCTGTGGGTCCTGCACAAATTCGGCCGCGACCTGCCCGATTACCGTCAGCTTGCGACCTACGATCCACAGGTGATGACCCGCGTGCATGCCGGCGACGGCCGCCTTTTAGCCGAATTCGCCATCGAAAAGCGGGCCTTCGTGCCGATCGAGGCCATGCCCAGGCGCATCATCGACGCGTTTCTGTCGGCCGAGGACAAGTCGTTCTATCTGCATTCCGGGATCGATTTCACCGGCGTGGCGCGCGCCGTCGTCACCAACCTGCAGCACATCGCCACCGGGCGGCGTCTGGTCGGTGCCTCGACCATCACCCAGCAGGTCGCCAAAAACTTCCTGCTGACCAACGAAGTGTCGTTCGACCGGAAGATCAAGGAAGCGATTCTGGCGGTCCGCATCGAGCGCGCCTTTACCAAGGACAAAATCCTCGAGCTGTATCTGAACGAGATTTACCTCGGCTACGGCTCTTACGGTGTCGCGGCGGCGGCGCTGAACTACTTCAACAAATCCCTGAACGAGCTGACGGTCGCCGAGGCGGCGTATCTGGCGGCACTGCCGAAAGCCCCCAACAACTATAACCCGCTCACCAAGCATGCCGCCGCCAAGGGCCGGCGCAACTGGGTCATCGGCCGGATGAAGGAAGACGGCCGCATCTCGGGCGACGAAGCGCGCCTGGCAACGCAGGAACCGCTTTTGGTCGCCAGCCGCGAGGAAACGGAATTCGTCCAGGCCGATTACTTCACCGAGGAAGTGCGCCGTGAACTGGTCGAGCGCTTCGGCGAAGACCAGCTCTATCAGGGCGGGCTTTCGGTGCGCACGACGCTGGACCCGAAACTGCAGACGATTGCCCGCAACGTGCTCAGGCGTGGTGTCGAAGCCTATGACCGGCGGCATGGCTACCGCGGCCCGGTGACAACGGCGCCGGCCGGCCAGCGGCTCGATACGCCGCTCGACTGGCGCACCTATCTCGGTTCCATCGCCAGGCCCAAGGGGACCGGCGAGAAACAGCTCGCGGTCGTCATCGGTGTCGACGATGCCAAGGGCTATGCCAGTATCGGTGTCGAGGACGGCCTGCTCGGCGAAATTCCCCTCGAAGAACTGAAATGGGCGCGCGAGGCGCTTGAGCATCAAAAGCGCGGCGGCGCGGTCAAGAAACCGTCCGACGTTTTGACCGCCGGCGACGTCGTCCTGGTCGAACCGGTGCCGCTCGGCGAAAAGGACAAGAAACCGCAACAGCCCGCCTATAGCCTGCAGCAGATTCCCGCCGTCAACGGCGGCATCATTGCCATCGATCCGCATACCGGCCGTGTGCTGGCGATGGTCGGCGGCTATTCGTTCGAGCGCAGCCAGTTCAACCGCGCCACACAGGCGGCGCGCCAGCCGGGGTCGGCGTTCAAGCCGTTCGTGTATCTGGCCGGGCTGGATATGGGCTTCACGCCGTCGACACGTATTCTCGATGCACCGTTCGTCATCGATCAGGGGCCGGGGCTGCCGAAATGGCGGCCGGCCAACTACGGCAAGAAGTTCTATGGCGCGTCGACGATGCGGCTCGGCATCGAAAAATCCAGAAACCTGATGACGGTCCGCCTCGCGCAGACCATCGGCATGGAACGTATCGCCGAATACGCCAAACGTTTCGGCGTCGTCGATGATCTGCCGCAGACCCTGGCGATGTCGCTGGGTGCGGGGGAGACGACGCTGATCCGCCTGACCACGGCCTATGCGATGCTGGTCAACGGCGGCAAGAAAATCACGCCGACGCTGATCGACCGGATACAGGACCGGCTCGGGCGTTCGGTCTACCGCCACGACGGCCGCGCCTGCCCGGACTGCCGTGCCGATGGCTGGAACAATCAGCGCGTACCGGAAATTCCCGACAACCGGCCGCAGATCACCGACCCGGCGAGCGCCTATCAGATGGTGAGCATGCTGCAGGGCGTTGTCCAGCGCGGCACCGGGCGGCGTATCTCCGAGATCGACAAGCCGCTCGCCGGCAAAACCGGTACCACCAACGAGGAACGCGATACCTGGTTCATCGGCTTTTCACCGGATCTGGCGGTCGGTGTGTTCATCGGCTTCGACGAACCGACGCCGCTCGGCCGCCATGAAACCGGCTCCTCCGTGTCCGCGCCGGTGTTCCGCGATTTCATGCAGGATGCATTGGCCGGACATCCGGCGATCCCGTTCCGCACGCCGCCCGGCATTCGTCTGGTGCGGGTCAACGCGCGCACCGGCCTGCCGATCAGGCCGGGCGAAACGAATGTCATCCTCGAAGCGTTCAAGGAAGGCACGACGCCCAGCGCCGACGCCGGGGTTATCGAGGGGCAGGGATGGTCGGATACCAATTCCGGCACCAGCCTGTCGGGGGCGCCGTCGACCGGAACCGGCGGTCTGTATTAGGGACTACGCGCCCTCGTCCAGGGCGTGACTTATGCGCCCTCGTCCAGGGCGACAAACAACGCCAGCCCCAGCATGGAAGAGCCGGTGATCCATTTCTGAAATTTCAGCGCGCCGGGATGGCGGGCGAACCAGTTGCCGGCCGAGCCGAAGGCGTAAGCGATGAAAAGAATCCAGACCAATCCGCCGGATGCGAACACGGCGCCGTAAAACAGCATCTGCAGGCTGACGTCGCCCAACGCGGCGTCGGTGAACTGCGGCAGGAAGGCGAGAAAGAAGATCGCGATCTTCGGATTCAGAATGTTACAGAAGAACCCCTGACGGTAGAGCCGCCAGTCGTTCCGCGCCGTGCGTGCCGGTTGCAGGTCGATGCTTTCGGCCTTGCTCAACAGGACGCGGAGCCCGAGATAGACCAGATACGCGATCCCCACCCATTTGATGAGAATGAATGCTGCCGGCCACACCTTGAGCAGCGCCGCGAGCCCGAAGGCGGCGGCGAACATGTGCACCAGGATGCCGCTCGAAACACCCAGCGCCGACAGCACGCCGGCGCGCTTTCCCTGGCCCATGGCGCGCGTCGCGACATAGATCATGTCCGGCCCCGGCGCGATATAGAGTGCGAACGAAGCGGCAATGAAGATGCCGAGGGTTGAGAAATCGATTTCCATGCCGGAAGTCTATGCCTGAGGTCGTGCTTATGAAACCCGATTTCTTTTATGACACCCCCCTCACCTAACCTCTCCCCCTTTTCAGGGGGAGAGGGATTAGCGGAACTGTGCCGATATACGTGAGTCCCTCTCCACCACAATTGTGGGGGAGAGGACAGGTGAGGGGGAATGGTAAGGCTTGAGCACAGACGTTCCTACAGGTAAAAACAGCACGAACGAATTAAAGGAACCGCCCGCATGCGCGCAGAATTTCAATCCATGGCCGACGAGATCGAGCAGTCCGCAGGACTGCTAAGGAGGCATCTTTGACTACGATCAGGCCGTCCTCCGTCTTGAAGAACTGAACGCGCTCGCCGAAAGCCCCGATCTCTGGAACGATCCCGACAAGGCCCAGGCCCTGATGCGCGAGCGCACCAAGGTCGAATCCGGGATCAAGGAAGTCGACAGCCTTTACGGCGATCTGCGCGATATCTCCGATCTTCTGGAACTCGCTGAAGCGGAAGCCGACGCCGATGTCATGAGCGAAGCCGAAGCGGCCATGAAGGAGCTGCTCGGGCGCGCCCAGAAAGCACAGCTCAAGACCCTGCTGTCGGGCGAAGCGGACGAGAACGACTGCTTCCTTCAGGTGCAGGCGGGTGCCGGCGGGACGGAAGCGCAGGACTGGGCGGAAATGCTGCTCCGCATGTACACCCGCTGGGCCGACAAACACGGCTACGGTGTCGAGTGGCTTGAAGAAAGCCCCGGCGAGGAAGCCGGCATCAAGTCGGCGACGCTGAAGATTTCCGGCGAAAATGCCTATGGCTGGCTGAAGACGGAAAGCGGCGTGCACCGCCTGGTGCGAATCTCGCCCTATGATTCGTCGGCCCGGCGTCATACCAGTTTCTCGTCGGCGTGGGTGTCGCCGGTTATCGACGACAACATCGATATCGAGGTCGACGACAAGGACCTGCGCATCGATACCTACCGCGCATCCGGCGCCGGCGGACAGCACGTCAACAAGACGGAAAGCGCGATTCGCATCACGCACCAGCCGTCGGGCATCGTCGTGCAGTGCCAGAACGACCGCTCGCAGCACAAGAACCGCGCCCAGGCGATGTCGATGCTGCGCGCGCGCCTGTACGAGATGGAACTGAAAAAACGCGAGGACGCGGCGCAGGCGACCGAGGATACGAAGACGGAAATCGGCTGGGGCCGGCAGATCCGTTCCTACGTCCTGCAGCCCTATCAGATGGTCAAGGACCTGCGCACCGAGGTCGAGACCTCGAACACCGGTGCGGTGCTCGACGGCGACATCGACATGTTTCTGGAAGCCGCGCTGGCGTCGAAGATCAAGGATTCCGAAGAAAACGTGGCCTGAGCGCGGGTCTCATACTTCGAGACGCCCCATAAGTTTCGGGGTTCCTCGGCATGAGGGAACTTTCCAATCCACCTCATCCTGAGGAGGGCCATAGGCCCGTCACGAAGGATAGGTATGTCGACTTACTGAACCACCAGTTCCTTGAACAGCACCGTATGCACCTTTGCCGGGCGGATGATGTTCTGAATGATCTGCACCAGTTCGAAGCGCAAGCGCTCGGACCCTTCCTTGCCGACCACATGCTGGCGTTCCTGGCCGCGGAGGTGCGTCAGGATCGCATCCATCACCTGCATTTCCGCATCCTGCAGACGGGCCACGTCCTCGGGCATCAACTGCACATGGATTACGGCGCGCATGAACGGCGCGCGGCATTCGCCGGTCTTCAGATCGGTTCTGATTTCCGGCAGCGGATGAAACACCGGTTTGCCGAGTTCGAGCTGGGCGTGAAGCTGCGGGCGTTCCCAGCCCATGACGGCATGAACCCAGCCCATGTAAAAGGACAGGCCACCACCGACGACGAGGAAAACGAACACCCCGCCGAGGATCGGAATCAGCAGCTTGGGTTTCGATTTCTTTTTCGAACCCTTGCCTTTTTTGCGTTTCGGATCGTCTTCGTCGGCCATGCCTCGGCCCTCCTGAAATGGCGGAATTTGAATGTGGAAAAGAGAGGTTAGCTCCTCTCCGGTGCTTGGGGAAGGCTGTCGGGATTAATGGCGTAAGTCAGGAAACGATGACCCGGTCACGGCCTTGCGATTTTGCCTTGTAGAGATTCGCATCCGCGTCGCTGATCAGATCGCCGATATCGTTCGATTGATCGGGCTTGATGGCGGCGCCGCCGACGCTGATCGTCACATGACCGCAGACACTGGATGATTTGTGCGGAATTTTCAGGAAGTTGACGGCATCGCGCAAGGTTGCCCCGATCATTTCCGCGCCTTCAATGTTGGTCGACGGCAACACGCAGACGAATTCCTCGCCGCCGTATCGCGCGACCTGGTCGCCCGGGCGATGCACGGACGACGACAGTGCCTTGGCGACCAGCGTCAGACAGGCATCGCCGGCCTGGTGGCCGTAAGTGTCGTTGTATTGCTTGAAATGATCGATATCGACCAGCAGCAGGGAAAGCTCCGAGCCGCTACGGATCGCACGCTGCCATTCGGACCGGATATGCTGGTCGAAGCTGCGCCGGTTGGGAATGCCCGTCAGGCCGTCGACAAAGGCAATGGTCTCGAGATAATCACGGTAGCGTTTGAGCTGCAGGTGGTTTTTGACACGCGCAACGACGACCGGGGCGACGATCGGCTTGGTGACGAAATCGACGGCGCCGATTTCGAATCCCTTGGCTTCATCGGTGTGATCGGAAAGGGCGGTTGCGAAAATGACGGGGATGTTTTCCGCCCCCGGCGTTTCCTTGAGCTTGCGGCAGACCTCGTACCCGTCCATCCCCGGCATCATGATGTCGAGGATGATGATGTCCGGGTTCTCGCGGGCGGCCAGTTCTATGGCTTCTTCTCCGCTGGATGCGAACAGGATATCGCCGAGCTCCTCGAGCGTGCCGCTCATCACCTCGATATTCAGAGGCTCGTCGTCGACAATCAGGATTTTTGCATTGGTAGCAGGTATGTTCACGCCGTACCGCCTTCGTGTCCGCTGAGTTCTTCACTCAGTTTATGCAGGATACTCCGGGCTTTATCAAAGTCGAGCCTTTCAGCGGCTTTTTTCAAATCCCGGAACGTCGGTGCCGAAGACCCGCCAAGCGCACTTTCCAGCTCGTCCAGCCGCTTGCGTGCCGACATCCGCTTCGATGCAAAGGCGGCATCAAGCTCGCCGATCAGCTGGCTGATATCGATGTTTTCGGTTTGCGGTTTTGCGGCGGGCGCAGCGCCTTGCCCGGAACCCGATTCCAGTTGGTCCAGTATTTCCCTGACCCGGATATGCGCCGCGATGACCTTACTGGTGTCGACGTCGGCATCCGGGTTTTCCTTGAAGCTGTCTTCGACAGCGCGGCATTCGCGCTGCAGCTCTTCCGCGCCGATGGTCGCGGCCAGGCCGCCGACCGTGTGGACCAGTCTTGTTGCAAGTTCTGTATCCCCGGCCTCGATGGCGTTGCCAAGCTGGGATTCGAAATCCTCGTACTTCTTGTTGAAGTCACCCAGCAGCCGGTTGAAGAAATCGTTGTCGAGGCCAAGCCGTTTTCGGGCATCCGCAAAGTTGAAGATACCGTCTGTATTGCGGGCGGCCTCGGCATCCGCAACCGGCGGCGCCTTGGGTGGAATTGGCGCTTCGGCTTGCGGCTTCGCTTGCGCTACATCCGATTGTTTGCTTTGCGGCGCCCAGCGGGCAAGGGTCGCGAAAAGGCTCGCCGCATCGATCGGTTTCGACACATGATCGTTCATGCCCGCCGCGAAACAGGCATCGCGTTCCTCGGCCATGGCATGCGCCGTCATGGCGATGATCGGTATTTCGCCCATGCCGGGCAGGGCGCGGATTTGCCGGGTTGCTTCATAGCCGTCCATGACCGGCATCTGCACGTCCATCAGGATAAGGTCGATCCCTTCGGGGTTGTTTTTCATGCGCTCGACGGCGGCCTGACCGTTGTTGACGATGCTGACGTGGACGTCGGCTTCGGCAAGGATTCCGCTAGCCACCTGCTGGTTGATCGCATTGTCCTCGACCAGCAGAATGCGCATGCCCTTGATGGCACGGATCGTTTTCCGGTCGCCCATGCGCTCATGCGTGCTTACGGATCTTGTTGACGCGCCGCCCGCGAAATGGTCGGCAAGGATGTCGATCAGAAGCGAGGTGTTCAGCGGTTTGCTCAGGAACCCTGCAAACCCATGCTGGTCGACCTGATGCATGACATCAATGCGGTTATGCGCCGATATCAAAAATATGGCGGGGATATCGTCCGACGGGCAGGTCGCCATGATTTCCTGTGCCGTATCGATGCCGTTCAGTTCCGGCATCCGCCAGTCGATGATGACGAGGTCATATGCCGCGTCGTTTTCCCTGCTTTCCGCGAACATACGGATGGCCTTGCGGGGGCTTCTTTCGCAATCGATATGGGTGAAATTCAGGCTCCGCAACGTATCGCTGAGGATATCCAGCGCCGTGGCATTGTCGTCGATTATAAGGACGCGCATCTTCGAGGGATCGATGGATGACGGAAGCCTGTCGCTGTCCTCGGTTTCCCGCAGTCCGAACGGCACTTCGACAATGAACGTGCTGCCTTTGCCCGGGGTGCTTTCCACATCGATATGGCCCCCCATGATTTCCGAGAGCTCCTTGCAGATGGTCAGGCCCAGACCCGTGCCGCCGAATTGCCGTGTGGTCGAGGCATCGGCCTGGGTAAAGGGCCGGAAGAGCTTCTCGATCTGTTCCGTCGTCATGCCGATCCCGGTATCGGAAACCGAGAAACGGAACAGGCCGCGGTTGTTGGTTTTCTCGACCAGTTCGGCACGGACAACGACTTCGCCGGATTGGGTGAACTTGACCGCATTGCTGGCCAGATTGGTCAGGATCTGCCCAAGCCGGAGCGGGTCGCCGACGAGCGCGCGGGGCATGTCGGCGTCAATACCGAACAGGAATTCGATGTCCTTGTCCTGGATCGACTCGCTGACAAGCGTCGAGACGTTCTGCATAACGTCGTCGATATGGAAAGGCACGTTTTCAAGTTCGATGCGCCCGGCTTCCAGTTTCGAGAAATCGAGGATGTCGTTGATGATGCCGAGCAGGGCGTGTGCCGAGCTGTGCACTTTTTCCAGATAGTCGCGGGTGCGGGCCGGGATCTCCGTTTTCAGCGCAAGCTGGCTGAGACCGATGATGGCGTTCATCGGCGTGCGGATTTCATGGCTCATGTTGGCCAGGAAGGAGGACTTGGCGACGTTGGCGGCTTCGGCTTTTTCCTGCGCTTCCTTGAGCGCCGTGATATCGACGCGGAATCCAACAATGCCGCCATCAGGCGTTCTGCGTTCGGCTATTTTTAGCCAACGCCCGGATTTAAGTTTTTGTTCTATTGTCATATCGGCCTTGCGGTGGGAAGCAAGCCGGTCAGCGACCCATTCTTCCGGATTCAAGTCCCCAAGATCGTATTCACCGCGCTTGATGCCTTCTCGAATGATATATTCGAAAGTGTTCCCGGGAATTTGTAAGTCGGCGGATTTTGGATAGTACTCGTGGTACTTTTCATTGCACAGGACAAGCTTGTCATCGGCATCGTAATAGACGAATCCTTCGTCCATAACCGAGATGGCATCGAGAAGTCGTGCCTGTGCCTCGTGGGCTTCCTTCTCGGCGCGGACCCGGCGGGTGATATCGGCATAGGTGGTCACGAACCCGCCGCCGGGAATGGGCGTGCCGCGGATTTCAAGGATCTTGCCGTTCGGCCGTTCGCGATTGAATTCGTGCGGCTCGAATTTGCGCGCCAGTTCCAGGCGTTCCTTGATCTGCGCCTCAATGTCGCCCGGCCCGTATTCGCCGCGTTCGGCATTGATGCGGAACGCGACCTCAAGCGGCGTGCCGGGGGGCATTTTTTCCTTGGGAAAATCCAGAAGCTCGTAAAAGCGGTCGTTCATGACGACAAGGTTCAGATTCTCGTCAACCATGGAAATCCCCTGATTGACGGTTTCCAGGGTCAGCGTCAGCAAGTCGCTCTGACGTTTGTTTTCTGTCTGCATCTCATCGATGCGGTACATGTAGCGAATGATGACAATCGCGCCGATGACGATGACCGGCAGCATCGCCAGGCCGGCAATCAGGAATTTCAGGGTGTCCTCGATGGCGCTGTTCGTCGCCCTGAGGGTTTCCTCACTTTGCCTGATGGCAATGTCCTGCAGTCTTTGCATGGCCGCGGATGCCAGCGTGTCGTCGACACGAACGATCTGGTCCACTTCCCTGACCGTCAAGCCGTTTTCGAATGCCAGAACGGCGTCGGCCAGGCGGTCGCGGTATTCCTCGACGACGGCGCGAACCTTGTTTAATTCCTCGATTTCGTTTTGTTCAGGGCCCAGGTCCAGAAGCTGCTGGATCGCGTCCATGGCAAGGGCGACATCGATTTCGGCTTTCGCGCGATAGGTATCGTTCTGGCGCAGCACGTAGTTCTTGAAGTTGTGAATCAGGCCGTCATAGCCCATGCGGTGGTTCAGATCCGTCAATGCCTCGGCTTTGATGGCCTGCTTCACTTGCTGCGTGTGCCAGGCATCGTTGATTTGGCGAACGCGTTCGTAACTGCCGTATATGAAGCCGGAAAACGCTATCGCCAGCATTACGGCGATCCCGATGACCAATCGCGATTCGGTCGACAGGGTTTTGCTGTTATCTCTCATCGATTGAGGGCTCCAGACGCCAAATGCCGGTCATCATAGTGTAACCCGGGGCCTTCCGGGGAAATATGACCGTAGACAAAAGGGCGGCCAAAGTAATTTGGATCGATGATTTACAACAGTCTGCATGCCGCGAGGCATAGCAAAAAGCGGCTATCGGGACTATCGTGGTAAGCCACATGAGGCCGGCCCGGCTAATAGGCGCGCAATCGGCGTCCGCGCGGCGTTTACAGCCCTTTGAGCGTCTCCAGGACGTCTGCGGCGTGGCCCTTGACCTTGACCTTCGGCCAGACATGACGGATCACGCCCTTGGCGTCGAGCACGAAGGTCGAGCGCTGGATGCCCATGTATTTACGCCCGTACATGTTTTTTTCCACCCAGACGCCGAAATCCTCGCACAAGGCGCCGTTTTCGTCGGAAATCAACTTGAACGGCAGAGATTGCTTTTCGACAAAGTTGTCGTGCCGTTTGACGCTGTCTTTGGAAACGCCGACGACAACGGCGCCTGCCTTGTCGAATTCCTTGATGTGATCGCGGAAATCCTGCGCTTCGGTCGTGCACCCCGGCGTCATGTCCTTGGGATAGAAATAGATCACGGCCTTCTTGCCCTTGAGGTCCTTCAGCGATAGAGAACCGCCGCCGTTGACGGGCAGGTTGAAATCTGGGGCCTTGTCGCCGGTATCGAGCATCTGTCGTTCTCCACTTCTGCAGTTATTCAGGTCTTGTCGTTATTACGCCTTAAATTCCGGACTGGTTCAAATATCCGGTGGCGCGGCTTCGCTGTCGGCATTCGGCTCGCCCAGAAGGCCCACGAAGATCGCCCGCACCGCGTCTTCGGTGTTTTTCAGTTTCTCCGACAATGCATCGAATGATGCACTGCCGGTAATTTCGCACAGGTCTTCACGAAGCGGTTCCGAGAAAGCGGCAACCTTGGCATCGGTCATGTCGCCTTCGATGGTCAGCGCCAGAAACGTTTGCAGATCGCGATACAACGATTTGGCCGCACGCAATGCCGTGGCGTCACCGGCATTGATCAGACCCAGATCGCCGGCCACGCGGAAGACTTCGGCCGCATCCGCGCTGATGATCTCGGGATGCGCCGCGGCATGGATCAGGACCAGATACTGGGCCAGAAAATCCACGTCGACCTGACCGCCGGCAACCTGCTTGATGGACCAGATGCACGGCGTTGCATACTGTTTTTCAATGCGCCCGCGCATGTTCGAAACCTCGGCCGCGGTTTTCGCCGCATCGCGGCTGCCGGTGAGGGTGCCTCTGATCATCCCCTGTACCTTGTCGCCGATGACGCCGGTATCGAAGATGATGCGGGCGCGGACCAGGGCCATGTGTTCCCACGTCCAGGCGGTTTCCGCATAGTACCGCTCGAAACCGTCCAGCACGGTCGCCACCGGTCCCTTGTTGCCGCTCGGTCTGAGCCGCATGTCGATCTCGTAAAGCGTGCCTTCCGCGGTCATCGACATGACGGCGTTGATAATGCGCTGGCCCAGGCGGCTGTAATATTGCGAGACGGCGAGCGGGCGCGCACCATCGGAATGGCTGTCCGCCTCATCGGCGCTGTAGATGAAAATCAGGTCGAGGTCGCTCGACGGCGTCAGTTCGCGCGAACCCAGCTTGCCGAGTGCCAGAACGCAGAACATGCCGCCGGCAATCTGGCCGTGCGCTTTTTCGAACTCGCGGATGACCTCGGGGATCAGGGTCTGCAGGACGGCATCGGCAATGTTGCTGAAACTCAGCGCCGCATCGCCCGCGCCGGTGACGCCGCGCAGCATTTGCACGCCGAGCTGAAAGCGCCGGTCGCTGTTCCAGCGCCGGGTGGCGTCGAGAATATCTTCGAAGAACATGGCGTCGGTCAGCGCTTCGGCGCAGTCCGTGCGGAGCTCCCCGAGATCCGGCAGGGGGTCGTAGAAATCGGCGCTCAGCACGCTGTCCAGCAGGTTCGGGCGGCGGCTCAGGTGGGCTGCCAGACGCGGCGCTTCGCCCATGATTTCCGACAGCAGCCGCAACAGATCGGGGTAGGCCTGAAACATGGTGAAAAGCTGCACGCCGGCGGGCAGGCTCGCCAGAAAGGCATCGAAGCGGAGGAACGTGGCGTCCGGATCGGGCTGTTTGCCGATGGCTTCGAGCAGAGCCGGCGTCAGTTCCGTCAGCAATTCGCGCGCCCGCGTCGAGCGGGTGGCGCGGATGCGGCCGTGATGCCAGGCGCGGATTGATTTGTCGACCAGGGCCGGATCGGTAAAGCCGAAACGGGCAAGGGTCTTCAGGGTCTCGGGATCGCTGTCGGCGCCGGTGAAGGCAAGATTGCCGGCATGGCCGTCTTCCGCGGTCAAAGCCGGGGAGTCTTCGAACAGGGCGCCGTATTGGGCTTCAACGGCTTCGAGGTGTCCCAGCAATGCGGCGCGAAACCCGGCGGCGTCGGCATAACCGCAGAAGGCGGCCAACTGTGCGATGCCGGCATCATCGTCGGGCAGCTTCTGGGTCTGCTCGTCCGACTGCATCTGCAGGCGGTGTTCGACGCGGCGCAGGAATTCGTAGGCGTCGTTCAGGATATCCGCGGCGTCGGCGTCGACCATGCCGAGATCGACCAGATGGCGGATCGCCGCGATGGTGCGGCTGATCCGCACCGACGGTTCGCGCCCGCCCCAGATCAACTGCTGGGTCTGGGCGAAAAATTCGATCTCGCGGATGCCGCCGCGCCCGGTCTTGATGTCGTGCCCGTTGATCGCGACCTTGCCGCCGCCCTTGTGCGCATGGATTTGCCGCTTGATCGAGTGGATGTCCTGGATGGCCGCGAAATCGAGGCTCTTGCGCCAGACGAACGGGCGCAGGTGATGCAGGAAGGTCTCGGCGGCGGCGATATCCCCGGCGATCGGTCGCGCTTTGATCATTGCCGCGCGTTCCCAGTTCTGCCCCAGGCTTTCATAATACGTTTCCGCCGCCAGCACCGAGATCGCCAGCGGCGTCGAGCCGGGGTCGGGCCGCAATCTGAGATCGACACGGAAGACGTAGCCGTCGCCCGTGCGTTCATCGAGGATCTTGGCAAGGGTCCGGGTCATGCGGATGACATGCTGCTGAAGCCCGTCGGGGTTGTCGGTGTCGATGACGTCATTGTCGTACAGGCAGATCAGGTCGATATCGCTGGAATAGTTCAGTTCCCGTGCGCCGAGCTTGCCCATGCCGATAACGATGAAGCCGGAATCGCGTTCGGGATCGTCGGGATTTTTCAGGCGGAATGCGCCGCGCTCCGCGGCCCTGCGGATGACGAACCCGCTTGCCGCGCTTGCCGCCGCGTCGGCGAAATCGGAAAGCGCTTCGGTGACCTGATAAAGTGTCCATTGCCCGGCGATGTCGGCCAGCGCCGCCGTCAGGGCGAGACGGCGTTTGGCGATCCTGAGCGCGCGCATGATCCGCGCCTCGTCGGTGAGCGCCGATGTTTGCGTTCTGGTTTCGGATAAAATGCTGCGGGCGAGTGCGTCAGCACCTTCCCGGGCGAGCTGGCCCAGCCATGCGGGTTCGCGCAGCAGCGATTGCGTTAGGTACGGACTGTTGGAAAAAACACCTTCCAGAAGGCGTTTGCCGTCTTCGCGGGCGGCCAGGGCGAGGGCGCTCTCGATATCTTCCGGGGCATCGTCGCGGGCCTCTTCGCAGGCAGCGTAAAAGTCTGCGAGCCCGCGCTGCGCCGCTTCGCTGTCGGCCGCAACCGCCAGCCCGGCCGTATCGATGACAAAATCGTTGCTCATGGTTATTGCAATATGTCATCCATGCGGATCACGCAAAAAGTCTTTGCTGAAGTGTTACCGAAAAACAGGCTTAGCCCTGTACTTATAGACGGTTTACTCTGCGTTAAGTGACGGTTATGCATACTAATGCCACCATTTCGCCCGGATCGCCCGGCGCGTTTGGTGTGCTGACGGAATTTTACATACGTTGTTGATCAAACGGACATTTATCGGTGTAGTGCAGTTGGTCGGCGGTCTCGGCGCCGGGCTGGCGATTATTACGCTTTTGATTGCCTGGCAGTTGCAGAAAGGACCGGTCTCGCTGTCATTTCTGACGCCGTATGTGGAACGCGCGCTGAACAGCGGCCACCGCAGCTTTCGCCTCGCCATTGACGACACCACGCTAACCTGGGCCGGCTGGGACCGGGCGATCGAGCTTCGCGTCAAGAACGTCCGCGCCATCGGCGAAACGGGCGCGGCGCAGGCGCGGATTCCCGAACTTTCCTTGTCGTTGAGCGGACGGGCGCTGGTCCGCGGCAAGCTGGCGCCGAAATTCATCGAATTGCTGGGGCCCGAAATTCGGGTGCGCCGTGATGCGGACGGCGGGCTGGGTATCGAGGTTGCCGCTGAAAGCGGACCTTCCGGCGAACGCTTTGCGACCGGCCTTCTGAGCTGGCTGATCAAGAAACCGGACCCGGGCTCGCCGATGAGCTATCTGGAAACGGTCCGCATCAGCGGCGCGAACATGACTTTCGACGACCGTATGACGGGCAAGGTCTGGCAGGTGCCGGTCGGTTATCTGAAGCTGGTGCGCGCACCGCACGGCCTGCTCGCCGAAGGAAGCCTGCAAATCGATATCGAGAACCGGATCGCCGACATTTCCTTGCACGGCTCGTTTCATGCAGAGGCGGGCCGTCTCGACCTGACGGCGTCGTTCGCCGACATATCGCCGGCGTCGTTCGCCTCGCTGGATCCGAAATTTACCGTGTTCGAAGCCGTCAACATGCCGCTCAGCGGCAAACTCGTCATCGGCACGTCGCTGCACGAGGGTATCAACAGCATCGGTTTTCACGTCACCGGCGATGACGGCACGCTGATGTTGCCGGCGCCGTTTGCACAGGAACTGAGCGTTGAGAACATTACGCTCAACGGAATTTATAACGGCCGCATCGGCTCGGTGACGCTGGACGGCGCCGAAGTAACGCTGATGGAAGGCTCGACCCTCGCCATCCCGTCGCCCATCGATCATGCCATGCCGCTGGTCAGCATGTCCGGTTCGGGGAAATTCGACATGAAATCGGGCATTGCCGATATTCAGCGTCTCAGCCTGAACCTGAACGGCCCGGTCTTCGATCTGAAAGCCCAGGCGAGCGGCATCGGCGGCCCGGAAGTCGTGATCAAGGCCGAAACGACACTGGCCGACGTGCCGGTGGAACAGCTCAAGACTTACTGGCCGGCGACAATGGGGCCGGACCCTTATGCCTGGGTGACATCGCATCTCAGCGGCGGGCGGATGACCCGCGCCGATGCCGTCTTTTCCGTCCGCGTGCAGCAGGACGGCAGTTTTGCCATCGATACCATCGACGGCACCATGAGCGCCGAAGGCGTCGATGTGACCTATCTAGAAGGCATGCCGGCGGTGAAGAACGTGAAGGCGTTGATGTCGTTCGATGCGGACAGCTTCGACGTTGCCGTCGAACAGGGCACCAGCGGGCGGATCAAGCTGGACGGCGCGACGATCCATATTACCGGTCTCAGGGAAATCGATCAGTACATCGATATCGACCTGAAGGCGAAATCGCCGGTGCGCGACGCGCTCGAGCTGATCGACCGCAAACCGTTCGAGTTCGCCAGCGCCATGAAGATCGATCCGAAAAGCACGCTGGGCGATGCGGATGTCGATCTCAATCTGTATTTCATGCTCGCCAAGGATCTGGCCGTCGAAGATGTCGATGTAAAGGCCGCAGCCAGACTGACGAATGTGCAGATGAAGGATGTCGTGCTGGGCCGGGGCATCCGCGACGGCACGCTCAAGCTCGCCGTCGATACGAAAAAAATGGAAGTCGACGGAAACGTGATGATGGGGCCGGTGCCGGTGGCCCTGGTATGGAACCAGAATTTCGGCACCAAGGTGCCTTACCGTTCGCAATATCTGCTGGCGGCCAGGATCGACGACCTGTCGAACGTCCGCGATCTCGGGGTCGATCCGGGTCCGGCGGGGGACTTCGTTTCCGGCGGTGTCGACGCCACGGTGCGCTATACGGTTTTCGATAACCGCAGCGGCCGCGTCGAGGTCAACGCCAACCTGGAACGTGCGGAACTCAGGGTGCCGGTGATGGAATGGCGCAAGGCGGCCGGCGACGCCGGCTGGGTCGATGTCACGATCCTGCTCGAGAACGGCCTCGTCAAAAGCGTACCGAGCTTCAATGTCATCGCCGGCGACCTGTCGGTGAAGGGCGATGTCAAATACGCACCGGCCGGTCTCGGCCTGGAGCGCGTCAATCTGAAGCAGGTCCTGTTCGGGCGCACCGATGTCTCGGGTGCCGTCATATCGCGTCCCGACGGCGGCTGGGAAATCGGCCTGCAGGGATCCGAGCTTGAATTCTCGCCGTTGTGGGAACGTCTGATCGGGGACCGTCCGGGCCAGGACGACCTGACCCTGCCGGACCTGACGATTGCCGTCGAGCTGGACAAGATGTGGGTCGAGCCGCAGAAGTTCCTGTCCGCCGTTTCCGGAACCTTCGTGCACAAGCGCGGCATCTGGCGCACGGCGCTGCTCGACAGCAAGCTCAACGGGGGGCCGCTGCTCAGTGTGAACATGGCGCCGGACTCCGACGGCAACCGGGTGCTGAGCGTCAAGGCCGAGAACGCCGGCGATACGCTGCGCTTTTTCGATCTGTTCGATAACATGCACGGCGGCCAGCTTGAAATGCGCGGCCGCTATGACGACGCGGCGGCGCTGCGGCCGTTGCGCGGCAAACTGCGTGTCGTCAATTACCGGGTTCGCAACGCACCGCTGATGACCCGTGTTCTCTCGATCATGGCGCTGACCGGCATTGTCGATGCGCTGACCGGCGAAGGCCTGAATTTCGCCGAGCTTGATGTGCCGTTTACATATACCGACGGTGAAGTGCAGATCGCCGACGCCAAGGCGACAGGGGCATCGATCGGCTTTACCGCGTCGGGCACCGTCTATACGCACGCCGATGTACTGAACATCGAGGGCACGGTGGTCCCGGCCTATGCCATCAACTCGCTGCTCGGCAAAATTCCGTTGCTCGGCAATATCCTGACGGGGAGCGAAGACGGCGG
This sequence comes from Thalassospiraceae bacterium LMO-JJ14, assembly GCA_021555105.2. Taxonomy (NCBI): domain Bacteria; kingdom Pseudomonadati; phylum Pseudomonadota; class Alphaproteobacteria; order Rhodospirillales; family Thalassospiraceae; species Thalassospiraceae bacterium LMO-JJ14. Next base: position 1,521,639 of record CP134604.1, read on the forward strand.
CGGCGTTTTTGCCGCCAACTTCTCGATCTCCGGTCCGATCGAGGATCCGAACACCACCGTCAATCCGCTGTCGGCGTTGACGCCGGGTATCCTCAGGAACCTGTTCGGCGCCTTCAAGCCCGACGATCAGCAAGTGCCGCTGCTCGGCACATCTTCGCTACCCGTCGAATCCCAATAACCTGGTCCAGTCATCGGCCCTGGACTTAACGCCAGTGCCCTGAGGCGCGCGCGTGCCGACGCGGCGGGCAGCCATGCGTTCGCCTTAACCCCGTCGGATCATGCGGAAAGCCAGTCTTCGAGTTTTGCCGCGCCGGGCAGGCCGCCGGCGTGAACAAGCTTGCCGTCGACCGCGATGCCCGGCGTTGACATCACACCCGCCATGGCGATGGATTTCGGATCCGTGACCTTTTCAACATCGACCTCGATCCCGAGTTTGGCCGCAGCCTCGTTGACCATCGTCTCGGTGGTTTCGCAGCGTTTGCACCCGGACCCGTAAATCTTGACGGTTTTCATGAATGGTTCCCTTCAAAGAATGATGTTGAACAGAAAGCCGGTGGCGAGAATGCCCATCGACACCACGGCGATGAAGATCGCAATCAGACGGAGGGTCAGCACCTGCTTGAGGATGATCATCTCGGGCAGGCTGAGCGCGATCACCGACATCATGAACGCGAGGGTCGTGCCGAGCGCCGCGCCCTTGCCCAGAAGCGCCTCGACGATGGGGACGACGCCGGCCGCGTTGGTGTACATCGGCACCCCCATGATGACGGCTGCCGGCACGGACCACCACGCCTCGCGACCCATGATCCGCAGCATCGTCTCTTCGGGGACATAGCCGTGGATCGCCGCGCCGATGGCAATGCCGATCAGCACCCAAATCCAGACCTTTCCGACGATCTCGCGAACCTGCTCAACACCGATTTTAAGCCGATCGACCAGCGTCAGCCGCTCATCCGCCAATTCGCCCACAGTGCCGGCATTCAATTCGCGAACCCAGTCCTGCAGATACCGTTCCAGCCCCATGCGGCCCATAACGAACCCCGCGATCGTGGCGATGGTGAAGCCGAAGACGAGGTAGATCGAGGCGATCTCCCAGCCGACCAGACCGTAAAGCAGTCCTAGCCCGACCGGTCCCACCATCGGACCGGCGATCAGGAAGGAAAAAGTCACGCCGAGCGGGATGCCCGCTGAAACGAACCCGATGAAAAGCGGCACCGACGAGCATGAACAGAACGGCGTCAGCACGCCCAAGAGCGCCGCCAGGGGATAGCCGAGGATCTCATTCTTGCCGGCAAGGATCGCCCGTGTCTTCTCGGGGCTGAACCAACTGCGCAGGACGCCGGTCACAAAGACAATGCCGCCGAGCAACAGCAACACCTTCGGTACGTCGTAGAAAAAGAAAGCAATGGCGGCGCCGGTGTGGCTGTCGCGCTGTACGGGAAACAGCGACGTCACCCACTCAGCAAACGGGACCAATTGCCCATAAACCAGCCACCACGCCAGCATGGCCAGCGGCAAGCCCACATACCAAGGCCATGTCGTTGTTTCAGGGGGCGCTGATTCAGGGTAAGGGCCGGTGTCATGTGTTTTGGCGGTCATGCGGCATTCCTTTTAGGCGGCCTTCCAGAGGCGCGCTCGGCGACCAGGACCGCATCGATCACAGCGGCCAATTCGGGCGCGAGGGTCATGTCGCGCCGATAACGGACCCATTGCGCATCGCGTCTGTCGAGCACGAGACCGGCGTCGCGCAGCACCTTCATGTGCCGGGACATCCGGCTTTGCGTTGCGTCAAGCCGCTGCATCAGTTCGCAGACACAATACTCTTTCCCGCTCCACAGCAGCGTAAGCGCGGCGCGGCGGGTCGGATCGGCAATGGCGTTCAATATTTCCTGCATGGTTCATGTATATGCGGGTGAGAGCATATGCGCATTGATCTATATCAGATGCTCATAAAGCGCCAACGCGGGGCACGCCTGGCTTGCAGGTGTCGAGGATTCCCGGCCGGACAAGGGGGGTGATTTAAGAAGCCGCGATCAGACAGGCTTGATCAGGGCGTGGCGCTTCTTGCCCGCCGACAGCTTGATCACGCCTTCGGCGTTGAGATCACCGAGCGAGGCGCTCGCGTTGACGTCGCTGATGGCTTCGTCGTTGATCTTGGCGCCGCCGCCCTTGATCAGGCGCCGTGCGTCACCGTTGGATGACGCCAGACCGGCCTGCGTGAACAGCGTCAGGATACCGACGCCGGCCTCGATCTCGGCGCGCGGCACGTCGACGCTGGGCAGCGTCTCGCCCATGCCGCCCTGCTCGAAGGTGGTCTCCGCCGTCTTGCGGGCTTCCGCCGCGGCGTCGGCGCCCCGGCATAGCTTGGTGGCTTCGTCGGCGAGTATTTTCTTGGCGTCGTTGATCTCCGCACCCTCAAGTGCTTCGAGGCGGGCGATCTCGTCCATCGGCAGTTCGGTGAACAGGCGCAGGAACTTGCCGACGTCGGCGTCCTCGGTGTTGCGCCAGTACTGCCAGTAATCGTAGTGGCTGAGCGCGTCTTCGTTGAGCCACACCGCGCCGTCGGCGGTCTTGCCCATCTTCGCGCCCGACGCGGTCGTCAAAAGCGGCGTGGTCAGGCCGAACAGGTGTTTATCGGCAACGCGGCGGCCCAACTCAACGCCGTTGACGATGTTGCCCCACTGATCCGAGCCGCCCATCTGCAACGCGCAACCGTTGCGCTTGGCAAGCTCGACGAAGTCGTAGGCCTGCAGGATCATGTAGTTGAACTCAAGGAACGTCAGCGGCTGCTCGCGCTCGAGGCGCAGCTTGACGCTGTCGAAGCTGAGCATGCGGTTGATGGTGAAGTGCGGGCCGATATCGCGCAGGAATTCGACATAATTGAGGCTGTCCAGCCAGTCGGCATTGTTGACCATGATGGCGTCGGTCGGGCCGTCGCCGAAGCTCAGGTATTTCTGAAACACCGATTTGATGCCGGCCATGTTGGCGGCAATGGCGGCGTCATCCAGCAGCTTGCGGCTTTCGTCCTTGCCGGACGGGTCGCCGACCCGTGTCGTGCCGCCGCCCATGAGGACGATCGGCTTGTGCCCGGTCTGCTGCAACAGCCTGAGCAGCATGATCGACACCAGCGAGCCCACGTGCAGGCTCGGCGCCGTGCAGTCGAAGCCGATATACGCCGTGACCGGGCCCGCGGCGCATTTTTCGTCCAGCGCATCCAGGTCCGTGCATTGATGCATGAACTGGCGTTCGGTCAGGCGAGTGATAAAATCGGACTTGTAGTGGGCCATGTTCGGGTCTTGCTGTTATTATGAAGAGCGCGGATGATTAACACATGCAAGCCGTACCGCACAACGATCTAGAGGAAAGCATGTTGCCCGAAAAAGGACAGGTCCTGACCGCCATTGGCCTGATGAGCGGTACGTCCATGGATGGGATCGACGTCGCCGTGATCGACAGCGACGGCGAGACGGTCAAGCGGCGGGGTGCCTTTGCATCCTATCCATATGAACAGGGGCTCAGAGAACGCGTGCAGGCGGTCGCCGGCCACAAGCCCGAACCCGGCGATGCGCTCGGTGCCGTGGTGCGCGATATCACCGATGCCCACGCCGAGGCGGTCGAGGATTTCATGGGCCGCGCGGGGCTTAGTGCACATGACGTCGACGTCGTCGGCTTTCACGGCCAGACGGTGTTTCACGACCCACAGAACGGCGTGACGGTGCAATTGGGCGACGGCGCCCGGCTGGCGTCGCGATTGAACATTGCCGTCGTCAACGATTTCCGCGCCGCCGACGTGGCCGCCGGGGGCGAGGGGGCGCCGTTCGCGCCGCTCTATCACGCCGCGCTGGCGAAGCCGCTGGCGCCGCCGATTAGTGTGCTCAATCTGGGCGGTGTCGGCAACCTGACGTGGATCAGCCCGGACGGCGGCATCGTCGCCTTCGACACCGGCCCGGCGAACGCACTGGTCGATGACTGGGTGTTGGCCCAGACCGGCAAGCCGATGGACGAGGACGGTCAAATCGCGCGGCAGGGCCGCATCGACGAGGATGTGTTGGCGGAACTGCTGGCCAACGATTATTTCGACCAGCCGTACCCGAAGTCGCTGGACCGCGATCACTTCGATCCGTCGCCGGTGATGGGGCTGTCGCTGGAAGACGGCGCGGCGACGCTGGTCGCGTTCTCGGCCTATGCCGTGGCGCGCGCACAGGACATGCTGCCCGCACTCCCCGAACGCTGGCTGGTGACCGGCGGCGGGCGGCACAATCCGGTGATGATGGCGGACCTCCGCCGCGCACTGGACCGCCCGGTGGAACCGGTCGAGGGCGTCGGCTGGTCCGGCGATGCCATGGAGGCGCAGGCGTTCGCCTACCTCGCCGTCAGATCGATGTACGGCCTGCCGCTCAGCCTGCCGTCGACGACCGGCGTCTCTGAGCCGATGCCGGGCGGTGTGCTGCACAGGCCTTAACATTAATCGTCATCCCGGGCGTTAGGCATCGCCTGAACGCGATCTGCGTTCAGATGCGATCCTTGCGACCCGGGACCCATCGATGGGCTTGGCGCGGTGTCGGGATGGGTCCCGGATCGCTGGCTTTCCCGACCTCGCCTGCGCTCGGGGGAAATCCGTGTCCGGGATGACGGTATTAATAACATCCCGCCGATTGACTCTCCCGCCCGGTGCGGGTTCGATCACGCCCCATGACGACGCCTCTCGACATCTCCGCTTCTGACGCGCGCCGGCTGGTCCTTGATCTGCAGGGGTTGGCGGAAAGCCCGCGCCGGCGCTTGGGCCGCGACGGCTTGCTGGAATTGATCCGCAGGCTCGGCTTCGTTCAGGTCGATTCCATACAGTGGGTCGAGCGCGCGCATCACATGATTCTGGCGAGCCGCTGGGACGGCTACCGGCAAAAGGATTTGCACCGGCTGATCGAAACCGACCGCATGCTGTTCGAGAACTGGACCCATGACGCAGCGATCCTGCCGGTCGAGTTTTTCCCGGTCTGGAAGGGCCGCTTTGAACGCGAACGCTCCCGTCTGGCCAGGCGCTGGGCCGGTCGGCAGGGTGCCGATCATCAAAGCGAACTGGACCATGTGCTGGCGCACGCGGCGGCGGGCGGGCCGATTACGTCGCGCGAAATGGCGGACAGCCGCGATCCTTCGGGTGCGGCGGAAGGCGGCGCATGGTGGAACTGGAAGCCGTCGAAGACGGCGCTGGAATATCATTGGCGCACGGGGAGCCTGTGCATCTGTCACCGGCGCGGGTTTCAGAAAGCCTATGACCTGACCGAACGTGTGATCCCCGACGCCTATCGCGGGCCCGAACCCTCGGCGGACGCCTTTATCGACTGGTCCTGCCGCGAGGCGCTGAGCCGCCTCGGCTTCGGCACGGCGGGCGAGATCGCCGGTTATTGGGGCAATATCACGGCCGCCGAAGCCAAGGCGTGGTGCGACGCGCGGCTTGGCGGGGACATCGTCGAGGTTCGTGTGCACGGTGCCGGTGACGGCGCGCCGCGCAAACTCTATGCATTCGCCGATATTGAAATGCACCTCGCCGACGCAGGGCAACCGGCCGAGCGCCTGCGGATTCTCAACCCGTTCGATCCCGTCATCCGCGACCGCAAACGCCTGAAGCACCTGTTCGATTTCGACTACCGGATCGAGATATTCGTCCCGGCGCCCGAGCGCACATATGGCTATTACGTTTTTCCGCTGCTGGACGGGGAACGGATGATCGGCCGTATGGAGATGAAGGCGGAACGCGCCGAAGATGCGCTTGTGGTCAGTTCCGTCTGGCCCGAGCCGGGCGTCCAATTCGGTAAAGGCCGCATGGCGCGCATGAACGGCGCGCTCGAGCGTATGCGCAAGCTGGTCGGGTTATCTGAAGTCCGGTTTCAAGGCGGCTGGCTGCGGCCGTCTTAACCGGCATCCCCTCACCCGGCACGCAAGCGCGCCACCCTCTCCCCAGGGAGCGGGGGCTTACTCGGCCGGAACCAGATTCGTGTCGAGATACTTTTCGACGTGCTTTTCCAGCGTATCCATGTGCTCGCGGAAGAAATGGTCGCAGCCCTTCACCACATTATAGTCGATGGTGATGTTCTTCTGCTTGCCGAGCTTGTCGGCGAGCTTGGCCACGGAATCTTCGGGAATGATGTCGTCGCTGTCGCCGTGCACCATCAGCCCGGATGCCGGGCAGGGGGCCAGGAACGAGAAATCGTGGATGCTGGCGGGCGGGGCAATGGCGATGAAGCCGTTGATTTCCGGGCGGCGCATCATCAACTGCATGGCGATCCAGGCGCCAAACGAGAATCCGGCGATCCAGCAGCCGGTGGCGTTCGGGTTGTGACCCTGCATCCAGTCGAGCGCGGCGGCGGCGTCGGAAAGCTCACCCAGACCGCTGTCGAATTCGCCCTGGCTGCGTCCGACACCGCGAAAATTGAAGCGCAGCGTCGAGAAACCGCGCCTCGAAAAGGCGTGATAAAGCGAATACACGACCTTGTTGTTCATGGTGCCGCCATGTTGCGGATGGGGGTGCAAAATCAGCGCGACCGGCGCATCATCGCGCTTCGCATGCTGGTAGCGGCCTTCCAGGCGGCCTTCCGGTCCGTTGAATATCACGTCGGGCATGGGTGGGAACCTCACTTAGAACGAATTAAAAAAGTCGACCGCAATTGTCGGTTAATTACAAAAGAAGCCTTGATTTGTGCCTGTTCGGCATCGGTAAAATTACGCGTAAATACTTGACCGCGTTACTCAGCTTTCTTATATAACCCCTAAGAAATTGCGCTTATCCACCATGACATCGTCGTGTCCGGGCGATAGCGCAACCCCATGTAATCGCCAAGGGCGAAGAGAAGATAAAGATCATGCCATGCTTTTCAAGAGATTAAAGGCCGACCTGGACGCCTTTCTTGAGCGCGACCCCGCTGCGCGTTCGAGACTGGAAGTGGTCATTTTGTATCAGGGCTTCCATGCCGTGGTGTTTTATCGCATCGCACATTGGCTGTGGGGCATGAACCTGCGCTTTCTCGGGCGCCTGGTTTCGCAGTTCGGGCGCCTGTTCACGGGCATCGAAATACACCCCGGTGCGACCATCGGCTGCTGCTTTGTGATCGACCATGGCGCCGGTGTCGTGGTCGGTGAAACCGCCGAGATCGGCGATAACGTAACGCTGTATCACGACGTCACGCTGGGCGGTGTAGCGCCGAGCGTCGACAGCCATACGCAGGTCGGCGTCAAACGCCATCCGACGCTTGGCAATAATGTCATCGTCGGTTCGGGCGCACAGATCCTGGGTCCCATCACGGTCGGCGACTGCGCGCGCGTCGGCGCCAACGCGGTGGTGACGTCGGATGTGCCGGCGAACGTCACGGCGGTCGGCATCCCGGCCCGGATCATCATGCCGAAGGACAAGTCGAAGGCCGCTGAGTTCCGCGCCTATGCGACGATGCCGGAAGGTGTCCCCGATCCGGTGCAACAGGTTCTCGACCAGATGCGCCAGAGCCTGAGCGAATTGAAAGGCCGGGTCGACGAACTGGAATCCGAACGCGACGCGCTGCGTAAGGAACTCGATGGCAAGGACGAAGACAAAGACAATGGCCAAGATGACGGTAAGGGCAGCCGTAAATCCTCTGTCGCCTGATCAAGTCTGTATCAGATCTGTATCAGGGGCATGAAACGCAAAGGAGCGAAACCGTGAAACTCTCAACCAAGGGACGTTATGCCGTGATGGCGATGGTCGATCTCGCGACCCATGCCGATGGCAAGCCGATTGCGCTGGCCGATGTGGCGGAGCGTCAGGAAATCTCGCTGTCATATCTCGAGCAACTGTTCGGACGGCTGCGCCGCGGCCACCTCGTCAAAAGCGTTCGTGGACCCGGTGGCGGTTATCTGCTGGCCCGTGCGCCGTCGGAAATCCGTGTCGCCGACGTCATCATGGCCGTCGACGAGCCGATCAAGGCGACGCGTTGTACACCGGGCAGCCCGTCGGGCTGTCAGGGGCGCCAGCAACGCTGTCTGACGCATGACCTGTGGGAAGAACTCGGCAACCAGATCTATCTGTTCCTGAGCACGGTCTCGCTTGAGGATGTTGCAACGCGCCGCGTGCTCGGTTCCAGCGGCGTTTTGTTTGCCGAAGGCCGCGAACAGCACATCGCCGCCGGCGAATAAGTTAAAGAGCTGCACCGATGACCGCCTGTTACCTCGATCATAACGCGACGACGCCGCTGGGCCATGCTGCCCGCGACGCCATGGCGCGTGCCATGGGGGTTGCTGGGGAGCTGACAGGCAATGCATCGTCGGTACACGGCTTCGGCCGCGAAGCCCGCAGGATCATCGAGGATGCGCGCGCCAGTGTCGGCGAACTGGCCGGGGTCGCGCCGCAGAACGTGATCTTCACGTCCGGCGGGTCCGAAGCGAACAACACGATTCTCAGGGGTATTCCGGCAGCATTTGTCGCGACCAGCGCGATCGAGCATGCCTCGGTTCTGGATGCCGCACCGGATGCGCGCCGCGTGCCGGTCGACGCCAGCGGCGTGCTCAGGCTGGATGCCTTGTCGGAGATGCTTGAAGGCGCAGAGGGCCGGGTGCTGGTTTCCGTTATGGCGGCGAACAACGAAACCGGCGTCGTACAGCCGATCGCCGAGATCGCCGCGATTACCAAGGCCCACGATGCCCTGTTGCATGTCGATGCCATTCAATGGGCAGCAAAGCGGCCGTTGTTCGAAATCACCGCCTATTGCGATGCGCTTTCGCTCAGCGCGCATAAGTTCGGCGGTCCGCAGGGCGTGGGCGCAATCGTCGTCAAGGACGGCGTCGCCTTCGAACCGCTGATCCGGGGCGGAGGGCAGGAACGCCGCCGCCGCGCCGGAACGGAAAACCTCATCGGGATTTCAGGGTTCGGCGCCGCCTGTGCCGCCGCCCTCGACAGCGTCGCCGGCTTTTCCAAACTGGCCGGGCTGAGGGACGGTATCGAAAGCGCGCTCGGCGGTGACGCCCGCGTTTACGGGGCCGGTGCCGAGCGGCTTGCCAATACGACCTGCATCGCCATGCCGGGTGTCAGCGCGGAAACCCAGGTCATGGCTTTCGATCTGGCGGGCATCGCCGTCAGCGCCGGATCGGCGTGCTCATCGGGCAAGGTCGAGCCGAGCCACGTCCTTCTGGCCATGGGGGCGACGAAGACGGAAGCCGCCGAGGCGGTGCGTGTCTCGCTGGGTCTGTCGAACACCGCCGACGATGTGCAGAAATTCATCAATGCGTGGCGCTCGCTACGCACCCGCGCTGCCTCGAAAGAGGCCGCGGCATGAGACGACAAAGACTTTAAAGGAAAAGACGAACATGTCAGCAACTGCCGAAACAGTCGACCAGGTCCATTCGATATCGGGCGAGAAGTACAAGTACGGCTTCGTCACCGACATCGCCGCCGACAAGGCGCCGATGGGGCTGAGCGAAGATATCGTGCGCTTCATCTCGGCCAAGAAGAACGAGCCGGCATGGCTGCTCGAATGGCGTCTGAAGGCCTATCGCCGCTGGCTGGAAATGCCCGAGCCGCAGTGGTCGAAGGTGCAGTTCCCGCCGATCGACTATCAGCAGTACCACTATTATTCGGCGCCCAAGAGCGACGACGACCGCCCGAAAAGCCTGGACGAAGTCGATCCGGAGCTGCTGGCGACCTACGAGAAGCTCGGCATCCCGATCAGGGAACAGGAAGTGCTGGCCGGTGTCTCCAACGTCGCCGTCGATTACGTGTTCGACAGCGTGTCCGTCGCCACCACGTTCAAGAAAAAGCTGGAAGAGGTCGGCGTCATTTTCTGCCCGATCTCCGAAGCGCTGGAACGCTGCCCCGATCTGGTGCGCAAGTATCTCGGCACCGTGGTGCCGATGGCCGACAACAAGCACGCGTGCCTGAACTCGGCGGTCTTCACCGATGGCTCGTTCGTCTACATTCCGCCCGGTGTCAAATGCCCGATGGAACTGTCGACGTACTTCCGTATCAACGAAATGAACACCGGCCAGTTCGAGCGCACGCTGATCGTCGCCGACAAGGAATCTTACGTCAGCTACCTCGAAGGCTGCACGGCACCGATGCGCGACGAAAACCAGCTGCATGCCGCGGTCGTCGAACTGGTGGCGCTGGACGATGCCGAAATCAAGTACTCGACGGTGCAGAACTGGTATCCGGGCGACGAGGACGGCAAGGGCGGCATCTACAACTTCGTCACCAAGCGCGGTGCCTGCCGGGGCAAAAACTCGAAGATTTCCTGGACCCAGGTTGAGACCGGTTCGGCGATTACATGGAAGTACCCGAGCTGCATCCTGCAGGGCGACAATTCGGTCGGCGAGTTCTATTCCATCGCCATCACCAACAACGCACAGCAGGCCGACACCGGCACCAAGATGATCCACCTCGGCAAGAACACCACATCCCGGATCATTTCCAAGGGCATTTCGGCGGGGAAATCGGACCAGACCTATCGCGGGCTGGTCAAAATCTCGCCGAAGGCCGAGGGCGCGCGTAACTACACGCAGTGCGACTCTTTGCTGATCGGCGACAAGTGCGGCGCGCACACGGTGCCGTATATCGAAAGCAGGAACAAAGCCGCCATTGTCGAGCACGAGGCGACGACCTCGACGATATCCGAGGATCAGCTTTTCTATCTGCGTCAGCGCGGCATTCCGGCCGAAGCAGCGGTGGCGCTGGTGGTCAACGGTTTCTGCCGCGAAGTGTTGCAGCAGTTGCCGATGGAATTCGCCGTCGAAGCGCAAAAGCTTGTCGGCATCTCGCTTGAAGGAAGTGTCGGCTGACGATGAATTACACCCCGTCGCCCTGAACTCGATTCAGGGCCCATGGGCGCAATGAAATATGGATCCTGAATCAAGTTCAGGATGACGAATAGAGAGCAAACAAGGACGAATACGCATGTTGGAAATCAAAGATCTGCACGCCACCGTCGGCGGCACCGAAATCCTCAAGGGGGTCAACCTGACCGTGATGCCGGGCGAAGTGCACGCCATCATGGGACCGAACGGCTCCGGCAAATCGACGCTGTCGTATGTGCTGGCCGGGCGCGAAGGTTATGAAGTGACCGGCGGGCGGATCATCTACGAAGGTGAGGACCTGACCGATCTCGAGCCCGAAGAGCGCGCCGCCAAGGGCATCTTCCTGGCGTTTCAGTATCCGGTGGAAATTCCCGGCGTGCCGAACTCGACATTCCTCAACGAAGCGATCAATGCGGTGCGCCGTTATCGTGGCGAGGACGAGCTGGACAAAATCCAGTTCATCAAGATGCTGCGCGCCAAGACCAAGGAACTGAACATGTCCGACGAGATGCTGAAACGCGCCGTCAATGTCGGTTTCTCGGGCGGCGAGAAAAAACGCAACGAAGTGCTGCAGATGGCGGTGCTGGAGCCGAAGCTGGCGATCCTCGACGAGACCGACTCGGGCCTCGATATCGACGCACTGAAAATCGTCGCCGACGGCGTCAATGCGCTGCGCTCGCCGGAACGCTCAAGCCTCGTCATCACGCACTATCAGCGGCTTTTGGATTACATCGTGCCCGACAAGGTGCACGTGCTGGCCAACGGGCAAATTCAGAAAACCGGCGGCAAGGAGCTGGCGCTGGAACTGGAAGAAAAAGGCTACGCCGACTTCGTCGGGGAGGCTGCCTGATGACGGCTGTTTCGTTCCTCGATGGCGGGTTGAGCGGCAACCGGGTGCTGCCCGGTGACGACCTCGCCTGGTTGAAGGCCCGGCGGCTGGCCGGGGCCGAGCGGTTCGCCGAACTCGGGTTGCCGACGCCGAAGCTGGAAAGCTGGAAGTATACGCGGCTCAGGCCGCTGGACGACACCTGCTATTCGCCGATTTCCGGCGCCGGCGATGAAACGAAGATCAGCGACCTGCCGAGCATCGGCGATGTTGCCGCGCGCCTCGTTTTCGTCGACGGCAAGCTGCGCGCCGATCTGAGCGACATTGCCGATCTGCCGGCGGGGGTTCGCTTCGGCGCGCTCGAGGATATCCTGTCCGCGGATCCCGATTGGGTGGAAGCGCATCTGGGCCGCGTTGCCGGCGATACCAACCAGGCGATGCTGGCGCTCAACGACGCGATGATGGACAGCGGTTTCGTTCTGCATGTCGCCAAGGGCGTCGTGCTCGGCAAACCGCTCGAAGTGGTTTACGTCGGCGGTCTGACGAGCGCGCCGATTGCCTATTTCCCGCGCAATCTGATCGTTCTCGAATCTGGCGCGCAGGCAACGCTGGTAAAGCATCACGTCGGGCGCGGGGTCGGCGCCTATTTCGCCAATTCGGCGACGGAAATCGATGTCGCCGACGGGGCGATCTTCAAGCATTACCGAGTGCAGGCGGAAAACATTCAAGCGACGCACGTCTCGACCGTGCATGCGCGCGTCGGCCGCGATGCGACCTATGAAAGCTTCGGGCTTGCCATCGGCGGGCTGCTGTCCAGAACCGAGGCATGGATCACGTTGGCCGGTGAAGGCGCGCATTCGGGCTATCACGGGGCGTACATGATGCGCGGCAACGAACACTGCGACAACACGTCGTATATCGACATGGCGGTGCCGCACACCACCTGCAAGCAGGTCTTCAAGGGCGTGCTGGACGACGAGGCGCGGGCCGTCTTCCAGGGCAAGATTCACGTCGCCCGCGATGCGCAGAAAGCCGACGGCCGCATGCTCAACAAGACACTGCTGCTGTCCAACAGTGCCGAAATAGACATGAAGCCGGAACTGGAAATCTACGCCGACGACGTGCAGTGCGCGCACGGTGCGACCAGCGGCCAGCTCGACACCACGGCGCTGTTCTATCTGCGGTCCCGCGGTATCCCCGAAGCGCTGGCGCGTAACATGCTGGTGCAGTCGTTCCTCGGCGATGCGCTTAATGAAATCACCGACGAGACGGTCCGCGAAGCCTTCCTCGACCGGGTCGTGCACTGGCTGCCGGCGCACTGCTATCTCGCCGGTGAGTGGAAGGAGTCGGCCTGATGAACGAACTGGCCGCAAAAGCGGGCGCAGGGGCGGGCGATAACTCCATGCACGCCTATGACGTGGCGCGCATCCGCGAAGATTTTCCGATCCTGGGCGAAACGGTTTACGACAAGCCGCTGGTGTATCTCGACAACGGCGCCAGCGCGCAGAAGCCGCGTCAGGTCATCGAGGCGATGACGGACTGCATGGAGCACTATTACTCCAACGTGCATCGCGGCAATCACCGCATGAGCCAGCTTTCGACCGACGCTTACGAGCAGGCGCGCCACAAGATCGCGAAGTTCCTGAATGCGCCCGACCACCACGAGGTCGTGTTCACCAAGGGCGGTACCGAAGCGATCAACCTGGTTGCCGCCAGCTATGGCCGCAAATACCTGAACGCCGGCGACGAGGTCATCGTCAGCGTCATGGAACACCACGCCAACATCGTGCCGTGGCAGTTGCTGCGCGCCGAAAAGGGCATTGTCATCAAGGTCGTCGACTGCGACGACGACGGTAATTTCCGCATGGATCAGTTCGACGAACTGCTGTCGGCGAAAACCAAGATCGTTTCCGTGGCGCATATCTCGAACGTGCTGGGGACCGTGTTGCCGGTCGCCGAAATCATCGCCAAGGCCCATGCGGTCGGCGCGAAAGTGCTGCTCGACGGTTGTCAGGCGGTGCCGCACACGAAAATCGACGTGCAGACGCTGGGCGCTGATTTCTATGTCTTTTCAAGCCACAAGCTGTACGGGCCGACCGGGTCCGGTATCCTGTGGGCGCCGAAGGATCTTTTGAATTCGATGCCGCCGTATCAGGGCGGCGGCGACATGATCGACCGTGTGACGTTCGCCGAAACCACGTTCCAGGACACCCCGCATCGCTTCGAGGCGGGCACACCCGCGATTGTCGAGGCGATCGGTTTCGGCGCTGCCGTGGACTACGTGGAAGGCGTCGGCCTTGAAAACATTCACGCGCACGAGATGGGTTTGCTGCATTACTGCACCGAACGGCTTTCCGCGATCGAGGGCCTGAAGATCGTCGGCAATGCGGACGAGAAGGCCTCTATCGTGTCGTTCGTCATGGACGATGCGCACATCTCCGATATCGGCACCATCATTGACCGCGCCGGTGTCGCGGTGCGTGTCGGCCATCACTGCGCGCAGCCGCTGATGGACCGCTTCGGCATTCCCGGCACGGCGCGCGCCTCATTCGGGCTCTACAACACCAAGGAAGAAATCGACGCGCTTTACGACTCGCTTTTGGTGGTGAAAGAGATGTTTGCGTGATGTTCGGACTGTTCAAAAAGAAAGACGCTGAAAAGGAAAATACGGTGGATCACAACGAAACAGAAAAGTCCGCGGAAGAGATAACGGCCGCCGAGCAGAAGGTCCGCGATTCCCTGCAGCCGCGCACCGCGCCCGAGCGCGACACCTTTGTGCCGCCGTCGTCGATGTCGCACGGGCCGCATGGCATGACGCCGGGCGGGCCGAGCGGGATTCCGGGGTTTGACTATTCCCCTGTCGATCCGAACGAGGAATTCAAGGCAACCGGCGGCAAGCCGCTCGAAGCGGGGGTCGCACCGGCCAGCGAAGAAGCCATCGTTGCCGCCCTGCAAACCGTCTACGATCCGGAAATTCCGGTGAATATCTATGACCTCGGCCTGATTTACGGGCTCGACATCGACGACAAGGGGTTCATCAAGATCGATATGACCCTGACCGCGCCGGGCTGCCCGGTGGCGGGCGAAATGCCGGGCATGGTGGCGCGCGCCGTCGAGGACGTGGACGGCGCCGGTGAGATCGAAGTAACTTTGGTGTGGGAGCCGCAATGGACGCCCGAACGCATGAGCGAGGACGCCAAGCTGGCGCTCGGTATGGGGTTCTAGGCGCTCGCCTGATGCTTCGAGACGCCCCGGATAGGGTCCGGGGCTCATCAGCATGAGGATGAATTTACAAACCGCATCCTGATGAGCGAACAAAGCGAGTGTCTCGAAGGATGAACGGGTTGAACTCGGAATCAGAACGGATTACCTCTAGGGTAATCAAATTGGAGCGATAAACATGACCGAACAGAGCAAACCGCAGTTGATCAGCCTCACCGACACCGCCGCCGAGCATGTGCGCGCGTTGATGAGCAAGAGCGAGACCCCGGTCGCCGGGCTGCGTGTCAGCGTCTCCACCAAGGGCTGCTCAGGTCTTTCCTATGTCTTCGAATACGCGGATGAAAAGCGCCCGTTCGAGGAAGAAGTCGATGCCGACGGGGCGCGTATCTTCATCGACCCGATGGCCACCATGTTTCTGGTCGGCGCCGAAATGGATTACGAGGAAGGCGCGCTGCGCTCGGGCTTCACCTTCAACAATCCGAATGAAAAAAACCGCTGCGGCTGTGGCGAGAGCTTCTCGGTCTAAGAGTTTTTCATGAGCACTTACAAAATGACTTTCGTCCATCCCGATGGACGCCGTCAGGAATGCGACGCGCCGGAAGGGCTGTCCGTGCTCGAAGTCGCGCACCGCAGCATGATCGATATCGAAGGGGCGTGCGAAGGCTCGATGGCATGTTCGACCTGCCACGTCATCGTCGACGATGCCTGGTTCGACAAGCTCGAACCCGCCGTCGAGGAGGAAGAGGACATGCTCGACCTGACCTTCGGCCTGAAAAAGACCTCGCGCCTCGGCTGCCAGATCAGGATGACGGCGGACCTCGACGGGCTGGTCGTCACGCTGCCGAAAGAACACCGCAATCTGATGTGACGTCTTTTCCTACGGAAAAATCTTCATCCCAAATTCATTACTGGAAACTGAAACTAGAAAAATGTTTCAATTCCTTTATGGCTGATACACTTACACCAAAACAGCGTTCTGAACGTATGGCCCGAATCAGGGCGCAAGATACAAAGCCGGAGATGGTAGTTCGAAGGATTATTCATTCCCATGGGTATAGATTTCGATTACATGCAAAAGAACTGCCAGGAAAGCCAGATATTGTACTTCGCCCCCGAAAAAAGGCTATATTTGTGCATGGATGCTTCTGGCATCGGCATCCCAATTGCTCGTTAGCGCGTCTTCCAAAGTCTCGTCTTGATTTTTGGGAGCCGAAGTTGGAGCAAAATAGAAAGCGAGATTTAAAAAATCAATGTGAGCTTAAGATATTAGGATGGGATTTCTTGGTGGTTTGGGAATGTGAGTTAGGAGATATGAACGCGCTCAAATCGCGTTTATTGGATTTTCTTAAAGCCGATATTGGAGACCTTAAAAGTTGTTAAGCTCGGTGGAATTGTTTGCGGGTGCTGGTGGCTTGGCTATGGGAGCGAGCTTGGCGGGGTTTTCTTCTAAAGCTGTTGTCGAATGGGACCGTTGGGCTGCGGACACTATCCGCGAAAACGCGAATGAAGGTTTCCCAATGGTATCTGATTGGCCGCTTTTTGAGGGCGATGTTAGAGATTACGATTATGACTCGATCGCAGAAAAAATTGATTTGGTTGCAGGAGGCCCGCCTTGTCAGCCGTTCTCTATGGGGGGGAAACATCGTGCTCACTTAGATGAGCGTGATATGTTTCCTGCTGCAGTTGGTGTCGTTCGCGAACTTCGACCTAGGGCGTTTCTGTTCGAGAATGTTAAAGGCTTAACACGATCTACGTTCTCAAACTATTTTCAGTATATCATTCTTCAGCTTACTTTCCCGGAGATCATTCGAAGAGCGAGTGAGAGTGCTCTAGATCATTTTGCTCGGCTTGAAAAAGAAAAGACGTCAGGCAAGCGAAGGGGATTAACTTATGAAGTGGTCTTTCGAGTTGTTAATGCTGCCAATTATGGAGTCCCGCAAAAAAGGGAACGTGTGTTTATTGTCGGTTTTCGCCACGATATAGGAGTTAACTGGTCATTTCCCGACGAAACCCATAGCTATGATGCTTTGTTGGAGGACCAATGGATCTCAGAAGCCTACTGGGATCGGCACGCTGTCTCGAAGCGCATGCGACCAAAACTGGACCAAAAACTAATCAAGCGCGTCGAACAAATAAAGAAATCAAACGATAGACCACTAGCATCTTATAAGCCTTGGAGGACAGTAAGAGACGCGTTAGTTGATATGCCTGATCCCCGCCGTAATGCAGCAGGCTTCCACAATCACAAATTCCAGCCAGGAGCGAGAGCTTATCCGGGGCATACAGGTAGCCCAATTGATTTGCCATCCAAAGCGCTTAAGGCGGGTGTTCACGGGGTTCCTGGTGGAGAAAATATGATGGTTTTACCGGAAGGCGCCGTCAGATATTTCACCGTTCGCGAAGCAGCACGCTTACAAACATTTCCCGATGGATACAAATTTCATGGCTCTTGGAGCGAGACAATGCGGCAGTTGGGGAATGCTGTTCCTGTGCGTTTGGGGCAAATTATGGCCTCTAGCGTAGCGCAAGAATTGGCACTGCATTCTGAAAATGAACTTAAAAGAACAATCATGCAGTTAGCAAAAGCATGAATGAAATTGAACCATATAATCCTCTAGACAAACGTCATCTGGGCGAGAGCGTTGCAGACGCATTGCTTCGAAGCGCACCGGAACGGATAGGCAAGATTCAGAAATTTCGCGGTGCAGGAATTTACGCTATTTATTACGTGGGAAATTTTGAACTCTATTCACCGATTGTTATTAGGAATCGAAAAAACCGATTTGATTGTCCGATATATGTTGGAAAGGCAGTTCCCGCCGGTGCTCGGAAAGGAGATTTCGGGCTAGGCCTTGATCCCGGCACGGCGCTGTTTAACCGCTTGAATGAGCACGGCAAAAGTATTGAACAGGCAGACGATCTCGCGTTGGATGATTTCTTTTGTAGGTATTTAGTAGTTGATGATATTTGGATTCCGTTGGGGGAGAGCCTTCTGATCTCAAAATTTCAGCCGCTATGGAATAATTGGGTAGATGGCTTCGGAAATCACGACCCCGGTAGGGGGCGATATAACCAAGAGCGGTCAAGATGGGATGTCCTGCATCCGGGGCGCCCGTTCGCAGCAAAGTGTGCGGATCGAAAAGAGTCACTTGAACAAATTAGAGCTGATGTTCGTGCTCGGCTTCGGGACGCTCACGATTAATCTGGTTTCCAAGCACGTGTTGCTTCGAGGGGCTTAGCGCACGCTCTCGAAATAAACCGCCAGCGCGACGACCATCAGCATGGCGAGGGCCATGGCGATGTTGACGCGGCGGTGCCCCTTGGCGCCCAGCGGCAGGCGTTTCAGCGATGCGCCCATGTAGTTCCACAGCAGGTGGATCGGAAACGACATCGACGAGAAGATGACGAACTTCATGGCGATCTCTACCGCATAGCTTTCGGGATAGAAATTGAAGCCGCCGACGATGGTGGTAAACACCGCATAGGCCTTGGGATTGATCAGCGACAGGGTGGCGCCGTTCACGAACCCGAGCGGCTTGTCGGTTTCGATGATGGCTATGCCGCCGCCCGACGATGCAATCCGCCACGCGAGATACAACAGATAGCAGAGCGATGCGCCCAGCATTACTTCGCGCACATAGGGGATCTGGAACACCAGCGCGGTCAGGCCGCTGGCGACCATGCCCATGACCACCAGCGATCCGACGACGACGCCCACCAGATACGGCACCCCGGCACGAAAGCCGTAGGCCGCTGCATTCCCGGCAACGGTCAGGACGCCCGGCCCCGGCGTGATGATCAGAAAGAAAACGGCGGTGATGAAGGTCAGCACCCGGTCAGGCCAGCTTTACCAGTTGTTTGCCGACATTCTTGCCTTCGAGCATGCCGATGAAGGCATTGGGGGCATTTTCGATCCCCGCCGCGATGGTTTCGAGCGACACCAGCTTGCCGGCGGCGATCAGATCGGCGATCTCGTTCCGTGCATCGGGCCAGACTTCCTTGTGCGCGTTCAGCACGAAGCCTTCCATCTTCAAGGACTTGTCGAAAAACAGGTGCAGGTTCTTGACGCCGTAATGCGCACCCTGCTCGTTGTACGCCGACAACACGCCGCACACCGGGATGCGGCCGAACTTGTTCATGTTGGCGAGCGACGCTTCGAGCACCTGGCCGCCGACATTGTCGAAATAGATATCGACGCCGTCCGGCGCGGCGGTGCGGATCTGGCCTTCCAGATCGGGCGCCTTGTAATCGACGCAGGCATCGAAGCCGAAGGTGTCCTCGACCAGTTTGCATTTGTCCGGCCCGCCGGCGATGCCGACGGCGGTGCAGCCCCAGGCCTTGGCCAACTGGCCGACGACGCTGCCGACCGACCCGGCGGCAGCGGAAACCAGCACGGTCTCGCCCGGCTTCGGCTGGCCGGTGATCTTGAGGCCGACCCACGCCGTGGTCCCGGTCGAGCCGCAGGCGCCGAGATACGCGCTCAACGGTACGCCGTCCTTGGGTGCGACGACGAAATCGAGGTCCGTGCCGTCGGAGGTCACGAACTGCTGCCAGCCGAGCCTGCCGACGACATGCGTGCCGACCGGGAAGTCCGGGTTCTTGCTTTCGATGATCTCGCCCAGCACACGGCCGATCATCAGGTCGCCCGGCTGCAAAAAGCGCGGCGCATAGGTCCAGCCGCCGCCCATCAGCATGCGTTGATAGGGATCGAGCGAAAGATACAGGTTCTTCAGCAAAAACTGGCCGTCGGCGACTTCCGGCATCGGTGTCTCGACGATGTCGAAGTTGTCCGCCACCGGCATGCCGTTGGGTGTGCTCTTGAACAGAACCTGTGTGTTGGACATTTTCGTCTCCCGCTATCGTAATTTTCCCGCTGGTTCATTATCTTGTGTCTATGCGCCGGTCAAACAACCCGAGCGGCCGAATGGGGAGAATTATTCATGGACGCTGAACTGCGCCAAAAGCTGGAAAACGTTGCCGTGGCGACGCTGACCACCGTGATGTTCAAGAAAGGCATCGCCACGACCTGGATCAAGGGCAGCGCGCCGTATTGCTTTACCGGCAAGCGCGTCGTCGGTCCGGCGTTCACCATGCGCTATGCACCGGCGCGCGAAGATCTGGCGACGCCCGAGGCGTGGAAATCGCCGACGTCGACCCGCGCCGCGATCGAAGACATGCCCGAGGGCTGCGTCTGCGTGATCGATTCCCGGGGCGAGGACGCGGCGGGCGTGATGGGCGACATCCTTGCCGCGCGCATGAAGAAACGCGGCGTCGCCGCCATGGTGACCGACGGTGTGATGCGTGACAGTGCCGGGGTCAAGGCGGTCGGCCTGCCGATCTGGTGCAACGGCACGGCGGCCCCGGCGGCGGTACATAAAATGGCCTTCGTCGGCTGGCAGGAACCCATCGGCTGCGGCGGCACGACGATCTTTCCGGACGATATCATCGTCGCCGACGATGACGGCGCGGTGGTGATTCCGAAAGCGATGGTCGAAGACGTCGCCGACGCCGCCGTGGCGCAAGACCATTTGGAAGCCTGGATCGTCACCCAGGTCGAAGAAGGGTATCCGCTGCCCGGCCTTTATCCGCCCAACGACGAAACCATGGCGCGCTACGAAGACTTCAAGAAGAACGGGGGCTGATTATGGACGACGCGAGAAAACCTGATATTCCGGCACCTTACACCGGCCCCAACGTGACCGACGGGATCGCCGAGATTTTCATTCAGGACGCCTTCGCGAACGACGACGAGCGGCTCTGGGTGCCGTTGGCGCCGGGGCGCTGGTCGCGGCCGCTGTGCCTCAATGTGTCGCAGGGCTATTGGGTGCATCTGACCAAGGTCGTCGGCGGCGGGTTTCTGTCGCGCCACCGCCACCCCGCGCCGGTGCACGGCTTCGTCATCAAGGGCTCGTGGCGCTATCTGGAAAAGGACTGGGTGGCCGGGCCGGGCTCGTACCTGTACGAGCCGCCGGGCGAGATTCATACGCTTGTCGTCGATGCGGACTGCGACGAGATGATCACCCTGTTCCACAACACCGGCGCACTGCTGTACTGCGACGAGGCGGGCAAGATCACCGGCTCGACGGATGTGTTCGACCGCCTGGATGCGTGTCGCAAGCACTTCATCGAGGTGGGCTTAGGCGCCGATTACGTCGAGAATTTCATTCGCTGACAGGACACGACCGCGATGGCATTTTACGGCCGCACACCCATTCCCTTGATCGCCGCGGCGATCCTGCTGGCGACGCTTCTGGTCTACAAGCTGTATGCGCCGAAGATCGATCCCGTCGACATGACGCTTTATCCCGACGACGTGCAGTTCGTTGCCGAGGGCAAGGCGGTCTATGACGCACGCTGCGCCAGTTGCCACGGTGCCAATCTGGAAGGGCAGGGCAACTGGAAGCAGCGCAATGCCGAAGGTCTGCTGCCCGCCCCGCCGCACGATGAAAGCGGCCACACCTGGCATCACGCCGATGCGGCGCTGTTCAAGGTGACCAAGCACGGCCCGCAGTTCGTCGCCGGCCCCGATTACAAGAGCGACATGCCGGCCTTCGAGGGCGTGTTGACGGACCGCGAAATCCTCGCCGCGCTGTCGTACATCAAGTCGACCTGGCCGGCCGAGGTCCGTGCCACCCATGACGAAATCAACAAAAGAGCCGGGCAGCAGTAACCGTTCGTCCGACATGCCCCCCCTCACCTGTCCTCTCCCCCACTGCGTTGGGGGGAGGGACTCACGGACCGATGCACAGCTTTTCTTATCCCTCTCCCCTTTTAGGGGGAGAGGTTAGGTGAGGGGGCTTCAGATAAACGACTGCTCCCTGACCGTCGCCGTGCGCATGCCGTCCGGCGTCTCGACCTCGACGCGGGTTGTGTCCTTCCAGTGTGTCATGCGGATCATGCCGATGGCGACGTTGGTCTGAAAATCCGGCGACCACACGGCTGACGTCACGCGCCCGACCCGCTCGCCGTCGGCAAAGACGGGCCACTTATCCATGCACGGCGGGACTGCGTCGCCGTCGATGGCAAAGCTTCGGATCTGGCGAATGGGGCCTTCCTGTGCAACACGCAGCAGGGCGTCACGGCCGACACAGCCGATGGCGGTGAAGGTGTCGCAAAACCGCCCAAGCCCGCATTCGTGCGGCGTGTTCCTGCGCGTCATGTCGTTGCCGTAAGACAGCAGGCGCGCTTCGATCCGCTCGATCAGGTTCGGGCAGCCGGCGCGCACCTCAAGATCGGCACCCGCCGCCATCAGCTTGTCCCAGACGGCTTCGCCGTGCTCGAAGCCATCGACATAGATTTCGAAGCCACCCTGTTTCGAATAGCCGGACCGGGCAATCGCCATGTCGCGGCCTTCGACGTTGATCATGGCGAAGCGGAAGAATTTGATATCGCGGACCTGATCGCCGAACACGCGGGCCATCAGCTCTTCCGATTTCGGCCCCTGCACGGCGAGCGGCGAGACGTCGGGTTCAATCACGTCGACATCGAGCCTGAAGCCGTAGGCCAGCCCCTTGGCCCAATACAGAAGATCGCTGTCGGCGATGGAGATATAGAATTTCTCTTCTGAGAATTTGAGCGCCACCGGATCGTTCATCATGCCGCCGGTTTCGTCGACGATGGGCACGTAATAACACTGTCCCGGCGTCATGCCGCGCAGGTCGCGGGGCGTCAGCATCTGCATCAGCCGTGCCGCATCGGGGCCGCGAATTTCGATCTGCCGTTCGCAGGCCACGTCCCAGATCTGCACGTGACGCTTCAGGTGATGATAATCGTCCTCGACGCTTGTAAACATCGTCGGCAAAAGCATGTGATTATAGATCGTGTATCCCTTGACCCCTGCCTGCTCGACGCGGGGGGTGAACGGGGTGGAACGCAGGCGGCGCGAGATCGAGAGCATCGGTGCGGTCATGGCGTAATCCCTGAACAGCGCGTTATTGTCCTGGCACTCTGGAACAGTTTTATCGTACTGCATATCAGAAAGTTATTTGCTGCACCCTCGGAACATCGTAAATCATGCGGTGTCTTTGGAAGAGGAAACGCAGCAATGACCACCATCAAGATCGCCGGCCGCATGTCACGCATCAAACAGTCGGCGAGTTCCATTGCGTCGCAAAGAGCCCGCGAGATGAAAGCGCAAGGCCGCGATGTTATTGCGCTGAGCGCGGGCGAACCCGATTTCCCGACCCCGGCGCATGTCGTCGAAGCGGCGTTCGAGGCCGCCAAGCGGGGCGAGACCCGCTACACCAATGCCGCCGGCACGCCGGCACTGAAGCAGGCGGTCGTCGACAAGTTCAAACGCGAAAACGGTCTGGAATACGTAATGGACGAAGTAATGGTCGGCTCGGGCGGCAAGCAGTTGCTGTTCGATGCCCTGATCAGCACCGTTGAAGACGGTGACGAGGTGATCGTTCCGGCACCGTACTGGGTTTCCTATATCGATCATGTCCGGTTTGCGGGCGGCACGCCGGTGATCGTCACCGGGGCGGCGGAAAACGGTTTCAAGCTGACGCCGGCGCAACTCGACGCCGCAATCACGCCGAAGACGCGCTGGCTGATCCTCAATTCGCCGAGCAATCCGTCCGGCGCGGTCTATGAGAAGGATGAACTGAAAGACCTCGCCGATGT
The DNA here is from genome assembly GCA_021555105.2 of Thalassospiraceae bacterium LMO-JJ14. Lineage (NCBI taxonomy): Bacteria > Pseudomonadati > Pseudomonadota > Alphaproteobacteria > Rhodospirillales > Thalassospiraceae > Thalassospiraceae bacterium LMO-JJ14. Next base: position 1,545,121 of record CP134604.1, read on the forward strand.
GCTGATGCGCCATCCGCATGTCGCGATCTTCGCCGATGAAATCTATGAGCACATCGTTTTCGACGATCTGGAATTCTGTTCCATCGCCGCCGTCGAACCGGGTCTCAAGGACCGCACCGTGACCATGAACGGTGCGTCCAAGGTCTATTCCATGACCGGCTGGCGGATCGGCTATTGCGGCGGCCCGGCACCGCTTCTCAAGGAAATGACCAAGCTGCAGCAGCAGATTACCGGCAGCAATTCATCTGTCAGTCAGGCGGCCGCGTTGGCGGCGTTGACGGGGCCGCAGGATTTCGTCGCCGAGCACACACAAAGCTTTCAGGACCGCCGCGATCTTGTGGTCTCGATGCTGAACCAGACGACGGGCCTGAAGTGCCCGACGCCGAAAGGTGCGTTTTATACGTTTGCGGACTGCAGCGCACTGATCGGCAAGAAGACACCGGACGGCAAGGTTATCGAAAACGATACCGATCTGGTGATGTACTTCCTGGAAAGCCACGGCGTCGCCTGCGTGCAGGGGGCGGCCTACGGCATGTCGCCGTATTTCCGGATTTCCTATGCCGCCGCCGAGGACGAGTTGCGCGACGCCTGCGAACGTATTCAGCGCGCCTGCGCCGAACTGTCGTAATCAGGCGGCATCCGGCGCGGTGAGGCGCACGGAAGGGCGGCTTTGCAGCCCGTCCATCCATTCGCCCAGGTCAGGCCGCCAGCCGCGCCAGTCGATTTCCGGCAGACGGAAGCTTAGATATCCGAGCGCAGAGGCGAGGGTGATGTCGCCGTAATCGAAATCCTCACCGACTTCGGCGGCGTTGACCGTGCGTTCGATGACGCTGTTCTGCCGCGCCACCAGATCGTCCCAGCGTTTGCTTTCGGGGCGGCGTCCTTCGATCACCACTGCATAGGTGGAATCGATGATGCCCTGATGAATGCCGGCGCGTCGCAGGGCATCGGTCGCGTCCCCGCCGCCGAGTTCGGGGCCGTCGCCGATTTCGTTGAAATACTGGGCGATGACCAGGCTTTCGACCATGGTCCGGCCGTCGTCGAGCACCAGTGTCGGCAGCCGCCCGATGGGGCTGTGTGCGTGTAGCTCGGCGGGGTCGTCCCAAGGGTTGATTGGCGTGACGTCGAGCCGGTCCAGCAGGTTCTTTTCGTGGGCGGCGATCAGGGCGCGCCGCACGTAAGGCGACGGCTTGGCGATGAAAATTTTCATGGCTGGCTATCCTTTGGGTGGTTTTCCGGTTCACGGGTGAAAAGATCGATGACAAGGGCCAGCGCCACGGCGCAGGCCCCGGCCTGAAACAACAGGTCGTAGCGCCCGGTCATTTCGAACGCATAGGAAAAGGCATAAGCGGCTCCGGCCTGGCCGACGGAAAATCCGACGGTGGCATAGCTCCAGGCGCTGCGCTGCAGAAGCGTGTCGGCACCACTCAGTTGATGTGCGCGGCCGAGCACCAAAGGCACGATCCCAGGCACCATGGCGCCGACGACGAAACTGGATATGCCGAGGGAGAGGCTTTCGCTGCTCAGGAATGCCAGCGCCACCGCCGAAGCCTGCAGAGCGATGAAAATCCTGAGCGTCATCCGGAAGCCCAGCAGATCGGCAATCCGCCCGGCGGCCATCGGCCCCAAGGCCGCGCCGATCCCGAACATGACCCAGTACCCGGCGCCGACGGCAATGCCCCGTTCGAGGCCGCGGGCCACGTAATCGACGAGGAAGACCATGTGCGCGACGAGGCCGACGGCGACCAGGCCATAGACGACGTAAAGACTGATGAACGGCCATGAAAACGCCGTAGCGGCGGGCCTGACGGCTGCGGGCTGGGTCTCGGCCGTGGCCGCGGGTGGCCAGTAGCGCCACGAAGCCAGGGTCAACACCAGCGACAGCACACCCAGCGCCAGCCACGTTTCCGCCAGTCCGACCCCGATCAGCGCCGGCACCAGGGTGCCGCTGAGCGCGATGCCGACGCCGACGCCGGTAAAGATAATGCCGCCGGCGGTGCCGCGCCGGTCCGCCGGGACGTGCGGCAGGACGACCGAGGCGGCGAGCACCATCAGCGCGCCGCCGGCGAACCCGGCGGCAAAGCGCCAGACGAAATACCACGAGAACGAGACCGGCTGGGCGCAGGCGATGAACGAAACGGCGGCCAGCAGCATCATCGACCTGATTACACGGTGCGCGGGGATGCGCTGGGCGATGCTCTTGCCGCCGAGTGCGCCGGCCAGATAACCGGCGAGGTTCGCAGCGCCGAGATAGATCGCCGTGGTTTCGGCGAACCATTGCTGCTCGATAAGTGCCGGCAGCAGCGGTGTATAGGCAAAGCGCGCCAAGCCGATGCCGACCAGAGCGGCAGCCAGACCGGCAAGCGCAAAGGGTATCCAGCCCGCCTGTGTGGCGGTAGGGGCGAGGGGCGATGTCATGTCCGCACCCTATCTGTTCACGGAATTCACCGAAAATGGTTTATTTTGATATTATATATCTGAAAAGCAGATACCTACTCGGCGGCGACGGCTGATCTGCCGTGTTGAACCATGTCGCGGAAAGCAATGGCGGCGCTCGACGCGCGAGTATCCTTGCGCTGGACATACAACGTTTCAACGGCGGCTTCCTGGCGGGGCAGGGTGTGCATGGCGACGCGGCCATCGTCCCATATGCGGCCGATCAGCGTCTTCGGCAGCATGGTGATGCCAAGGCCCGCGGCAACGGCGCTGATGATAACTTCCAGGGTGCCGAATTCGAGCAGGCGCGGATTGACGACACCGCGCCGGGTCAGCACTTCTTCCATGCGCTGGCGGTACGAACACCCGGCGCGCAGCACGATCATGCGCACGTCCGGCTTGTCGAGGATGTCTTCGAGCTGCACGAGCCCCGGGGCGGAAAGGATGACAAGTTCCTCATTGAAGACGGTCTCGCTGACCAGATCCGGGTGATCGACCGGGCCGCAGGCAAAGGCGCCCTCGACCTCGCGCTCGAGCACCATGGCGACCAATTCGGCCGTGGTGCCGGTCCTGAGCGTGAAGTCGACATTCGGATGATGCGCCACGAAATCTGTGAAATGCTGGTTCAGGCGCAAGGCCGCCGTCGTTTCCAGCGCACCCAGATGCAACGGCCCCTGCGGCGTGCCGTCGTCGATCACGGCGCGGCGGGCGTCTTCGAGCGTATTGCGAATGTCGCGCGCATACGGTATCAACCGTTTGCCGGCGGGGGTCAGGCTGACGCCCCGGCTGTGACGGTCGAACAAAACTGTGCCCAGGTCTTCTTCGAGCAGTTTTATGCGTTGTGTGACATTGGATTGGACGGTATTCAATTCACCAGCGGCACGGTTCATCCCGCCGAGCCGGGCGACAGCTTCGAACACTTTCAGGTCGGATGCATCCATGGTGCCCTCCTGCTATCAGTGTAAGCGATAGCGACCTCTCGAAGCTATAATTTATTTGGTTATGTAAGCATATGGTCAGTAAGCTGGTGTAACACAACGTCACAAATTGGCTCTGTATATACTCCCGCCAATGTGTATCGTCTATGGAACGCAACGTCAGCGTGCTTCATGATGCTCAACCCAATTTAAAAGCGAGATGCCCTTGCTTGGTTTTTCAAAAAAAGAACGTGCGGCCAAAGAGCTTCTTTCTGCCTTCGACGTCATCCTGATCGGTAGAAAAGACGACAAGACCAGCATCCTGAAAAGCCTTCAGGGCAAGATGCCGGCATTGTCAGAAAGCGTCATGAGCGGCATCAATCCCTACGAGCTGGCGGCAAAGTGCGTCCAGGACGATATTCTGGCGACCCTCAAGAAAAGCAGCCAGGAAGAACGCGTCGAGATGCTGAAATACATCTCCGACAACAATTTCAAGGATCAGCCGCATATCTTCGAGCTGATCTCGCACGTCAATTACTGCCTGATCATTCTTGAAGACGAGACGAAGCCGTTGATCCCCATCGGTTCGGCGGAGGGTTTTCTGGTGACGATCTGCAAATGGTTCGGCAGCAATGACAAACTGCTGCACCGCGTGGTGACGTACTTCCAGGACAGCACACAAAATCATCGCTATCATCTGCAGCAGAACCGTAAAAGAAACGAGCGCAAGTTCCGCTGAACGATGTTCCAGCTTCACCCTGTTCTTGAAAACGATTCGCTGGCGATACTGGAAACGGACACCCTGCTGGTCCGCCTGATCGACGATGCACGTTTTCCGTGGGCGCTTATCGTTCCGAAGATCGCCGGTGTCACGGAACTGCACGAATTATCCGATGCGCACTATATTGAAGCCATGGAAATGGCGCGCAAGCTCGGCGCGGTTCTGAAATCGGCCTTTCATGCCGATAAAATCAACACTGCGGCGATCGGCAACATGGTCGCGCAACTGCATATACATGTCGTCGCCCGGACCGTGGGCGATCCGGCATGGCCGGGGCCGGTGTGGGGTGCAGGCACCATGATAGCGTACGACGCCGCCGAAGCCGAACGCCGGATCGCCTTGATCCGCGCGGGCCTGTCCGGAGAGTAGCGGCGAACAGAGCCGTTTCGCCGACATGTTGAAACAACATGATTGTGTTGTTGAATATTGCTAATATCTATCAGACTTGACGATCTTTTAAGCGAAGCCGCCATGCACACAACCTCTGAAAGCACCGACAAAGCCCCGCTGTTTCCGTTGATCCGACATGTCTCGGCGTGGGTTTCCCCGGTTCTGATCCGCTCGCCCTTCAGCGCCAACGCCGTCACCACGCTGTCATTGATCGCCGGGATGTGGGCTTGCTGGTATCTGTCCCAAGGCACGTATGCCGACGGTGTGATCGCCGCGATCCTGTTCTTCGTTTGTTACATCCTGGATAATTGCGACGGCGAGGTCGCCCGTGCCAAGCAGCAGTGCTCGGTTTTCGGCGACAAATACGACACCTTCGTCGACTGGATCGTGCATACGGGTTTTTTTATCGCCCTGGGGTGGGGGACTGCCCGGCAGAGCGGTCAGGATATATGGTTATGGCTTGGCCTGTTGGGCGGCCTCGGCGGGACCATCAACTATGCAATCGGCTTGTACATGGACGCCCGCGACGGTGCCACTAGTGCCGGCGCACCGGTGGAGCCGGCGGAAAGTATTGGCGAAGCGGCCATGGCGCCGCAAACCGCGTTGCAGTGGCTGGCCTTTGTACTGCGCGAACTGTCGCGGGCCGATTTCTGTATTATCGTTCTCGTCCTGGCGCTCTTCGATCTGACGTGGGTTCTGCTGCCGACGGCAGCGCTTGGTGCACATGCCTACTGGATGATGATGTTCGTGCAAGGGGCGAGGAAGCAGCATGTTTGAGCGCGGGGACTGAACGTCCCGGACAGGTTCAATGCCGGTGGTTCCGGGCCATCCCATTGACTCGTTGCATGAAAATGCCCTTAACTTGGAACCGTTCCACTGTGCTGAATATTTTTGAGGGAAATTACCGCGGTCCCGGCCGCGTTCGGCGGCTGCGGGGAAGGCAAACATGCTCTTCGCACGACTGCTACGTTTTGTCGTCAAAAAGGGACGCATCACGGTCATTGATGCGAAAGACCGCAGGCATGTCATATCCGGGACTTCGGGACCGTCGATAACCATCCGCCTGCATGATCCGGCGCTGCACTGGAAACTGTTCGTGAACCCGAACCTGTACCTCGGCGAAGCGTACATGAACGGGACCTTTACGGTCGAAGACGGCGATATCTACGATTTTCTCGAATTCGCCATGCGCAATATGGAAATTTCCGGCGAACATCCGGTCATGCACTGGATCAGTATGGCCGACAGCCTGTTTCGCCGTGCCCAGCAATACAATCCTGCATGGCGGGCGCGGCAAAATGTCGCGCACCATTACGACCTGTCCGGACAGTTGTATGACCTGTTTCTGGACAGGGACCGGCAATATTCCTGCGCCTATTTCATCAATCCGGACGACGACCTGGAAACGGCGCAAGCCAACAAGAAGCGCCACATCGCCGCCAAGCTTTTGCTGGAGCCGGGGATGGAGGTTCTCGACATCGGCTGCGGGTGGGGCGGGCTGGCGCTGTATCTTGCCGAGGAAACCGGTGTCCGGGTGACCGGCCTGACGCTGTCGACGGAACAGCTTGCCGTGGCCCGCGACCGTGCCCGCAGGCGCGGCCTTGAGGACCGTGTGCAGTTTCACCTGCGCGATTACCGCGCGCAAACCGGGAACTTCGACCGCATCGTTTCGGTCGGCATGTTCGAGCATGTCGGGCTGAACCATTTCCCCGAGTACTTCGGCGGGCTCAGCCGCTTGCTGAACGATCGCGGGATTGCCCTGATCCATACCATCGGCCGCACCGAAATCCCCCGCGCGACGAATCCGTGGATCAGAAAATATATCTTCCCCGGCGGCTATATTCCGGCCCTCTCGGAAATGATGCAGAGCATCGAGCAGAGCCGCCTGGTGACCTGCGATGTGGAAATCCTGCGCTTGCACTATGCCGAGACGATCCTGCACTGGCGTAACCGTTTCCGCCGCAACAGGGACAAAGCACAGGAACTTTACGATGAAACGTTCTGCCGCATGTGGGATTTCTATCTGGCCGCCAGCGAGGTCTCGTTTCGGCATATGGACAGCGTCGTGTTCCAGCTTCAACTGGCGAAAAACCGGCTCAGCGTGCCGCTGACCCGCGATTACATCACGGAGTGGGAAGAGCGCCTGGAACCGCGCTCACGGCCGGCTTCCGGCGATGGCGCCGCGGCCTGAACAGCCTCCTGAACCGCCGCGCCGGGGCTATGGCAAACCTGAAACCGCTTGATCTGCATCAAATCCCCCACGCTCCGGCTTCGCTATAGTAGCGGCGAATAAAGGAGGACCGCGATGCAGGCTTGTGCCGGCGCAACGAACGACCCGGTGGAAGGTGCCGCACTGGCGGTGCGCTACGGTGGTGCCGTGCCGCGCTATACGAGCTATCCGACGGCGCCGCACTTCTCTGGCGAAATCGGGGCCGGGCGCTATGGCGAGTGGCTGCAGGCGATCGGCGCGGACGACGCCGTGTCGCTCTATCTGCATGTGCCGTTCTGCCGCGAAATGTGCTGGTACTGCGGCTGTTTCACCAAGATCGTCCGCAAGTACGAACCGATATCGGCGTATGTGAATGCGTTGCTCGGTGAGATCGATCTTGTCTCGGCACGGCTTTCGGGCAAGGCCAATGCGCGTTTCATTCACTGGGGCGGCGGCAGCCCGACGATCCTCAAGATCGAGGACTGGCACCGTATCCTGAACAGGCTGCGCGAAAAATTCGTTGTCGATGCGGATGCCGAGATCGCCGTCGAGATCGATCCGCGCACCATGACCCGCTCGTATGTCGGGGACCTTGCCCAGGCCGGTGTCAATCGCATCAGCATCGGCGTGCAGGAATTCGACGAAACCATCCAGCGCGCCATCAACCGGGTGCAGCCGTTCGAAACCACAAGGCAGGTGGTGGACTGGATTTACGACGCCGGCATCGGCAATCTCAATCTCGATCTGATGTACGGGCTGCCGGGGCAAACCCTTGGGCATGTAGAACGCATGACGGCGCGCGCCCTTGAATTCAAACCGTCGCGCATTGCGCTTTTCGGCTATGCCCATGTGCCATGGATGAAATCCCACCAGCGCCTGATCAATGAAGACGATTTACCCGGCCCCGAGGCACGCTGGCAGCAGGCGGAACGCGCCGCGGCCATGCTGGTCGAGAGCGGTTACGTGCGTGTCGGTTTCGACCACTTCGCCTTGCCGTCGGATCCGATGGCCGAAGCCGCCACGGGAAGCGTCGGGCGGAATTTTCAGGGCTACACCTCGGATACGGCGGAAAACCTGATCGGCTTCGGGGCGTCGGCGATCAGTGCGCTTGCGCAGGGATACGCGCAGAATGTCGCCTCGTTGCCGTCGTACATGGCGGCCGTCGAAAAAGGCGAACTGCCGATTGCCCGCGGCATCGAGCTGACGTCGGACGACAAGCTCAGGCGTTTCGTGATCGAACGGATAATGTGCGACATGACGGTCGATATCGGCGAAGCGTGCCGCAAATACGGCATGGACGCGGACACCCTCGATGCACAGCTCGCATACCTGGAACCGATGATCCGTGACGGCCTTGTCGAGGTGGCGGACCGGGCGATCCGGGTCAGCGAAGCCGGGCGGCCGCTGGTGCGCAATGTCGCCGCGGCTTTCGATGCCTATCTCGAAACCGGAAAGGCCCGGCATTCATCGGCCATTTAGGGGCGGTGAAGTGCCCGGCTTATTTCTCGTCGAGGACGGTGGCGCCGTTCCATGAAGGCGGCGGCGGGGTTTCGGCGAAGGACCGGCATTTGGCCCGGAGTTGGGCGACCACCGCATCGTCGGGATATTGCCCGGCCAGCTGATCGAGAATGAACAGCGCGTCGGCGAAGTCACGGTGCAGATAAAAATCGAAAGCCTGTTCGTATTTGGAAGCAAGCTTGATCATATCCGCGCCGACATAGAAGGCGGCATCCTCGCCGCGTTCGCCCATCAGTTCATAGATCGTCAGCGGGACTGTCGTTCCCTTGGCTTCGACGATGTCGACGCGCCGGAACAGGAAGTCCGAAGACGCATTGCGCCGGACGGTATCGCTGGCAAGTAACTGGGTGCCGTAAAACTTGTTCAGCCCCTCGATCCGGGCCGCGAGATTCACCCCCGAGCCGAGGCAGGTATATTGCATCCGGTCCCGGGCGCCGACGTTGCCGACCAGAACTTCGCAGGTATGCAATCCGAAACGCGTTTTCAGCGGCGCCATCCCCTTGGCGATGAATTCCTCGTTCAGATCCTTTGAGATATAGTATGACGCAAGCATGCCGCGGCATGCGTTGTCGACATGGAAAGGGTCTTCGCTCGGCGCGTTCCAGATCGCCATGATCGCATCGCCGATGAATTTGTCGATGGTGCCGCGGTTGGCCTGAATTCCCAGTGACATGACCTCGAAATATTCCGATGTCTGGGACATGATCTGTTCCGGTGTCATGCGTTCGGCAAGTGTGGTGAAGGACGCAATATCGGTAAACAGCAGCGTCACCTCGCGCCGCGTTCCGCCGACGGTTACGGCCTTTTCGGATTTGATCAGCTCGCGGACGACGTCGCGGGGGACAAACCGCAAGAACATGTCGAGCGCACCCCGCATGCTGTCCATCGACATCTGCAGCCGGTTTATTTCCTCGAAAGGAGAATCGAAGCCCTTGATGTCGCCAAGATTCAAATTGGTGATCTGATCGGCCATACCCCTTAACCCGATGACCGGTGAGGAGATCCAGCCCGCCATGACACTTACGCCGGCCACGGCGATGACCAGCACGATGGCGGCAATCAGCAGCGAGCGGTTCAGCGTTTCCATCAGGGTGCCTGTGAAATCGCCGATCGCGGCGACGCTGACGATATTCCATTTGGCGAGACTGTCTTCTGCGTGCCGGCTGATGTAGCCGAGGTATTGCTGTCCGCCGATCTGGAAATCGATATGTGATGCCGATGCGGATGCGCCGAGTTCGATGGCTTTCCTGATGCGTGGATCATCGATCTCCGATGCCGATACGAGATCGACATTTACGCCGTTGCCGTCATTCGAGACGATTTTTTCGGGTTGCGGGTAGCCGATGACACGGTGTTCCGCATCGAGGATGGCGACAACGCCGTTCTTGCCGGGCTGCACCCTGTATGTGAGACCGGCCAGATCATTGAGCGACAGATCGACCCCGACGGTCGCCTCGCTGAAATTGTACAGGGGCTGCGCCACGGTAACCCCGGGTTTTTTCAAGCTGGCAAATACATACGCCGGCGAGATGACCGGCTGAGCGGCTTTCTGTGCATCGATGAACCATGGTCTGGTGCGGGGATCGTAGCTCGTTGCTTTTGTCGCGACGCTGGCGGGATCGGCAATTTGAACGCGATCACTGTTGAAAAAGCGCCAGGTCTCGGTGCGCTCGTCGGCAACGATGGCCGGGCGAATGACCCGCCACGCCGTCACCGCATCGGCGGGCATGCCCGGTACGGCACGCCGATCCCCGTTCGGTGCGGTCAGGTTGATGGCCTGCACGAAAGCGCCATCGGGAAAGCCGACAAAAACACCGTAGATTTCAGGGCTGGTTTTCAGGCTGACGGTCAGCGTCCCCAGCAAGGCCTCGGGGGTCTGCCAGCTGAACAGATCTTTCGGCAGTCCGGCAATCGTATCGGCGGCATTAAAAGCCCGGCTCAGCAGCAGTTCTATTTCCTGCTCGGCAGTCGTCGCCGATTTCGCGATGTTGGTCTTTGCCGTTTCAAAGATGGCGTCCCGGTTGCCGATGTAATTGACGATTGCAACGGCAGACACAATCAGCACCATGAAAAGTGTGAACGCGGATGTGATCGTGAGCCTGAGGGGGAGTTTGATCATGCTTGAACTGGGAACGCCCGACCTCCTGTTTTTATGTTGTGGTCTCGCCGGGGCGGAGCCGCAAAATCTTACTTAATCCCGTTATCGTATAACGTGCACGATAATATTTATATACGTAATACCTGTCAGCAATGTGACGTAATTATTTTGCTTCGCACCAGCCGTGGATTGACAGTCAGTCACAGTTGTTGTGGCGGCGCCACATCACCGGATCATGGCCTTCGGGGACGCTCAAGCACGGTGAGGCGCCATAGCCGCGCAGCGTATTGTATCTGTCGATTTGCTTGCGGCTCAGGATGGTGGGCGTCATCAGATGCGTCGACAGGTGAATAAAGCGCAGGCGAGCCCGGCTTTCGGCAATTTCTGCCAGTAAGGCGCGAAGATCGGCATCGTTCATCGTCGCGTCCCGGAAACGGCGATCCAGTTCCCGTTCATGAGCGATGAATTTTTCACCTTCCTCGACCGCCTTGGCATGCATGTCCTGATAGAGCGCGGTGATCCGTTCGATCTGCTCGGCACTGAGCGCGATCTCATCTTTCAGTTCCAGCAGGTGCGCCGGTCCCGGCATGCCGTTCAGTTCGGCGGCCCGGGCCAGTCCCCATCCGCCGCCACGTTGCAGCTCGGCGATGTCTTCGGCGGACAGGCTCTTGATTTCGCGTAGCTGCTGCCCGGCATATGGCGAGGGGTGGGCATGCTGTGCCGATAGCTGTGTCTGTGCCGCGAAAATGAAAACCGGGGACAACATGATCAGGGTCAGTTTCTTTAACATTGCGCAGTCCTTTCGCGCCGGGATCTGTCTGGTGGTGTTATGAGTATGGATTGCAACGGGGCCGTCAGGTGCCTGCCCCCTGTTCATTGACCGGCGGCAGGGTCACCGTTACGCGCAGACCGCCTTGCTCCATGTTTTCAAGCGTCACGTCCCCGCCGTGGCGGCGGATGATGTCGCGGGCAATCGACAAGCCCAGCCCGCTGCCACCGGTCTCGGTGCTGCGCGAGGTTTCAAGGCGCACGAACGGCTCGAAAATGCGCTCCATCTGATCTTCGGGTATGCCCGGGCCATTGTCCTCTATGCGGATGGTCGGTGAACGTCTCTGCAGGTCCAGCGTGACATGGACCTTCTGGCCGTACAGCGCGGCATTCTCGATCAGGTTCGAAAGCGCGCGCCTGAGCGCCAGCGGACGGCAGGGATAAACCGGCGAGTTGATGACCGACAGGTCGATTTCATGGCCAAGGGTGTCAAGGTCGCCGATCACGGCTTCCAGTAGCTCCGCCAGCTTGCAGGGCCGGGTCGGCTCGTCTGACAATTCCTGGCGTGCGAACGCCAGCGTTGCCTCGATCATGTCCTGCATGTCGGAAAGGGTGGCGATCATGCGCTCGCTGGCTTCCGTGTCGTCGAGCATCTCGGCGCGCAGCCGCAAGGCGGTGATGGGTGTGCGCAAATCATGGCTGATGGCCGCAAGCATCCTTGTGCGCTCACGGACGAACGTCTTCAGGCGGTCCTGCATTTCGTTGAAGGCGCGGATCGTGTCCTTCACATCGTCGGGCCCGTTTTCCTTCAACGGTTCGACGTCTTCGCCGCGGCCGAGTTTTCGCGCCGCTTCCGAAAGCGCGCCGAGCGGCCGGGTGATACGCCCGAGTGCAATGAATACGATAAAGGTGATGGCACAGGCAGCAATCAGAAACGTGAACCATGCATCGGGACGGATCAGGCGACGGGGCGGCGGTGTGCTGAGCGCCGCATTCATCCACTGATCGCCGACAAGAGCCACCGAGATAATGGTGTCGCTGCGTTTTACCCTATCCGGCAGACGGACGTGATTGAGGGCGTTATTCATGATCATGGACTTCGGGTGCATGCGGTCATGAGCGCTGTCGTGTTCCTGGTGGAAAACGCGGATGCGGTCTTTGTGCATTCCCTTCAACTCTGCCGCCAGGCTCGACGCCAGATCGCGTGCGTGCCAGCGGTACCCTTCGGTATCGTCCGTGGAAGGCACGGCAACGGCAGACACGGCGGCCTCCGGGCTGAGCCAGATGGTGAGGCGGCGGTTCGACAAGACGCTGGCGAGCTGATCGCGCTGTACCGGCGGTGTCTCGTCCATCAGTTTGGCATACGGCGCAATGCGTTCGGTGAGGAAGCGGACTTCCGCGCCGCTGTAAAAAGTGCGCGCTTCGCTGCGGACAATAAGGGCGACGATGATCTGTGCCATGAACAGCGCGATCAGCACCAGCAGGACGGTTTGTCCCAGCAGGCGCTTCGGCCACAGCCGCTTGAAGAAATTCAAGACCCGTGTCATGTCCGCGTGACGTCCGCGGTGAATTTGTAGCCGCCGCCCCAGATGGTCTGGATCAGTTCCGGCTTTTTCGGGTCGGCCTCGATCTTCTTGCGCAGGCGGCTCACCTGATTGTCGATGGCGCGGTCGAACAGCGCGGCTTCGCGGCCTGCCGTCAGGTCGAGCAGCTGATCGCGGCTCAGGACCATGCCCGGCCTTTGCAGGAAGATGTTCAGCAACCGGAATTCCGCCGTCGAAAGCGGCATCGATACGCCGTCGGCGTCGATCAGTTCGCGCCGCTTGGTGTCCAGGGTCCAGTGATCGAAGGAAAGCCTGTCTGCGCTCGGTTCGCGATCCGTGCGGGGCAGGGAATTGGTGCGGCGGATCACCGCCTTGATGCGGGCCAGCAGTTCGCGCGGATTGAAGGGCTTGGTGACGTAATCGTCGGCGCCGACCTCAAGGCCGATGATGCGGTCGGTATCGTCGGCCATCGCGGTCAGCAGGATCACCGGCAGGTCGGTGTTGTCGCGCAGGTAGCGGGTCAGTGTCAGTCCGTCCTCGCCCGGCATCATGACATCGAGGACGACCAGGTCCGGCGCGGCCGCCTTGAGGCATTCGCGCAGTTGCGCGCCGCCGCTGGCGATGCTTGTGCGCATGCCGCTCTTGCCCAGGTAGCGGGCCAGTTGGGTGCGGATTTCCTCGTTGTCGTCAACAATCAGGATGTGCGGCGTCTTGTCCATGCGCCATTGTATAACGTTCACGCAGCCCGCGTCTGTACAGGAAAATTGTATCTGAATGTCACAGACGCCGGCGTTGCGACAACTGACGACAAAACACCCTCTCGCGCGGCATAGTTCTGCGACAAACGGCGCCTATTTTCATCGCATGCCCGATTTCGGGCTGCATTTTTGAAAAAGGGTTTATGACATGAAACACAAAACAAAACTTCTCGCCACGCTTGGTGTCGTCGCCGGTCTCGCGGTTGCGGGTTATGCCGTGACAGCACACGCCAACGGCGGTTCGCACCGCTGCGAAGGCGGGCAGGGCGAACGCCAGCACGGCATGATGGGTGGCGGCAGCCACGGCATGATGGGTGGCGGCATGCGCATGATGCACATGATGGAAACCTACGACACCAACAACGACGGTGCGCTGACGGTGGAAGAAGTGACCGCCGAGCGGGCCAAGAAGTTCAAGGCGTTCGACAAGAATGCCGACGGCATGCTCGATCTGAACGAGTATCAGGCTTTGTGGATGGACGCCATGCGCGAGCGTATGGTCGACCGGTTCCAGAAGCACGACAACGACGGTGACGGGAAGATCAGCGAGCAGGATTTCTCCGAGAGATATTCGCGCATGATGACCTGGATGGACCGTAACGAAGACGGCAAAATCGACCGCGAGGACCACATGGGGTCACGCCGTCATCACGGTAACAACTGACACTGACGGTATCGACCGTTCCGCCGGCTGGTCCGCCGGAACGGACAAACCGGCATTGAACGGCCAGGCCTGTTAAGGTCTGGCCGTTGCGGTTTCGGGCAGGAAGATGCGGGTGACGAAGCGTCTTGGCCCTTCTTCGGTGCACTCGACCGTGCCGCGGTGCGCCTGAACGATGGCGCGGATCAACGGCAAGCCCTGCATAAGCCCGTTTTGACCGGGGGAACCGATCGTTCGTTGCGCTTCTGGACGCGCCGTCAGCACCGGCTTCGATGGCGATATAACCTTGAGGGTTATGCCGGTGTCTTTCTCGAACGCGGTTTCGACATCGATCGTGTGGCCGCGTCCGGTTGACATGATCGTCGCTTCGATCAGCCGCCGGATGCATTGTTTCAACCGGTCCTGATCTCCGGAAACACGTCCCTTCTGGGAACTCCACTTGCGGCGCAGCATGACACCGCGGCGGTCGGCGGCCTGGGCTGCTTCGCGGCAGGTCGTATCGACGATCTCCTCGATGTCGATCTGCATCAACGGGCCAAGCGGAATGTTGACGCCGTATTCGGCAAGTGTGGTGTCGACCAGATTGTTCATGGCGTCGAGAAGATGCGATGCGGCATGGCGGATATCGCGGGCATATTCGGCATACCCGGCCGGTTGCACCGGGCCGAGCGTTTCATCCGCGATCATTTCCGAAAACCCGACAATCGCCGTTAACGGCGTCCGCAACTGATGGCTCAACTGGTTCAGCAGGTCGATCAGCGGTTCCTGGCCCGGCGCGAAATCTTCGCGCGTCTGGAAGCGGTTTTCACTGCTTGTGAGAGAATCGAACGGGGCGTCGTACCCCTGTCCGAGCCGTTCGCCGCATTCGACGATAAAAAGCTCGACCTCATAGATGACGCTGTCGGAAATACCGATCCGCCGGCGCCGCGCGTCGCTTCGGTCCTGGACCTTGTGGATCGCCTTGCGCCGTTCCAGCTCGGCGAGCCCGGTAATCGCCGTGCCCTTGGAAAGACCCGTCGTGATATAGATGTCGGTGACGTTCGGTGTGATGTCCTGCAAATAACACTGTATCAGATAATACAGGATGTCCCAGGTTGAACGATTGAACGCACCGGGTTTCTGGTCGATGTCAAGAAGAGTACGCAAGCGCTCCGTAATGTCGCGATGGCGGAACAACTCGTAACGCAGGATGTGGTCGACCACCCGTTTGCGTTCGGTTACATCCCTGATTGTATTTGGTTTTTCAGGTCCATCTTGCATGCCGGTTCTCTTAATCTCATCTTCCCAGAGAGCTTAAGGGATCTTCAACAAGAAATAAATAAGATTAATTCAATGACCTAAAATAGGTTTAATATTATTGCCGTTCGTCGCCGCGTAAACCTAAGTGCAACATGAGGCCAATAATCATACCTTTAAGGCGCGGCAAGAACCAGAATGCCAATACCGCGGTTGCCGGCAGCCAGACCGACAGATGCAGCGTAATGGACGGCTGGAATTCCCGTTCGGTGAACAGGATCAGCGGCACGATAATATGCCCGACCACGACCATCGTCAGGTACGGCGGGAAGTCGTCAGCGCGGATGTCCCCCAGATGTTGCTGGCACGATGCGCAATTTTCCGTGGCTTTCAGAAACTTCCTGAACAGGCGGCCCTTACCGCAGCGTGGGCAGGATTTGCGAAATCCCCGCCACAACAATGTCGCTAGACCGGGTACGGGAAATGTTCCTGATGGTGTACTGTTCGGGGCGACCGGCGGTACGGCGGGATCCAAGACTGTATTCATGCGCTTTATAAATCATGATTGTTTATTATGAACAAGAAATAATGACAAAAAAATTGGGTTGAATCTTTCGTTGAGTCATGCGGTGGACAGATTTCCCGCGCTGGAACACGGCGCGGGGGCCCTGTATGGTCTGCAGAATAACGCAGCCAAGCATGACAGCCTGCAAAACATAGGCAACGGCACACAAGGCATGGACATCTACATTCCGGTTTACGATCTGAGCGCGCTCGTGTTCTTCCTCGCCGGCTGGATCGGCTATTCCATGTACGCCGACAAGATGGCGCGCGACCGCAGGCCCGTTGCCGTGGTCATGAACGACTACCGGCTCAGGTGGATGGAACGCATGCTGGAACGCGAGAACCGCATGCCCGACGTCAACATCACGGTATCGTTCGTGCGCTCGGCGATGATGTTCGCCTCGACCACGATCCTGCTGATGGCCGGTGCGCTGGCGATGCTCGGCCAGATCGAGCACGTGCGCGAGATCATTGCCGGCTTGCCGTATGCCCGCGCCGCCAGCCGCGGCCTGATGGAAATACAACTGATCATCCTGACGGCGATTTTCGTGTTCGCGTTTTTCAAGTTCGTCTGGGCGATCCGGCTGTTCAATAACATGCTGGTTTTGCTCGGCGCGGCGCCGCAACCGGTTGACTGCGACGAGCTTATCCGCCGCGAATACCCGAGCCACATGGCGCGCTTTCTGGATCGCGCCCAGCATAACCAGAACCTGGGCGTGCGCGCCTATGCCTTCGGCCTCGGGCTGTTGCCGTGGTTTCTGCATCCGCTTTTGCTGGCGGTCTCGACCATCGTCGTCATTACCATGCTGCACCGGCGCGATTTCCGTTCGCTGTCGCTGAAGGTTCTCGAGGAACTGCGCGAACATCACTGAGGGGTATGCGTCCTTCCACACCCCTCTCCCTTGGGAGAGGGTAAAATCTCGTCCTCTCCCTTGTGATCGCAGGACGAAAGCGTATATTCCCGCAAATGAGCACCGAAAACCTGCAATCGCTGATTAACCCGGCCAAGGCGCCCGCGGACACGCGCGTCGTCGTTGCCATGTCGGGCGGGGTCGACAGCTCGGTCACGGCGGCGCTGATGGCCGAGGCCGGCTATGACGTCGTCGGCGTGACGCTTCAGCTTTACGATCACGGCGAAGCGATCCAGAAAAAAGGCGCGTGCTGCGCCGGTCAGGATATCTATGACGCCAAGCGCGTCGCCGACCGGCTCGGCATCGCGCATTACGTGCTGGATTATGAAAGCCGTTTCCGCGAACAGGTGATGGAGGATTTCGCCGATACCTATCTGCGCGGCGAGACGCCGATCCCGTGCGTGCGCTGCAATCAGACCGTGAAGTTTCACGACCTGCTGGGTACGGCCAGGGATCTCGGCGCAGAGGCAATGGTCACCGGCCATTACGTGCGCCAGATGCTGGGGCCGCATGGCGCGGAAATGCACCGCGCCGTCGACCGTTCCAAAGACCAGAGCTACTTCCTGTTCGCGACCACCGGCGCGCAGCTCGATTTCCTGCGCTTCCCGCTGGGCGGCATGGACAAGGCGGAAACCCGCCGCCATGCCGGGCGTTTCAATCTGCCGGTCGCCGATAAGCCGGAAAGCCAGGATATCTGTTTCGTGCCGAACGGTTCGTATGCCCGCGTCGTCGAACGGCTGCGCCCCGGCGCCTGTGATCCGGGCCGGATCGTCGATCTGGACGGCAATGTTCTGGGCACCCATGACGGGATCATCAATTTCACTGTCGGCCAGCGCAAAGGCCTCGGTGTCGCCACCGGTGAGCCGCTGTACGTGGTGAAAATCGATCCGGACACCAAGAACGTCATCGTCGGCCCCAAGGACGCGCTCTTGTGTGCGGAAATAGGCGTCAGCGATCTGAACTGGCTCGATCACGTGCCGCTCGATGAAACGCCCCGTGCCGTGACCGTCAAGGTCCGCTCGACCACCGACCCGGTGGCGGCGGGTATCTATCAGGGCGCGGACAGCGTGCATGTTCGCTTCGATACACCGCAGCCCGGCGTCGCGCCGGGGCAGGCGTGTGTCGTCTATGACGGGGACCGGGTGCTCGGCGGCGGCTGGATCGTCCGCGACTAACCCGCGCGCGGTCCGAACAGGATCACCAGCGCGCCGATCACGCACAGCATGACGCCGAAGCCGTCCCAGCGGTCGGGCTTCGCCCCCTCGACGAGCCACATCCAGCCCATGCTGGCGAGAATGTAAATCCCCCCATACGCCGCATAGGCGCGCCCGGCAAAAGCCGCATCGACGCGGCTCAGCAGCCACGCGAAAACGATCAGCGCGAATATACCAGGGACGATCCACCAGACCGGCTTTGCCAGCCTGAGCCAGGCCCAGAAGGCAAAACACCCGGCGATCTCGCAGATCGCGGCGGCGATATAGATGAGGAGGGCACTCGGCTGCATGGGTTACCTTAGCATGGTTCACCCCCTCACCTAACCTCTCCCCCTGAAAGGGGGAGAGGGATATGTGCGGAACTGGGCGTGAATCCGAGAGTCCCTCTCCCCTGCTGAGCGAGGGAGAGGCGTGCACACACGGGCTGGATCAAAAGGTTTGCTATTGTACCGGAATCATAGAACAACATTTCTATAACGTGTGTTCGTTTTGCATAGAACACTTTCACGTGCCTCCCAGAATACAAGCAACCCCTGCAAACGGTCCGACATTTGCGCCGTCCGGGGATTCTTTTCGAAACTGAAAGAGAGACAACGTGACAGCAAAAAACTCAGCACCGGCAAGTCCGTCGATGAAATTCGATGCCAAGCTCTTCCTTACCTCGGTGGGGACCGGCCGGCGCAGCGTCAAATATCAGGCCAAGGACTTTATCTTCAGACAAGGAGATGCCGCAGAATCCGTCTTCTACATCGAGAAAGGCAAAGTGCAGATTACCGTTGTCTCCGATCAGGGCAAGGAAGGCATCATCGCAACCCTTGGTGCAGGTCAGTTTCTGGGCGAGGGTTGCCTTGCCGGTCAGGAATGCTATTTGGCATCTGCGCATGCGGTCGAACCGACCACGGCGGTTACCGTCGACAAGGCGGCCATGATCCGTGTCATGCACGAACAACCTGAGCTTTCGGAAATGTTCATGTCGTTTCTGCTAACACGCAACATCAGGATCGAAGCCGATCTGGTCGACCAGTTGTTCAATTCCAGTGAAAAGCGTCTGGCGCGGGCGCTGCTGCTGTTGGCGAATTTCGGCAAGGAAGGGAGATTGGAGACAGTCGTCCCGAAGGTCAGTCAAGAAGACCTGGCGGCAACCGTCGGCACGACACGCGCCCGCGTCAACTTCTTCATGAACAAGTTCCGCAAGCTCGGCCTGATCGAGTACAACGGCGAACTCAAGGTTCACTCGGCGTTGTTGAATATCATCGTTCACGATTAGAAGCGGTTTTAGCATTGAAAAACGGCGCCGGGTTTTAATCCGGCGCCGTCAATTCAGGCTTGGTGTGTGTAGCGTGCAGGATTATTTCTGCAAGATAACCACGACACGGCGGTTTGCCCAATTTTGGGTGTCGTCAGCGGTCTTCACGGCGGAGCGGGTTTCACCGAACGACTGGTAACCGACCTTCGGCTTGATGCCGGATGCCACGATGGCGTCGGTGACGGTCGCGGTGCGTCGTTCCGCGAGCTGCCTGTTATAGGCATTGGTCCCGGAACGGTCGGTATAACCGTTGACCGTGACACTGGTTGCTTTTGTGTTCTTGATCGCAGCGATTATTTCATTATTCATCGCAAGGGCCTTGCTGTTCAGCGATGAACTGTTGTGGTCGAAATAAATCGTGTAGGTGGCTATTTCGATAAGTGGCTTCGGGGCCGGTGCCGGGGCTGCTGCGGCTTTCGGCTGCACCATCGGCTTGACGACGGCGGCGAGTATCGCATTGGTCTGGTTGAGGGCCGTCAGGAACCCTTTGCGGCATGCCGCGATATCGTCGGGCTGATAATTTTCTTCCTGTTCCTGCATCCAGCAATCGAACTGGGTCTGCGCGCGTGCACTCGGTAACGGGGCGCGTGTCGCGGCGCCGGCATCCAATGCCCGCATCAGGTTGCCACGTGCTTGTGCCAGTTCGTTGACATATGCACTCGGAATGCTGCGCTCATCCATCCTGGTCGGTAGAACATTGCCGTTGGCTGCGGCCTGGCGTGCTTTGGTGTTGAAGTAGTCTGTATCCCCGCGATCCGCTTCGTCCAATTCGCTCTGCGCGAGGGCCGTGTAATCACGGTGCAGCGCGGCATGGAACTCATTGCCCTTGTCCTGCAGCCCGCGTACCTGCGAGACGTTAAGATCCTGGGGCGTCGGTGCGGCACAGGCGCCGAGTACGGAGGCAAGGGCGATAACGGATAGATATTTAATCGATTTCATTCAATTCATCCTCTCTGAGATGACATAAGATTGCTGGCCGCGCCTCTTTTTGCCGGGCGCGGCTAAAATTTCTTTTCCAGGCAGGGAAGTGCATTATCACTACAACAACGCAAGTGTCGGCGATGTTCAATATTGCACACGTTATAAAAATAAAAGAATAAGTACGAATTACTATTTTAATAATTAAATATTTTGTGAAAAATCTAACAAAATAATTAAACTAATAAACAAGAAAGCTTTCTGTAAAACAGGAATTGTGCTACATTTGCTGACTTGGTCGAAGTATTCATGCGTGGCCCGGCCTTTATTTCTATCGCTCTTGATTTTCTAAAACGAGATATCCCGCTGTCCGCCTTGGTTGTTTGACGGCTCCGGTTCTCGAGCTTGCATTTCTAAAATGACACCCTCACGCGGCAGTACATGGCGTGACGGCACGATCCCGGTGGTAAACCTACCGCCGATAATGCGCATTTATATAAACGGAGATAACAAAAATGGTTTCGAAAAAATTTAGGTTTAAAGCAGTTGCGATCGCCATCATCACGGCATTCAGTGTGACGTTAATGCCGATCGTTCCGGTGAGCGCCGCACTTGTTAATAATAATCAGGTTGTTGAACAGCAAACAGTGCAGGGCGACCGCGATCTCGTGAATGACTTTATGAGCCGTGCCGATGTGCGCGCGCAGTTCGAGCAGCTCGGTGTCAACGCCGACGAAGCCAATCTTCGTGTCGCTGCGCTTAGCGATGTCGAAGTTGCCAAGCTTGCGAACGAAATTAAAAGTTCACCAGCAGGGCAGGGCGCTATTGGCGGCATCATCGGTGCAATCGTTCTGATCTTCATTATTCTGCTGATTACCGATTTGCTCGGCTTTACCAGTGTGTTCGGTTGGACCAACAAAGGTTCGGCGAACCCGACCTGAGTATCTACGGCCAATGCGACGTTACAATTATAAGATACGGTTCATTGCGGTACTGGTGATGCTGGTGACGTTGGGAGGTTGTGCGGCGACGCCCATGACTGAACAACTCACGGCGTCACCGCCGCAAGGTCTGCCCGCATTCGCCGAGTTGACCGATGTGCCGTTTTTTGCACAAACGCAGTACTTCTGCGGACCTGCGGCACTCGCGACCGTATTGAATACATCGGGTCTTGAGATCAATCCCGAAGACCTTGCAAAAAGCATCTATACACCGGGCCGGCAAGGCACCCTGCAAACAGAAATACTTACCGGGACGCGCCGTCAGGGCCGACTTGCATTGCCCGTCCATGACATGGGCGAGGCGTTCATGAACATCGCCCATGGGCGGCCGGTTTTGATTTTACAAAATCTGGCACTGGAACTTGTGCCGCAATGGCATTACGCCGTCCTGGTCGGTTTTGATCTGCCCGCGGAAACCGTAGTGCTGCGCTCCGGCACGACACGCCGGCAGGTAATGCCAATGACGACCTTCGAGCACACCTGGCGCCGCGCCGAGTTCTGGGGGGTCGTCGTCGTTGGACCAGAGGGACCCATCCCCGAAAACACATCCCTTTCTGCATGGTTGCACGAAGCCCTCGGGCTTGAGCGGGCAGGAAAGCCAACGGACGCCCTGACCGCTTTTAGCGTGGCGGCCGGTCATTGGCCCAATGCCTCAGCGCCGCTAATTGCCGCTGCAAATATATTAATAGTGCAAGGCCGTCTGCAGGATGCTGCGAGCAGTCTGCAAGCGGCAGTGCGTCGTCAGCCGGACAATGCCGTGGCGTTGAACAACCTGGCGCATGTTCTAATGCTGCAAGGCGCGCTTGAAGCGGCTGAAAAAGCCGCTCTGAAAGCCGTTGAATATGGCGGCAGTTCCGAAGCCACGGCACGGGAAACCCTTGCCGCCATCCGGGCCAGGCAAACCAACTGATCGCTTGGCACGGCCCCTCTCCCTTGGGAGGGAGAGGAGAACAAAATGAGCGGATGTTGTCAAAAACCGCTCTACACCTCGCATAGCTCAGTTCATGGACACAGCATTCAGCAGAGCGCGCCGTCTGCGCCGTGACATGACACCACCCGAACGGAAAGTCTGGGCCGTGTTGCGCGCACGGGGACTGAAGGGTTTCAAATTCCGCCGACAGGTCCCGATCGGCCCTTATATCGTCGACTTTTTGTGTGCAGAAAAGTGCCTTGTCATCGAAATCGATGGGAAAAGTCACGATCATCAATTGGTGTACGATGCGCGGCGGGACAGCTATCTCCGGAACATGGGGTATCGCGTTCTACGCCTTCGAAACGATCAGGTTCTGCATGAGCTTGAAGGGGCGATGCATCTGGTGCTGCAGGCGCTTCAAGCCAAATACCCCCTCACCTAACCTCTCCCCCTGAAAGGGGGAGAGGGATATGAGCGGAACTGGGCGTGTATGCGTGAGTCCCTCTCCCCTGCGCAGCGGGGGAGAGGACAGGTGAGGGGGGCTAGTCCCCAGTCCCGAGTTCGTCCAGCTTCGCCTCGGCTTCGCGCGCCTGCTGCTGGCGCTGCCACATATCCGTGTAGGTGCCGTCCTGCTTCAGTAGTACCGGGTGCGTGCCGCGCTCGACGATTGCACCATCCTGAAGCACGAGAATCTCGTCGGCGTCGATCACGGTCGACAGCCGGTGCGCGATGGTCAGGGTGGTGCGGTCGGCGGAGACATCCTTGAAGCTGGCGAGAATGTCCTGCTCGGTGCGCGAGTCCAGCGCCGAGGTCGCCTCGTCGAAGACCAGAATACGCGGGTCCTTGAGGATGGTGCGCGCAATGGCGACGCGCTGCTTCTCGCCGCCCGACAGTTTCAGGCCGCGCTCGCCGACCTTGGACTGATAGCCGTCGGGCAGGCTCATGATGAAATCGTGAATGTGCGCCTGACGGGCTGCATTCTCGACGGCGGCGGGGGATGCGCCCGGCGCGCCATAGGCGATGTTGTAAAAGATCGTGTCGTTGAACAGCACCGTGTCCTGCGGCACCACGCCGATGGCGGCGCGCAGGCTTTTCTGTGTGACGTCGCGGATATCCTCGCCGTCTATCTTAACCGCGCCGCCGTCGACCTCGTAAAAGCGGTACAGGATGCGCGAGATCGTCGACTTGCCGGACCCGGTCGGGCCGACGATGGCGAGCTTCTTGCCGGCCGGCACGGTAAACGAGACATCCTTGAGGATCGCCCGGCGCTGGTCATAGGCGAAATCGACATGATCGAAGTCGATCCGTCCCGGCCCGTCTTTAAGCGGGCGAGCGTCGGGGGCGTCGGTGATCTCGCCCGGCTCGCGCAGCAGTTCGAACATCGCTTCCAGGTCGGTCAGCGAGCGCTTGATCTCGCGGTACACGAAGCCGAGGAAGTTGAGCGGCATGAATATCTGGATCAGGTACGAATTGACCAAAACGAAATCGCCGACGCTCATGGATTTGTCGGCGACGCCGTAGCCGGCCATGATCATCGCCGCCGTCACGCCGATGGTGATGATGACCGCCTGGCCGATATTCAAAAACGCCAGCGAGGTGCCGCTTTTGACGGCGGCGCGCTCGTATGCCTGCAAGGCCTGATCGAAGCGGCCGGCCTCGTGATCCTCGTTGCCGAAATACTTGACGGTCTCGAAGTTGAGCAGGCTGTCGATGGCGCGGGTATTGGCCTCGCTGTCGGTCTCGTTCATGGCGCGGCGGAACTTCAGCCGCCATTCCGTGACCAACAGCGTCCAGGCGATGTAGACGCTGAGCACGCCCAGCGTCAGCGCCGCATAGGCAAAGCCGTAAAGTTTCCACAGGATGCCGCAGACCATGACGACTTCGAGGATCGTCGGCAGCACGTTGAACAGCATGAAGCGGAGCAGGAATTCGATGCCGCTGGTGCCGCGCTCGACGGCGCGCGCCACACCGCCGGTCTTGCGTTCGAGATGAAACCGCATCGACAGATGGTGCAGGTGACGGAAGGTCTTGAGCCCGGCCTGACGGATGGCGCGCTGCGCGACGCGGGTGAAAACGGCGTCTCTCAGCTCGCCGAACGCCATCGCGGCGACGCGGCAGATGCCGTATCCGACGATCAACGCGACCGGTACGCTGATGGCGATATCGACTTTCCCGCCGGCTGTCAGGATATCGACAGCTTGTTTGTAAAATATAGGCACCGAGACGTTCGTTGCCTTGGCCGCGATCAACAAAACCATGGCGACGACGACGCGCACGCGTAAACCCGTCTCGCCGCTCGGCCAAAGATAGGGCAGCAGGGTTTTGACGGTCGTCCATTCACCGGTTCTGGTCATTGGGCCCGGACCGGGCTGGCGGCTGCGCATGGCGTTCTCGCGTTGCAGTTGGGGCCCCCTTTATATAGGGTGCGCGCTTCATTTCGCCATACAAAGCATCCACAGGGTGCGGGTATGGCGTGAATAACGGGTGTCTAGGTGATATGCTGACGGCGCCGTGGGGATTCTGAGAGTTTAATGTCAGGCTACGACTTCGAAACATTAAAGGTTCTGGTTGCCGATGACAGCAGGCCCATGCGCTCGCTGATCAAGAGCTTCCTGCTCGGCTTCGGGGTCAAGGAAATGTTCGAGGCCGCGGATGCCAACGAGGCATACGACGAGGTCAAGAATGAAGAGCCGGACATCGTCATTACCGACTGGCGCATGCCGCCGACGGACGGTCTCGACCTGGTGAAGCAGATCCGTATGGATTTGGACAGTCCGAACCCGTATCTTCCTGTTATCATGCTGACCGGCTTCACAGAGCTTCATCGCGTCAAGCAGGCCCGCGATGCGGGCGTGACGGCGTTCCTCGCCAAACCGATTTCGGCAGCAGCTCTGTATCGCAGACTGTGCACGGTGATCGACGATCAGCGTCCGTTTGTCCGCGTCGGGGAGTTTTTCGGACCCGACCGCCGCGCCCGGCGCCGAACCGAGCCGTACATGGGCACTGAACGCCGCCGTGATGCGCAGTAAGGCGGAAAAGGACTGACCCCCACATGGCCAACCGACCGCAGAAATTCCAGCCGCCCGACCGGCTCAGACGCAAGGTCAAGAAAACCGGCGGACCGGAACCCGAGCAGGCGATCCTGCGCGCCCTGAATGCCGCCGAGGACCTGATGGACAATTATCAGGGCTGGGCCGTGGACGATCTTTCGGCGCTGTGGAAGGCGTTTCAGGAGCAGCATAAGGCGGGCAGTGAGTCCGCTCAGATCGCGGAAATGTATGAAATCGCGCACGGCATCCGCGGCGAGGGCGGCAGCTTCGGTTTCCAGCTGATCTCGACGATCGGCGATTCGCTGTGCAAGTTCCTCGAAGGCAGGAAGAAACTCGGGGTCCGGGAATCGGAAATCGTCAAGGTGCACATCCTGGCGATGCGCGCGGTGTTCCGCCAAAACCTCAAGGGGCCGCAGCCGGCGATGGAACGCGACCTCCGTCAGTTGCTGGCGCTGCTCCGCGAGCGGATGGGCTAACGGCGGAAAATTTCCGCGATCCCGCCGCGTGCTAGTCGCGGCTATCCATGACGAGGGTGAACGGGCCGTCGTTGATCAGTGCAACTCTCATCTCGGCGGCGAAGATTCCGGTCTCGACGGCAATACCGTCTTCTCGAAGCGTGTCGCAGTATAATTCGTAAAGCTGTTTGGCGCGCTCGGGGGTCTCGGCGGCGGAAAATCCGGGGCGGTTTCCCTTCCGCCACTGCGCGGCCAGGGTAAACTGGCTGATGGCGAGGATTTTGCCCTTAACTTCGTTAATATCGAGGTTGGTTTTGCCGTTCTCATCGGAAAATATGCGCAATTTTGCAGCTTTATGCGCAAACTGGATGGCGTCGGCGTCGCTGTCACCGCGCTCGGCGCAGAACAGAATGACGATCCCGTTTGCGATTTCGCCGACGGTTTCGCCGTCGACTTTGACCGATGCTTCCAGGACGCGCTGCAGAACGGCTTTCATAACACACTGACTCCGAACAGGTTTTCATGCAGATGCGCAATCGCCGCAGCGACGGCGCCGCCGATCACGAGCGCCAGCGCATCGCGCCACAGCGGCGCGCGCATCGTTACTTTTTGCACGCCCTTCCGTCCCTCCGCGACACCTGCAACCGCTGCATAAATCAGAAAAACACCGAACATCAGCAGCGACGGCAGATCGCCGTTGTTGAGCAGGTGCACCGCTGCCCAGAGACCGATGCCCCACGATAGCGGATGCGCCGTCAGGCGCTGGATGTTGGTGCCGCCATAGGCGCTGATCACCAGCGTCACCGCGAGCGGAACCGCGATATAGGCAAGCGTTCGTCCCCATGCCGGTGCAGCCCAAAGGTGGGCGCGCTCGGTCGTCGCATAACCCAGAACGATCAGGGCGAGACTGCCGAGCGAGAACAGGACAAAGATCGTGATGTAGACAGATACGCCGAGTTTCTCGCGGGCGGCGCTGCGCCATGCCGGAAACCAGGGGAACGCATGCACGACAAAGAAAGTTGCGAGACCTGTGATGAGGTAAATCATGCCAGCCTCCTGATGCCCGCGCCGGCCTTGCCGTCAGGGCCGCCGGATCACTCCCACTCGATGGTGCCGGGCGGCTTCGAGGTGACGTCATAAACGACGCGGTTGATGCCTTTGACCTCGTTGACGATGCGGCTGGAGACGCGGCCCAAGAACTCGTGATCGAAGGGATAGTAGTCCGCCGTCATGCCGTCGGTCGAGGTCACGGCGCGCAACGCACAGACGAAATCATATGTTCGGGCATCGCCCATGACGCCGACGGTCTGCACCGGCAGAAGCACGGCGAAAGCCTGCCAGATGGTGTCGTACAGCCCGGCGCGGCGGATCTCGTCGAGATAGATCACGTCGGCGGCGCGCAGGATATCGAGCCGATCTTTGGTGATGACACCCGGCACGCGGATCGCCAGACCCGGGCCCGGGAACGGATGCCGCCCAACGAAGCTGTCGGGCAGACCCAGTTCACGGCCGAGCGCGCGGACCTCGTCCTTGAAAAGTTCGCGCAGCGGCTCGACCAGTTGCATGTTCATGCGTTCCGGCAGCCCGCCGACATTATGGTGCGACTTGATGGTGACGCTCGGCCCGCCGGTGAACGAGACCGACTCGATCACGTCCGGATACAGCGTGCCCTGCGCCAGGAAATCCGCGCCGCCGACAGCCTTGGCTTCTTCGTCAAAGACGTCGATGAACAGTTTGCCGATGGTCTTGCGTTTGATTTCCGGATCGGAGACCCCGTCCAACTCGCCCAGGAAAAGTTCTTCGGCGTTCCGGTGCACGAGCGGAATGTTGTAATGATCGCGGAACAGCGACACCACTTCGTCGGCCTCGTTGGCGCGCATCAGGCCGTGGTCTACAAAGACGCAGGTCAACTGATCGCCGATGGCTTCATGCAACAGGACCGCGACGACGGAACTGTCGACGCCACCCGATAACCCGCAGATGACACGGCCGCTGCCGACCTGATCGCGGACTTTCTGGATCGCCTCGTCCTTGAAGGACGCCATGGTCCAGTCGCCGGACGCGCCGCAAATCTTGTGCGTGAAGTTATTCAAAAGCTTGGCGCCGTCCGGTGTGTGCATGACTTCCGGGTGGAACTGCACGCCGTAAAGTTTGCGTGCCTCGTCGGCGATGATCGCGAACGGCGAGCCGTCCGACGTTGCGACCACGTCGAAGCCGTCCGGGATCGCATCGATACGGTCGCCGTGGCTCATCCACACCTGATGCCGCTCGCCGGGTTTCCAGATGCCCTCGAACAGGCAGCAGTCCTTCTGGATTTCCACGAAGGCGCGGCCGAACTCGCGGTGCGTCGAGGGCTGAACCTGGCCGCCCATCTGCTGCACCATGGTCTGTTCGCCATAGCAGATACCGAACACCGGCACACCCAGCGCAAACACGGCGTCGTGCGCGCGCGGCGTCGTCGCCTCGTGCACGCTGGCCGGGCCGCCGCTGAGGATGATACCTTTGGGCGCGAATGCCGTCAGGCTTTCGGCAGTGATCTGATTGAACGGATGAATTTCGCAATAGACCCCTGATTCCCGGACCCGGCGCGCGATGAGTTGCGTCACCTGCGAGCCGAAATCGACGATCAGAATATGGTCATGCTGGGCGAGAATGTCGGACATGAGGTCTGATACCGGATCGCTCCCGAAAAGGAAAGAGGAGATGGTTGACGGATTGTTAACCATTTCGATACGGAATCGCCGGACAATGGCGGTTTGCAAGAGGAGAGCGCGATTTTGCCGATAAATCGCAGATATTCGGGATTTTCGGGCGCCGTATCACGGGCAGCACTGCTGGCATGCATGCTTTCAGCCGTTACCGGCGTGCAGGCGCAGACGGCGGACGGTGCGCCGGAAGCCGTAACCAAGGGCGATACGGTGCCGGCCGCGCCGAAGGTGCGAATCACCAAGCGCGACTGTCAGCGCATCGTGCGTCATCAGGCCAGTGCCGATGTCGCCTATAAGCCCGGGGTCGATGTTCGCGGCAATCCGGTCGTGCCGGCGGATGCCAGCGGTGGCTTCACAATCCCGCTGCCCGATGTCTTCGAGTTCAATATTACCAAGGATCTGACGGCTTATCTGGATGGCCCGGAAGAGCAATTGGCGGCAGACAAGGCCGCTGCGATTGCCGCCGAACGATCGGTCGCCGCGACCAATGCGGCTGTCGATTCGGCGGCGCTGTCCCTGGCCGGTGCAGAGACGGTATATGACGCCGCCGTGGCCGCAGCAGCCGCAGCCCCGGACGATGCCGCCCTTGCCGCGGCGGCAGAGACCGCCGAGGCGGGTCTGGCAGCGACGCAAACCGCGTATGACGCAGCACAGACGGCGGCGACATCGGATGACGTTTCAACGGCATTGAGCGCGGCACAGACCGCCAAGGCAGCAGCCGAGGCGATCGGCTATGCCCCCGATGCTACGGCAACCGAGGCCAACGAGACCGCAACGCAGGCAGCGGCGGATTCAGCGGCTGCGGACACGGCAGCGCTGGCGGCGGCGGAAACGGTCGCCAAAAGTTCAGGGATGAGCCTGAATGTCGGCACGGTGCGATTTAACATCAATACCGGTGAGATGACCTTCAACGGCAAGCCGCTGACGGACGCATCCGAAGGTGAACTGGCAGCCCGCTGCCGGGCCATGATGTCGGCGAAGTAGACTTTATTCTAGAAGCACTGGGTTCGTTGCTTGCGGCACTGGTTTTTGCAACTGCTGTTGCCGCCGCACTGCGCGAGGCATTTCTTGTAAATGGAGCCGCAGTCGCGGCCCTGTCCGCCGCTTGTGGCACCCTTGCCGAAGCCGCATTGCAGTGCGCAGGCCTGCTTCTTGCTGGCCCCATAGGTTTCGATGCAGGTCTTGAAGCAGACGTTCGGATCGCTCGTCGATTGGGCGCGTGTATCGGAGTGGGGGGACATGATTGCCACAAGGGTCACGGCAAAAAGTACGGACAGTGCAAACAGGCGCATATCGGCCTCCTTTCATGCGGTGTTTTCAGATTATCACGCAGATCGTGGATTGCGAAATCTTCTGGGCGCGCTAACGTAAGGGCCAGTCTTACGGATCAATCAGCCGACATCAGCCTTGGGAGGGCTATATTTATGGACGGAAGCGTGCACCCGCACGATCAATGGTCGCGGAACTTATTCAAGCAGTTCAAGGACGCGGGCGTCCGTTTGTTCAGCTATATCCCGGACGCGGGCAATGCGCGCATGGTCGAACTCGCCGATGAAGATAACGAAACCCGGACGGTGCTGCTGACGACCGAGGAAGAGGGCGTGTCGCTGGCCGCGGGCGCCGACCTGGTCGGCGAAAAAGCGGTGCTGATGATGCAATCGTCCGGCGTCGGCAACTGCCCCAACTTTCTGTCGTTCGTGAAGGGCGGGAATTTTCCGGTCTTCATGTTCGTTTCCATGCGCGGCGATTACGGCGAGCAAAACCCCTGGCAGTACCCGATGGGCGAGGCGGTGGAACCGATCCTCGAAGCGATGGGCGTGCTGGTATTCAAGGTGGAACGCGCCGACGAGCTCGAAGGTGCCGCAACGGCAGCGTTGGATACCGTTTTCAGGGCAGGGAAGTCGGCCGCACTTGTGCTGAGCCAGAAGTTCCTGGGCGCCAAGGGCTTTTGAGGGGGAATGATAGAATGACCGAAGTAACACTGAACCGTGTCGGCGCACTGCCGCAGATTTTCCCGAACCCGGACGATTACCTGTTCGTGACCGGCCTTGCCGGGCCGGCCCGCGATGCTGCTGCGCTGACGGGCGACGGGGCGAATATGTTCACCATGGCCGGCTGCATGGGCGCGTCCATGACCATGGGGCTCGGTATGGCGCTGGGCGCACCTGAGCGCGACGTGGTCGTCATTGCCGGTGACGGCGAGATGATGATGAACATCGGCTCGCTGGCGACCATCGCCAGCCAGGCGCCGAAGAATCTGACCATCGTCTGTGTCGATAACGGCGGGCACGGGGAGACCGGCGGTCAGGACGGGCACACGTCGGTGCGTACCAACCTGGCAAAGGTCGCCGACGGCTTCGGGATCGAGAATGTCCTGACGGTCTCAACCGACGCCGGGCTCAAGGACGCCGCCGAATTCGTCAAGTCCGGCGACGGTCCGCGCTTTCTGTGGCTTCGCGTCATGGCCGGTGAGCCGACCAAGTTCAAACGTAACATGAACCCGGCCGAATGCCGGGTCAGGTTCAAGGCGGCGTTTCAGGCGGCCTGATTAGATCACCCCCTCACCTAACCTCTCCCCCTAGAAGGGGGAGAGGGAATAGTAAAAACGTGCGTGAATGCGTGAGTCCCTCTCCACCACGAAGTGGGGGAGAGGACAGGTGAGGGGGAATTGATCCGCTCTCAATGCGCTCTTTTGTCGCATGTGTGATAGCCTACAATCAAAGGTCTTACATATGACAAAGGAGGGCGACATGCTTTTCGGCAATCCGTCTTTGTTCACGCGCATCGTCATCGGCAAGGGTGTCGGCTTCGTGCTCGGCATCATCGGCTTTTTTGCGCTGCCGTGGTTCTGGCCCGAAGTCGGCATGCATCTGCGCGTCGGTTTCCTGTTCTGGTACGCGACCGTCGGCGGGATGATCGCCGTGTTCGGCGTCGTCACCTGGCACCCGGTGCTGCATATACCGATGCCGTGGTGGTTCCGCGCACCCCTGGTCGGCGCATGGATGAACCTGCTGATCGTGCTGATCGCGCATACCGACCTGAGCGCCATGATGACGGCGGGTTTCGGACCGGAAAGCGTATGGAGTTCGGTTTACTGGCTGCTGCTTGAAGGCGCCGTGGTCGGTCTGCTGATCGGTGGGCTGTGTACGCGTTTCGGCGGCGAGGGTGTTGCTGCAGCGGAGGCGATGTCGGGGCCAGCATGAAAAAGCCCCCATCCTTCGAGACGCCCTTTAGGGGCTCCTCAGGATGAGGGCTTGATCGATCTAACCGGTTCGTGATCAGTCGTCGTCGCCGGACGCCGCGACCTTGGCGGCTTCGTCCTTGTACTCTTCCTTGTAAAGCTCGGCGCCTTCGTCGACGAACTTCTTCGACATTTCCTCCATGCCGTCCTTGGCGTAGTCGCGCACAAGGTTGGTGATCTCCATGGCGCAGAATTTCGGCCCGCACATGGAACAGAAGTGCGCCGTCTTGTGCGCGTCCTTGGGCAGGGTCTGGTCGTGAAAGTCACGCGCCCGGTCGGGATCGAGACCGAGGTTGAACTGGTCTTCCCAGCGGAACTCGAACCGTGCGCGCGAAAGTGCATCGTCGCGCGCCGCCGCACCCGGATGGCCCTTGGCCAGATCGGCGGCGTGCGCCGCGATCTTGTAGGTGACCACGCCTTCCTTGACGTCGTTGCGATCAGGTAGGCCCAGATGCTCCTTCGGGGTCACGTAACACAGCATCGCCGTGCCGTACCAGCCGATCATGGCGGCACCGATCCCCGAAGTGATGTGGTCGTAACCCGGCGCGATGTCGGTGACGAGCGGGCCCAGCGTGTAGAAAGGGGCTTCGCCGCAGACGTCCAACTGCTTTTCCATGTTCAGCTTGATCTTGTGCATCGGCACGTGGCCGGGGCCTTCGATCATCACCTGCACGTCCTTGGCCCAGGCGATCTTGGTCAGTTCGCCCAGTGTTTCCAGCTCGGCGAACTGTGCCGCGTCGTTGGCATCGGCGCCGGAACCGGGGCGGAACCCGTCACCCAGCGAGAACGCGACGTCATAGGCGGCAAGGATGTCGCAGATCTCGTCGAACTTCTCATACAGGAAGCTTTCCTTGTGATGCGCCAGGCACCACTGCGAAATAATCGAGCCGCCGCGGCTGACGATGCCAGTGACCCGGTCTGCCGTGAGGTGAATGTGCTTGAGGCGGATGCCGGCGTGGATGGTGAAATAGTCGACGCCCTGTTCGCACTGTTCGATCAGCGTGTCGCGATAGATTTCCCAGGTCAGGTCCTCGGCGCGTTCGACTTTTTCAAGCGCCTGATAGATCGGCACGGTGCCGATCGGCACCGGCGAATTGCGGATGATCCAGTCGCGGATGTTGTGGATGTTGCGGCCCGTCGACAGGTCCATGACGGTGTCGGCACCCCAGCGGATCGCCCACACCATCTTGTCGACTTCGTCGGCGACCGACGAGGTGACGGCGGAGTTGCCGATGTTGGCGTTGATCTTGACCAGGAAATTGCGGCCGATGGCCATCGGCTCGGTTTCCGGGTGGTTGACGTTGTTGGGGATGATGGCACGGCCGCGCGCAACTTCGTCGCGGACGAATTCCGGCGTCACCACGTCGGGAATTTCCGCCCCCCAGCGCTCGGCCTCGGCCTTCAGCTTGGCGGCTTCCTCGGGCGACAGGTCGCGTAGCAGGTTTTCACGGATCGCCACGTATTCCATTTCAGGCGTGACGATACCCTGGCGTGCATAAGCCATCTGCGAGATGGATTTGACGCCTTTCTTGGCACGGCGCGGCGCATTCGCGGTCGGGAATTGCGGCACCAGCTTGTCGTCGCCGACATTGCCGTTGTCTTCCGGCTTGATATCGCGGCCCTGATAGCTCTCGGTATCGCCGCGTGCTTCGATCCATGCCTCGCGAATACGCGGCAGACCGGTGTCGATGTCGATATGCGCATTGGGATCGGTATAAATGCCGGACGTGTCGTAAACCGTCAGCGGCTCTTCGTTGGCGCTTTCATGCACATGAATGCGGCGCATCGGCACACCGACGCCGCCCAGGCGTTCGCCCTGGATATATATTTTTTCGGACGCCGGCAGCGGACCGTGTGTCACGTCGGCATTGGCGGGTTTGCGTATAACGTTCATCCTGGGGATCCTCTCCAATAAATCAGGAGACCCGGGACGGTTTCAGGAAGGAAGAACGGGTTTAACGTTCCGATCCCTACGCCGGTGTCACCCGGATCAGGTTCGACGGGTCACCGCCGTTTCGCTGCATAAGGCTGCGATCAGGCGGACTCTCAGCCCTGTCAACCAAGGCTCCCCGCGGAACAAATTACGCCATGATGTTGCGGCTTATCGGCGCCGGGGTCAAGGGGGCGATTGCGAGGTGCCTGGGGAAAAGCCGCAGAATCAATAGTTTTCAAGCTGCAGGTCTAAAACGAGCTGACCCGGAAAGAGCAAGGCATGGGCCTTGGTTAGCCGGTCGCCGCTTCACTGGCGGCTCCGATGCATGCGGAATTCCGGTTGGAAAG
This sequence comes from Thalassospiraceae bacterium LMO-JJ14, assembly GCA_021555105.2. Lineage (NCBI taxonomy): Bacteria > Pseudomonadati > Pseudomonadota > Alphaproteobacteria > Rhodospirillales > Thalassospiraceae > Thalassospiraceae bacterium LMO-JJ14. The sequence continues at coordinate 1,578,998 of CP134604.1, forward strand.
CGAAGAAGGCAGGGGAACGGCTGCTTATTTGATATTGCCGGTCGCGCTTTAGAGGCTAGGCGGCCGCCGGTACTTTCTCGTCGGCAGGTTGCTGAGGAGTCAGACCGTCACCGCCTAGGTCTGCATCGGTGATCACTTCATCGCCCCATTCATCGAGGATTTGACGTTGTGTTTTGCGAAGCTGTTCCAGTCGCCGTTCCGACATGACCTGAATAAACGACGCGATGACCGGCGGTAATGACAGATAGAGCATCCAGCCCATACATGCGCCGCCGTACATGACGGCCAATGCGAAGACATCGGTGAGGATCTGGATTGCCTGACCAAGGTCATGATCGCCGAACCAGAGGTCCATCAGATACGGGAACATGCCGCAGAAATTAAGGCCGCCGACGCAGAATGCCGCGGAACGTTCCTCGGTCCGGTCGATGATGACTGCGACAATCGTCGGTAGCATGGCAAAGGCGATCAGCATAACCGTCGGCAGCGCAACGATCAGCAGCAGGGCAAAAATCAGCAGGGACCAGACTATAACGCGCATGATGTTTCCCGGCTCCCTTACAAGATTTCCGAGAAGAACATGATCGTCACCGCAATCATGGTGGTTATGATCGAAATCGTTGCGGCTGTTTTCTGACCGGTTTTTTCTGCCTTTTCCGTCAGTTCGTTTCCGCTGCCTTCGATTTCCATGATTTCCTGCGCGCAGATGGCATATTCATCCACGGCGTCGGCGTAACCGTCCTGATCTTCACGTCGTTTTTCGGCGTTGTCGATCAGATCGAACATGTCCGGCAGACTGCCGCGCCTGACCAGTTTTGGAATTTCTTTCTCCAGATCCCGACGCATGGTGCGGCTATGATAGGCATTGATCGCCGGGCCGAGCAGTCCGCCGATCCAACTCGTGAGTCCGAAAACGGGTTCGGTTTTCAGCTTCCATTGAAGAAAGGCGAGTAAACTCAGCATGCCGATTATGGATGTGCTTTCTTTCGGCGCTGCGAGTGCGCGCAAATGCGGCAGAATATCCTCGTTGAAGCGGGCCGCTATGAACGCGGCAACATGCCGGTCGACGGGCTTGGAGTGGCTATCGGCATGATTGGCCGCCCGGTCGAGGGCGGGTAACAGATCTTCGATGAAGATGATGCCGTCTTCGATGATGTGCTGGCTTTGGCAGGCTAAACCGGTATTGAGTTCATACAGGCAGCGCTCCAGCCCCTGGCCGGCCTCGTTGGTGTTCAACCAGACCTTCATTTGCGCGAACATTTGTGCGATTTCAAGCGAGTCGAGGAACACGGCGCGATCGCCGACCCAGAACTGATAGATATCCTTGTTGATGATTTCCGTCAGCACCTGAACGTTCCCGTCCCGGATAACTTCCATGGCCAGCATCGGCCCAAACCCGTCGAGGTAGACGGAAACGCCCTTGTAGCGGATTGGCCCGTGCGGGTCCATCGCCGCACAGCACCGTGCCACCAGATATTCATCGGTTCCCTGATGGTCATCCTTGTGAAAGTTCGCCGTATCGACATAGCCCTTGAGGGCTTCCGACAAGTCGCCCTCGCCGGCGGAGCGTTTCAGCCATGCATGAAAAGTCTCGTCCTTGAGCGCCTTCACGGCTTCGGGAATCTGCCGGTTAAAGGCGTGTGCGATGGTCCGCACGTTGGTGTGGTCGCGTCCGCCGAAGCGAAGCGGCGTATCTCCTTTGCGGGCTGGCTTCTTCTGCTGCGGCGTCTGTTTGAGTCCGTTTAGCCAATTTGAAATTTCATCCAGACCCCAGCGTTCAGTAGGGTTGTCGGACAACAGGCCGCGGAGCGGTTCAAGCAGCGACATCGGAATCCGCGCATTGCCGCATACGGCGGCATAGCTGCCGAGATTTGTGCGCCGAAACAAAAGGTCTTCGCCCTTCATGCGCTCGATCGGATTGGTGCCCAGTGTCAGCACAACAATTGATGCGCCGAGCGCATACAAATCATCGGTCGTAGAACCGGTGCCGCGCCCGGCCGGGCTGCTGGCGAGCGCGCGTTCAAGCGGCTCGTACATCAGCGGCTGATCGAAACCCTCAGGCGCGGTCACGCAATCGCCGAGGACGATTTCCTGAAGATCTTCGTCGAGAAAGAAGATGTTTTCAGGACGTAGCGCGCGATGAGCGGTGTTCAGCGTTTTGATATGCCGAAGACCCTCGACGATCGGCTGAATGATCTTGCGCGGGATGTCATATTCGGTGATGCGGGCTTGTCCGCTCCGGATCTGATCGATGACCCGCCCACCCATCGGGCGTTCATAGACGATGATCATGGTCCGTTGACCGATGACCGGCCAGAAAACGCTTTCCCAATCGACAAGCTCGAGCATGCCGGCACCCGGCGACGTCTTGAATTTTCTTATCTCGCGGGTACGCAACGGAATGCCGGGGGTGCAGACAAGCGCAAACAGATTGCGCGACAGATCGTGACGATCTTCCGCCATATAGGCCTTGGCATTGGGCGAGTCGAGACCGGGCAACGGTTTGTCACCGTTGATGATAAAGCGCTCACGAAGAACTACCGAACCGCCCCTCGGGGGAGGCGCTTCATCGATCTCGTCCGCGTCAAAAGGCTCTTCTGCCATCGCACGCGTCCTTAAAGAACGTTACGCCGAAATGCACATTTGCATAACCGGCACCTTGGTCAAAATCGTTTCTCTTTGACCAGAGGCCCTATTGAATCGGTAAACGTTGAAAATCGCAAGCTTTTCCTTTGGTTTCCGGGGAGTATGGTTAACATGGAAACGGCTGGGATCGGTTGGCGGAAGCCACTTGCGGGCAGTATAAAGAGGGGGGCGGCGATGTCAGAACAGACCACGATAACACGGATCGGATTGACCCCGGTCCTGGTGCCCTTGTCCCGGCCCATGCGAACGGCGTCGGGGACACTGCCCGGGGCGGCGTTGTGTCTCATCGATGTCGATACGGATGCCGGGATTACGGGAACCTCTTATATTTTCACCTATACGCCGAAAATGCTGAGCGCGATGGCTGCGCTGCATGGCAGCATCGGTGAGATGTTTTCGAACCAGCCGCTCGACCCGGCGGCACAAATGGACAGGTTCCAATCTGCGTTCCGCCTGCTGGGCATTCAGGGGCTGTTGGGGATGTATTTCGCAGGCATCGAACAGGCAATCTGGGATGCACGCGGCAAAATTGAAGGAAAATCGGTGTGCCGTCTGCTGGGCGGCGAGGAAAAGCCGATCCAGGCCTATGACAGTTTCGGCTTTATCGACCCCGGTGAAGATCTGGGACTGGTTGAAGACAGCATCAAAGCGGGCTTCAAGGCGATCAAGATCAAGCTCGGCGTTGGCGAATTCGCCGCCGATCTGGCCAGTGTCGCCGCTGTGCGTGACGTCATCGGCCCGGATGTTCACCTGATGATCGACTATAACCAGTCGCTTGACGTGCAAAGTGCGCTCAGCCATGCGGCGCGCCTGGCACCGTATGATATCTACTGGCTTGAAGAACCGGTGCCGGCGGAGGATCTGGCCGGGCATGCGGCCGTTCGGATGAAAAGCCCAATCAAGGTCCAGACCGGCGAGAACTGGTGGCATCCGGCAGGGGCGACCAATGCGATCAATGCCGGTGCCAGCGATTACGTCATGCCCGATATGATGAAGATCGGCGGTTTCACGGGATGGATGTCGGCGGCCGGTCTTGCCGAAGCTGCCGGGCTGCCGGTCTCTAGCCATGCCTTTGTTGAAGTCAGTGCGCATGCACTGGCGGCTACGTCCGGTGCGCATTGGCTTGAATATCTCGACAAGGCGCGGCCGTTACTCAGGGAAGCCTATGACGCCAAAGACGGCATGGTCACACCGCGCGGTCCCGGCCTCGGTATCGAATGGGATCCGAAGAAGGTCGCCGAATTCGCGGTTTAGTCCCTAGTCCTCGAACGGATCGTGCACGAGGATCGTGTCGTCGCGCTCGGGACTGGTCGACAGCAGTGCCACCGGCGCATCGATCAGTTCCTCGATACGGCGGATGTACTTGATCGCCGTTGCCGGCAAATCCGCCCACGAGCGCGCACCCTGGGTGCTTTCATCCCAGCCGTCGAGAGTCTCGTAAATCGGCGTGACGCGGCTCTGTCGTACGGTCGAAGCGGGCAGGTGATCGAATTTCTGACCGTCGATATCGTAACCGATGCAGACGTTGAGTTCCTTAAGGCCGTCCAGCACATCGAGTTTCGTCAGTGCGATACCGTTGATGCCGTTGACCTTGACGGCCTGGCGGACCAAAACGGCATCGAACCAGCCACAACGGCGCTTGCGGCCGGTAACGACCCCGAATTCACGGCCCCGTTCGCCGAGACGCTCGCCGATATCATCAAGCAGTTCCGTTGGAAACGGTCCGGAACCGACCCGTGTCGTATATGCCTTGGTGATGCCGAGCACGTAATCGATGGCGCCCGGCCCCTGACCCGAACCGATGGCGGCCTGGCCGGCGACGGTATTCGACGATGTAACGAAAGGATACGTGCCGTGGTCGATGTCGAGCATCGTGCCTTGGGCACCCTCGAACAGGATGCGGTTGCCTTTGCGGCGCATCTCATCGAGGTCCTGCCACACCGTCGCCGCATAAGGCAGCAGCAGCGGCGCCATGTCATTGAGTTCCTTGAGCAACTGGGCGCCATCGACTTCCGGCATGTCCATGCCGCGCAGCAGCGCGTTGTGGTGGAACAGCAGGGCCTCGACCTTGTCGGCCAGCACGTCGGTGTCGGCCAGATCGCCAACGCGGATCGCACGGCGGGCGGTTTTGTCTTCGTAGGCCGGTCCGATGCCGCGTCCGGTGGTGCCGATCTTGGCTTTGCCGGCCGCTTGCTCGCGCGCCTGATCCAGGTTTTTGTGAAGCGGCAAGATCAGTACCGCATTTTCGGCGATGCGCAGATTTTCCGGGCTGACCTGGACACCGAGTTCCTTGATTTTCTCGATTTCGCTCATCAGCGCCCACGGATCGACAACGACGCCGTTGCCGATGATCGACAGCTTGCCTTTGCGGACGATACCGGACGGCAAGAGGCTCAGTTTATAGGTGACACCATCGATGACCAGGGTATGGCCGGCATTGTGACCGCCCTGAAAACGCACCACGACATCGGCGCGTTCCGACAGCCAGTCGACAATTTTGCCTTTTCCTTCATCACCCCATTGCGAGCCGATCACGACAACATTGGCCATGCGAACTGTCTCCTTCGGACTTAAAGATTGCCGAGCGGCTTTGGTGAGCCACCCTGCAGTAAATGTGTGCATTTCATACGCCGGGCATCGTCTTCAGCCCCGGCGCCGGATGAAAACCCTTCAATGGTGCGATAACCCTCTTCGCGGAGCGCGGCGCCCGTGCTGCGGGGCGTGCCTTCAGGCAGATAGATCTTCGGTGCCGCCTGCGGCACGCTTATGGCACGCAGGATGCTGTCCAGGAAAAGCGTGAACCCGGTCGCCGGCTCGCCATCGGAAGGGTTGGCGGCATCGTTGGGACCGGCGACATATCGTCCGCCCGAACCCAGTTCGCCGCGCACGCCGGGCGCAAACAAGGTGAAAGTTACACCGGAGTGGTATTCAAAGCCGCGATTTTCGACGGCATCGAGCGTCAGGTCGAGCGCGGGGTCGGCGCGTTCAATCAGCGACACGGTCTCAAGCAAGGTATCGCGCGCCTGGGCCGCAGCGCCGGAAAGCGGGAGTTCCGCGATTTTCGGCGCGACGGCCTCGGAAGGACCGGAGGCCGCCAGCAATTTGACGAAAAGGCTGCGTGCCTCGTCACCGAGCGCGCCGGACAGCGTCTTGACCTCGGCAGCGTCCTTGGCGTCGAGCGCGGCACGAATACGGGCGGCATCTTCGCCGACGATATTCATTGCTGCCATGACATGCGGCACCAGCGTCGGCTGACACAGGTCGACCTTGATGTCCTTGATTCCCAGTGTGGCCAGGGTTTCGGCGGCCATCAGCACCATTTCCGCATCGGCACGCGGATCGGCGGTGCCGATCAGCTCGGCGCCGGCCTGGCTGAACTGGCGTTCCGGGCGCAGTTGCGAACCACGAATACGGAGGACTTCGCCACCGTAACAAAGACGTAGCGGACGGGGTTCATGTGCAAGCCGGGTTGTCGCAATGCGCGCGGCCTGCGGCGTGATATCGGCGCGAAGTCCCATCATGCGCTGTGAAACAGGATCCATAAGGCGGAATGTCTGTTCGGCCATGGCGGCGCCGGTGCCGGCCAGCAGGTTGTCTTCAAACTCGACAAGCGGCGGCGCGACACGGTCGAAACCGCGTCCGACAAACGAGGCGACGAGGCGTTCGCGGACATCGGCCTCGAACGCCGCATTCGGCGGCAGCCCGTCCGTCAGTCCGGCAGGCAAAAGTGCTTTTTCCGTCGATTTCGCCATCAAATGAAACCTAAATGAAAATTCCCCGGCGCAGCCTGCCGAGCATGCCACAAGCGCGCACGTTTCGTAACGGTTTTGCGCGCGAAGGGCAAGGATGGGAGAGGTATGGAAGGCTTATTCGCTACGGACGGTTTTGCCGATGTTATCGACAATCGGTTTCACCAACGAACGGTGCAGCATGGTTTCCTCGCTACCGGCGATCATGTCGGTGACGCTCCAGCCCTGCCACAGACGCTTGCCGGTCTGCCGGTCTTCAACAGTGGCGTCGATACGGAACTGGCTCGGGGCGATCTGGGTGATGCCCTTGTCCCGCTTGGGGTTCAGAATGCCGCCACGCTGCGAATCGAATATATTGAGGCGCACATCGGGGGCGTCCTTGCCGGTGTGATTTTCGCTGTTGCCGATCTGAACCAGTCTGTTGGGGCCGCCGCCGCTCCACTTGCCGGACGTATCCTGGGTCTCGAAGCTGAGGATCAGCCGCGCCCCTTCCGTGACGGTATAGCCCTGAGAACGAAGCTCTTCTTCAAACTGTTTCTTGAGTTTCAAGACGGTTTCGGAATCGTCATAGGTTTCAACGGTGATATTCTCGCCACGCGGAAATGCGGCGAATGAGACGGCATTCACCTCGACACCCTGCGCCAAAAGCGGGGATGCACAGATCAGAAGGCTGAAAAGCCAAGCGCTGAAGGCGAAAACGCCGGTTCGCATATCACGGTCCTCAGAAATCAGATGTAACGTGGGAATCAGGGAATCACCTTCCCATTAGAGAGTCAACACGCGGCAGAACGTGCCTCTTTCCGGACGGGTATTCAAGGCGTCAAATAATTGCGTGGCGGACTTTCGCAGAGACCCACTCGCTGACGATGACAGTGCCCAAAATGACCAGCAAGATCAGGGAAACCTGGGTCCAGGCGACATTGTTGATCGACGCATTCAACTGCAGACCGATGCCGCCGGCACCGACAAGGCCGAGAACGGTGGATTCACGGATGTTGATATCCCAGCGGAATACGGAAATGCCGGCAAACGCGGGCAGGATTTGCGGCACGATTCCGTAATGCAGGATCTGCGGGCCGCTTGCACCGGTGGCGGTGACGGCCTCGACCTGTGTGGTGTCGATTTCCTCGATCGCCTCGTACAGCAGCTTGGCGCAGAAGCCGATGGAACGGAATCCGATCGCCAGCACCCCGGCGAGAACGCCCGGACCGATGATGGTGACCAGCATCAGCGCCCACAACAGCGAGTTGATGGATCTGGACGAGACGATGATGAACAGTGCGATGGGCCGGATGAATACCCTGGACGGTGTCGTGTTGCTGGCCGCGAGGAAGGCGATGGGGAAGGCGAGAACGACGGCCATTAACGTCCCCAGCGTGGCGATGTTGATGGTGTCCCAGACCGCCAGCCACAGCTTGTCCATGTAATCCCATGCCGGCGGCACCATGCGTGAGCCCATATCGGCGGCCTGATGCGGCGCATCGTAGACGAATTCCCAGATTGTCTTGTCCGAGACCAGCGCCCAGCAATACACGAACACCATCAGACAGCCGAGTTGTATCGCCCAGATCGACATCTGCGATTTGCGGTCACGCCGCTGCCAGACCTTGCTGTTCGTCGTTTCACGCACCGGCATGCTACTGGACCCACTTTCTGATGTAGCTGGATGAATATTCGACGGCCATGACAATGCCGATGATGACCAGCAGGATTGCCGCTGCGGAATCGAATTCATAACGGTCGAACGAGGTCAGCAGCGTCGCGCCGATGCCGCCGCCGCCGACGATGCCGACAACGGCAGATTCGCGAAAATTGATATCGAGCCGGTACATGCCGAGCCCGATCATGCGCGGCATGACCTGCGGCTGGATGGCATAGTTGAGCCACTGGAACCAGCCGGCGCCCGTCGCCTTGACCGCTTCGGCCTGCGACGGGTCCATATCCTCGATATCCTCGGCCAGCAGCTTGCCGTAAAAGCCGATGGTGCCGACGGAAAGCGCGATGAACCCGGCGAACGGGCCGAACCCGAACAGCTTGACGGCGAAAAGCGCGACGATGATCTCGGGGAAGGTCCGGGAAAGCGCTAGCACCGCGCGGGAAAACAGATACACCGGGCGGGGGGCCAGATTGCGCGCCGCACCCAGGCCGACGGGGATCGAAATGGCGATCCCGGCAACGGTCGAGATGATGGTGATCCAAAGACTTTCGAGAATGCCGTCGACAATGTCGCCGGATCGGGAGATGAAATCGGGGGGGAAGAACGATGCCAGGAACCGCTGGCCGCGCGGAATGCCGTCGGCAACGCGTCCCCAGTTGACGTCCATGGTGCCGAATACGATCGCCAGATAAGCCGCACCACCGACGATCAGGCCCCAGCGCAGCATGGGGCTGCGGATGAACGGCGGTTTCGTCCATGAACGCGGTGCTGGGGCTGGCGGGTTCATGGAACGACTTCGACCTCTTCCTCGTCCTCGACCTTGGCGATCGTCGCTTCCCAGTCTTCCTCGCCGTAAATCTGCGTCAGTACATCCGGGCTCAGGCCGTCGGGGGGGCCGTCATAGACGATTTCACCCAGTTGCAGGCCGACGATGCGTTCGGCGAACATCTGCGCCAGCATGACATCGTGAATGTTGATGATGGCGGACAGGTTGCGCTCTTCGCACAGTTCACGGATCAGGCGCATGATCTGGCGGGATGTCTTGGGATCGAGGGATGCCGTCGGCTCATCGACGAGAAGCAGTTCCGGATTCTGGATCAATGCCCGGCAGATGCCGACACGCTGGCGTTGCCCGCCGGAAAGCTCATCGGCGCGTTTGTCGACCATGTGATCAAGGCCGACCCGCGCCAGCAGACGAAATGCCTCGTCGATATCGGATTGCGGAAACTTGCGGAAATAACTGCGCCAGAACGGCACATAGCCGAGCCGGCCCGTCAGCACGTTTTCCATCACCGTCAGGCGTTCGACCAGTGCGTATTCCTGAAATATCATGCCCATGCGCCGACGCGCCCGGCGCAATGCCCCCTGGCCCAAAGACGAGAGCTGCATATCGCCGAGGAATATCTGTCCTGACGTCGGCTCGACCAGCCGGTTGACGCAGCGGATCAGCGTCGATTTCCCCGCACCCGAAGGGCCGATCAAGGCCATCACCTGGCCGTCAGGAACTTCCAGGTTGACGCTTTTGAGCGCCTTGTCGCCGGTCTTGTATTGTTTGACGAGATCAACCAGTCGCAACATCGCGCATACATCCTCTCTTTAAGGTCTCGATATAAGCCACAAAGGTGCCGACGATGTCCGCCGGCACCTCCATGGGTCTGATATCAGAAACGCTTACTTACAAGTGTATTTGACGCCGTTTGCGGAGTCGATCTTGCGGATAACGTCCCAATCCTTCTTATGCGTGATGGGGATAAACCTGCCTTCTTTCTTGAACTCCTTCTGGAGCTCCGAGCCTTCCCACGGGAAGGAGAAGAAAGCTTCCTTGATTTTGGCGGCTAGCGCCGGATCCAGGTTGTGCGCCAGGCCATACCCGGTGGTCGGGAAGGTCTGCGATTTATAGATCGAGCGGATTTGCTCTTTCTTGACCACATCGCGCTGGATCATCCGGTTCATCACCGAGTTGGCGACGGCGGCGGCTTCATAATCCTTGTTGGCGACGCCGAGCACGGAGTTGTCGTGCTTGCCAGAGAAGGTGGTCTTGAAGTCCTTGTCGGCGATCAGGCCGAACTCACCCTTGAGCAGCGCGGACGGCGCCTTGAACCCGGAATTCGACGTCGGCGATGTAAAGGCCAAGGTACGACCCTTCAGATCGGCGGGCGACTTGATGGTGCTGTCTGCCGGCACGATCAGTTCCATTTCGTAGCCGTAAGAACCGTCCTTCGCCGCCATCATGGCGAACGGTACGAACCCGGCGCAGGCGACCGCGATCGGATTGGAGCCGGTGTTGAACCCTGCGACGTGCAGGCGGCCGGAGCGCATGGCTTCGATCTGCGCGGCGTTGGACTGAACCGGGAAGAACACAACCTTCTTGCCGGTGGTTTTGGACATGTGCTGAATGAAGCCGTCCCACACCTTGGCGTAAACGGCAGGGTCCTCGACCGGTGTATAGGCAAAGATGATGGTGCCCGGATCGGCGATCTTGCTCTTGTCGGTCGGCAGGTCGGCGGTCAGGTCGCCGTCCCTGTCGCAATATTGCTCGTCAAGAAAGCTTCGCGGACAATCTTCGGCGCTGGCGGCGCCGCTGAACATAAGGTACACCGCAGCCAATGCGGCACCGATAAACTTTTTCATGAAAACCTCCCAATCTTCAATGTGTCGGATATGTTGTTTTTTTATGACATCCGACGATTCGGATCATGCCGGTATTTCTGAATGGAATCCAGTAACGATTGCACTTGTGATTGCAGTGCAGTGTCATTCGCCGTTATCAATGCCCCCGGGTTATGTGCCCCGGTGCGTCTCAACGCTGCCGCAAGCAGAGAGGAGTCTTGATGAGAGCCAGAGTCGATGCCGACTGGGCGTTCCGACGTTATCAGGAAATCCGTGCGCGTTTACCGTCCGCCGTGTTCCCCGAGGATGCGCTGGCGTGTGCGGATTTGGGTGAAATCGCTGCGCAGTTCGATGTCTTTATTTTCGACTCGTTCGGGGTTCTGAATGTCGGTGAAACGGCGATCCCCGGCGCGGCGCCCAGGATCGATTTGCTGCGCGGTGCCGCGAAAAGCGTCATCGTGCTGACCAATGCGGCGAGTTTGCCGCTTGGCGCAAACAAGGCCAAGTACGCCGCTTTCGGTTTTGATTTCTCGGATCGTGAAATCGTTTCGTCCCGGGCGGTGCTTGCGGAAGCGCTGGCGGGGTATGGCCCGGATATACGATGGGCGGTGGCGGCGCCGGCCGCTTCGGCAATCGACGAGTTGCCCTGTCGGACACATCCCCTCGACGAGACGGGACTTGTCGACGCGGACGGCTTCATTCTGCTCAGCAGTTCCGGATGGACCGGTGCGCATCAGGATGCGCTTCTGGCGGCCTTGCGAGAGCGGCCGCGGCCTGTGCTGGTCGGCAATCCCGATCTGGTTGCGCCGCGCGAAGACGGCTTTACCCGCGAACCCGGGTCATATGCGCATGAACTCGATGACGCGTTGGACATTCGTCCGGTTTTTTTCGGCAAGCCGTATGCGAATGCCTTTGAAACCGCGCTTTCACGTATCGCCCCGGGCGTTGACCGCCGGCGTATCCTGATGCTCGGCGATACGCTGCATACCGATATTCTGGGCGGCGCGGCGATGGGAATGAAAACGGCGCTGATCACGGGGCATGGTGTCATGCGCGGGATGGACGTCGATGCCTGTATCGAAGAATCGGGCATTTGCCCTGATTTCATTATGCCGTCAATCTGACGGTCTCGCGTCTCCGCTACAGATATGTAAAATCCCTTGATGGCGATCGCTGAAAATCACAATGCGGGTGTTGCCGCCGGACACGCCGAAACCGCGAATGCAGCCATGTGTGTGCTGCGCGAGGGCGGAAACGCTTTCGATGCGGCGATTGCCGCATTTCTGGCGGCGTGCGTCGCGGAACCGGTGCTTGCGTCGCTGGGTGGCGGCGGGTTCCTTGTCGCCAAGACCGCCGATGATGAAATCAGTGTGTTCGATTTCTTTACCGAAACGCCGCTCAGCCGGCCGTTGCGCCATGCCGTCGACTTCCATCCCGTCAATGCGGATTTCGGCGGGGTGCTGCAGGAGTTTCATATCGGTATGGGGGCGGTGGCGACGCCGGGGGCGGTGGCCGGGATTTTCGCCGTCCATGATGCGCTGGGCCGCATGCCGATGGCGGATCTGGTGGCACCGGCAAGAGCGCTAGCCAAGGAAGGCATGAAGCTCAATCCGTATCAGGCGTACCTGCTCGATGTCGTCGGCCCGATATACAGGGCGTCGGCTTCTGCGCGCGACCTGTTCTGCCGCACCGGCGGGGAGACATTGCTCGAGGCCGGCGATCTGTATCACCCGGAAGCCTTTGCGGATTTTCTCGACGTGCTCGCGCATGAAGGGGCGGCGTTGTTTTACGAAGGTGACGTTGCAAAGCGGATTGCCGCCATGGACGGCTGCACCATCGGTATGGAGGATCTGGCGCGGTATCGGGTTGAGCGCCGCCAGCCTCTGCAAAGCCGTATCGCTGCGCATGACATTTACATGAATTCACCGCCCGCAATCGGTGGTGCACTGATCGACTATACCCTGAGTTTGTTGGCAAAGGCCGGGCTTTCGCCGCAGGACTTCGGGACCCAGGTACATATGCAATCGCTGATCGGCGCCATGGACGTCTGCAACCGGGCGCGCACGGCAAGCGGGATCGACACGGATGCATTCGCCGGGGCGGCGGCGCTTGCGGGCATGGACAAGCACCCCCCCGCATACCGGGGCACGACACATATCAGTGTCGCCGATGCCGACGGCAATCTGGCGGCGTTGACGGTTTCCAACGGTGAAGGTTGCGGTCACATTGTACCGGGAACCGGTATCATGCTGAACAATATGCTCGGCGAAGACGATTTGAACACCGCCGGTTTTTTCGCCTGGCCCGAGGGCGTCAGGCTGTCGTCGATGATGACGCCGGGCGTCATTGCCGCGCCGGACGGGACCTGGACGGCGTTCGGGTCTGGCGGCTCGAACCGTATCAGGTCGGCTTTGACGCAGGTTATCCTCAACCTCTGCGTTTTCGGCCGCCCCCTGAAAGAAGCGGTTGCGCATCCGCGCCTGCATCTGGAAGTCGACAAGCTCTCACTGGAACCGGGGATTGCCCACGACATCGATTGGCATGGCGAGGTGCAAGTCTGGCCGGCGCCGAACATGTTTTTCGGCGGTGTGCATCTGATAACACGTGGGGCGGACGGGACGATTTCCGGGGCCGGTGATCCGCGCCGCGACGGTGTTTATCTCGGGATTTAGCCAGTTTGACCTGTGCCGCCCAGATGTACAGGCCGGGTCGGTTGCCTGCGCGTGTCATGGCCGATGAATGCCAGCAACAACTGCACCCCAACGATGATCGGCATGGCCGAAAGAATGACAGTTCCTGCCGTCGCGGGCACGCCGGTTGTTATGCTTCTCCACCAGTGAAAAGCGCCATATGCGCTGCCCGCAGGCAATAGCAGTGCGCCCAGCATGAGTTCAAGCGATGCCATATTGATTTCGCGAACGAAGTATGTATCGATCAACCGGCGCCAGGTGTTGCGGGTATGCCCTTTGATAAAGGGCCAGAAAATGCGGTGTACGACCAGGTGGCTTGTTTCCTCGCCGTACTGCGCGCGCATGGCAACATCCCTGACGACCGCCTTCAACTCGGACAGGTGATACAACATATCGGATTCAAAAAAGAAATCCTTGGCAATATCGTCGAGGGGCAAATCCTTGGCGACATTGGCGTGTATGGCCGTAAAGCCATTGGTCGGATCCATGATATCCCAGTACCCACTGGATAATTTTGACATCAAGGTGAGTCCCACGTTGCCGAGAAGACGGACAACCGGCATGCCGCGCGCGCTGTCGCGCCGATGCAACCGGTTGCCTTTTGCATAGTCGGCTTCATGGTTTCTGATGGGATCGATGAGTTTCGGGATCAATGCCGGGTCCATCTGGCCGTCGCCATCAAGTTTGACGATGATGTCGGCCCCTTCATCCAGTGCGGCTTTGTAACCCGTCACCGTTGCCCCGCCGACGCCCATGTTGGCCGGGTTGTGCAGAACCTTTATTCGGGGGTCGTTCACATTGTCGGTGACATACTCACCTGTATCGTCAGGGCAGGCATCGTCTACCACATAGATCGACGTGACTTCCGGACCGATGGCTTTAAGGACGGTCAGAATATGATTCGTTTCCCTGTAACACGGGACCACCGCGGCAATTCTCATTGCCTCGTCATTTCTGGTTTTCGGCGTGTTTGTTGTCATGCTGTCTTCCAAGGCTTTGCTCCCCGGTGCCTGGCGCACAATAGAGCACCCGGGATTCCTACCGCAAGCACGAGAAAAAGCCGGTTAAACGCTATTCTCAAGAAACGTTATTTCACGGGTTCGCAATCCTGTGAAATTAGGTCTAAGATAAAACCGATTAACCCGGTGAGAAGTCCGGGAAAGGGTGTTTTTGTGCTTCGGGGGACAAGATGTCGGATAGTGAGGCATCATCGCTAGGCGAAATCCGTATTTTGGAAGGCGTGAGTACTGCGGCGCTGGCAGAGCTTGAAAAAGCCTGCACGTGGCGCCGGTACGCCGACCACGAGCAGATCATCGATCGCCAGAGCGACTCAACGGATGTGTTCTTTGTCGTCGAGGGCCGTGTACGGATCGTCAATTATTCGCTGTCGGGCAAGGAAATCACCCTTGAGGATCTCGACGCCGGCAGCCATTTCGGCGAATTGTCCGCCCTCGACGGGCAACCCCGTTCCGCCAGTGTGATGTCGCTGAATAACTGCCTGATCGCGGCGTTGGCACAGGACAGATTCCTCAATTTGTTGCGCGAGAATGCGGATATTTCATTCCGGGTCTTGCGGGCGCTGGCGGGCATCATCCGCAATTCCACCGACCGGATCATGGATTTGAGCACCCTTGCCGCGAACAACAGGGTGCAGGCAGACCTTCTGCGTCAGGCCCGCAGCGGCCTGCTCGGCGAGAACCAGGCGGAAATCCGCCCGATACCGGTTCACGGCGACATCGCCAGCCGGGTCTCGACGACACGTGAAACCGTGGCCCGGGTGCTCAGCGACCTGGCTCGCCAGAACATCGTCGAACGCAAGAAAAACGTGCTTCTGATCAAGGATCTGGCGCAGTTGCGCGAAATGGTCGAGGAAGTGCGCGGCGAATAAATATCAGGGCAATAAACAATTTACCCTTTGCGTGAGCACGATCACAGACCGTTAACCATATTTTTGCCATCTTCACTGCATAGTTTGATCTCGCCTGATACCCGGGCATTCCGGGTGACTGGCTGGAGGACCGGAGGATAGCAAAATGGCGACGTGGAAAGCATTCAGCCTCGCCCTCACGCTGACGATTTTGACGGCGGTACTGGCTTCTGAACTTAACGTCGGGCTTGTCCCTTATTGAGCCCGAGCGTGCGGGACAGCGGGGTGTGAATACCGAATAGGTAGGCAACCCGACTTAGCATCAATTGACTCATACAATGTAATATTCCATTCTCTGCCAAACTCCCGAGGGGCGACCCTTTTCGGCTATACAGGCTGTACTCATACGGCCTTCAAGGAACCTATTTATGGCGAGTAAAATCCTTATCGTTGAAGACAACGATCTAAACATGAAGTTGTTCAACGATCTTCTTCAGGCGCACGGCTATGAAACGGTCCAGACAGTTGACGGACGCGATGCCTTGAAGCTTGCACGTGAACATTCGCCGGACTTGATTCTCATGGATATTCAGTTGCCTGAGATTTCAGGCCTTGAAGTGACCAAGATGCTGAAAGCCGACGATGACCTGAAAAGCATTCCGGTCATTGCCGTGACGGCTTTTGCCATGAAAGGTGATGAGGAAAAAATTCGCGAAGGTGGTTGCGAAGGCTATATCGCCAAGCCGATATCCGTCCCGCACTTCCTTGAAACGGTCAAAAAGTTCCTGAGTTGATCGTTGTCCGCGGCGCGGCAGGGGCCGTGCCGTGCATCGCGCGTTCTGCAAAATTGCCGTGAACAAACAAAAATGCGCCGCTTTTCAGCGGCGCATGGCGTTTCAGAAAGCCGACACGGCTTGCTTACTTGATCTTCGCTTCCTTGAACAAAACATGCTTGCGCACGACCGGGTCGTACTTGCGCATCTGCATCTTCTCGGTCGAATTGCGCGGGTTCTTCTTGGTGATGTAGAAGAATCCGGTGTCCGCCGTGCTGACGAGACGAATTTGAATGGTCGCCGGTTTCGCCATGACTTTTGTGTCCTGTCCAAATCAAGAACGCCAAGCGTTCGAAGAGGCGGCAAGATAGCGTCAAAGCCGCCCAAGTCAAGAGGGTTTGCGCGGAAATCGGCCAAGTGAATGGCAGTTTCCCGGTTTAGTGCGTCGCCTGGGCCGTCGCGGTGGTTATCCGGAGCGCGCGGGCATGCAGTCTGCCATTCAAAATGAGCCGTTTGGCGATCTCCAGATCCAGTGCGCCAGGGCGGGATTCTGCCGGACAGCCGCTTCGCATCTGCTGACGTTCATCGTCATCCAGGAGCGCGCGGCGGCGCCATGAGACGGTTTTTAGCGCCTGTTCGCCTTCCAGCGATTTTTCGATGATGCCGGCGGCCTGATGTATTTTTTCCTGGCCGCTGGTGCAGACGGTCGGGACGACGCCGAGCCCATGGATGTAATACCCGGACGGGGCGACGAATTTGGACCACGTCAGGGTGATTTCGCCGTCGTTGGGCAGGCGGATCACGGTTTGTACGCTGCCTTTGCCATATGACGATGTGCCGATGATGACGGCGCGGTCGCGGTCCTGCAGCGCCGCCGCGACGATCTCGGCCGCCGATGCGGATTTGCCGTCGATCATGATGACCAGGGGCTTGCCGGCGGCAAGGTCGCGTCCGCTGGCCTTATAGTGGTGCAGGCTGTCCGGATGGCGGCCTGAGGTGCGCAGGATATCGCCTTGGGTCAGCAGCATATCGGCGACTTCGATGGATTGCCGCAAAAGCCCACCGGGATTGCCCCTGAGATCGATGACAAGGCCGGCCAAAGGCTCGGAATCCGGGGCCATGGCTTTGTTCAGGACTTTTTCCAGCGCATTCGCGGTTTCATGATTGAAACTGGATATCTGAATGATGCCGATGTTGTTTTCGACCCGCCAGCGCACGGTTTCCGGCACGATGTGAACGCGCGCCACGGCGATGGTGAAGGGCTGCACCGCTTCGGGGCGCGATATTGTCAGGGTCACCTGGGTATGCACGGGGCCGCGGATTATGCGGGTGATTTCCGTGTTTTCCAGCCCCTTGGTTTCGCGGCCTTCCACCTTGATGATGCGGTCGCCCGGTCGCATGCCGCTGTCGAAAGCCGGTGTCGCCTCAAGCACCTTGGTGACCACGGCGGCGCCGTCCTCGATACGGAAGCGGATGCCGATGCCGCCGAAACCATCGCGCCGGGCGCGGTTTCGGGTGGCTTCCTTCATGCCGGCATATCTGGAAAAGATATCCAGGTCCGACAAAGCGCCGTCGAAAATGGCCTCGTAGATTTTTTCCGGAGAGGCGGCGCGGATATCGGAGGAATTCTCACGCGCTTTTTCCGTCAGCGCGACAACGGCGGCGGCCCAGGCACGCACATCCGTTGCCGGCGGGAACTGCATGCGGCCGATTTCCGTGCCATATTCGAACATGACGATCTCGCCGGATTGTTCGGAAAGACTAAGCCCGGCGTCAATGGCGCCAAGGCCCCGCAAACCCTCGACGCCGATTCGTTTCAATTCCACAGGCTCGATGTACTTGTCCGCGATGTTGTCGAAACCGACGGCAATCACTTCGGCGGCGGCGGGTTCGGCGAATGTGGCGGTAGGCTGTGTCTTGTCCTGCCCCGGGATCATGGCACACGCTGACAACGCCAGAACCGCGAGCGGCCCGGTCAGTCTGCGTAATATCCTGAAATTCCCAGTCATAGCCTGCATTTAAGAACATCTTCGAGGGTGTGTATATGCCCTCCGTCACACCGAGCCTTGTTTTGGCCTTTCGTATCGTCGTCGGCGGATCAGCTCTTCGGACGGGCCTTGCCTTTACTTTTTGTGCGCTTTTTCGGTCCCGTGTCCAGCGCATTTCGTTTTTGCCGTCTGGACGCACGGCTTTTGCCTTTGGCTTTTTTCGGCGTGGCGCCCCGTTTCTGGCCGGGTTTGGGACCGCGTTTCTGTCCGGGTTTGTAGGACCCCGGCTGAGCGGAATCTCCGGCGGCTGTGCTGCCCATGACCTCGAACAGCATGCCGCCGGTCACCGGCGTCACTTCCCTGAGCACCACTTCGACCTTGTCGCCCAGCCGGTAGACCATGCCGTTGTTGCGGCCTCTCAGCTGATGGCGTTCCTCGTCGTGGATGTAATAGTCATTGGGCAGGGTTTTGATCGGCACAAGGCCGTCTGCGCCGATATCGTCGACACGGATGAAAATGCCGAACCGGGTGACACCGGAAATTCTGGCCAGGAAGCTGGCGCCGACCTTGTCGCGCATGAAGTAGGCGCCGTAGCGGTCCATGGCGTCGCGTTCGGCAGCCTGTGCCCGCCGCTCGGTGATCGACAGATGCTCGCCGATTTTGGCGAAATCGCCCGGATCTTCACCCAGTGCGCCGTCGTTCGGCTTCATGCCGCGAATCAAGGCACGGTGCACGAGCAGATCCGCATAGCGGCGGATCGGCGACGTGAAATGGCAATAGCGTTTCAGTGACAGCCCGAAGTGGCCGAGATTGACCGGATCGTACATGGCCTGCGCCTGCGAGCGCAGCACGACATCGTTGATCATCTGCTGATGCGGTGTGCCGTGCGCTTTCTTGAGGATCTGGTTGAAACGGTGCGGGGTCACGGTCTGGCCCCTGTCGAAACGGATGTGCACGCTATCCAGGACTTCCGAAAGCGCTTCGATCTTGGACATCGACGGTTCGTCGTGGACCCGGTACATGCAGGGGCGTTTTTTCTCTTCCAGAAATTCCGCCGCGGCGACGTTGGCGAGGACCATGAATTCCTCGATCAGCTTGTGACTGTCGAGACGCTGGCGCGGCTCAATGCCCGTGATGTCGCCGTTGTCGTCCAGAACCACCTTGCGTTCATCGCCTTCGATTTCGAGCGCGCCACGTGCTTCGCGTGCTTTCAGCAGAATATCGAAAGCGGCGTACAGGGGAGAGATCACATCATCCACCAAAGGCGCCGTCATCTCGTCGGGATGACCGTCACGGGCCATCTGCACCTGTTCATAGGTCAGCCGTGCATGAGATTTCATCATCGCGCGCTTGAAGCTTTTGGTCCGCAGGTTGCCCTCGGCATCGATCTTCAGATGCGCCACCAGGCAAGGCCTGTCCTCGTGCGGTTTCAGCGAGCACCAGCCGTTCGATAGTTGTTCGGGCAGCATCGGCACGACGCGGTCGGGAAAATACACCGAATTGCCGCGCTCGAACGCCGCTTTGTCCAGCGCATCGCCGGTTCGCACATACCAGGCGACATCGGCGATGGCGACGAGCAGCCTGAAGCCGCCCGGGTTTTTCGGGTCGTCGTCGGGTTCGGCAAAGACGGCGTCATCGAAATCGCGGGCATCGGCGCCGTCAATGGTGACCAGCGGGACTTTGCGCAGATCGTCACGCGCACCCAGCGGGGCGGCTTTCGATTTTTCCGCCTGCTTCATCGCCGGGTCGGGGAAGGCGACCGGAATGCCGTGCTGGTGCACGCAGATCAGACTGATGGCGGATGCGCCTTCGGCTTCGGCGATGCGCTCGATGACGCGGCAGCGCTTCAAGCCCAACCGGGGGCCACGCACGCCCTGGGCGCGCACAAGCTCGCCCACCTGCGCGCCTTTGTCCTGTCCTTTTTCGATGACGAACTCATAGCGTTCGCGCTTGTCGACGGGGCGAATACGCAATTCGCCCTCGGCTTCCGTGACAATGCCCAAAATATCGGACGGTGCCGCCGCGATACAGCGGATGATTTTGGCGTTATAGCCGTCGTCCGCCGGGCTCAGGCGGGCCAGAATTTGTTCGCCGATGCCCAGTGCCGGGCCGGCGCGGTCGTCCGGGTTGACGTAGATGTTAGGGGGTGTCGCTTCGCTTTCCCATTTGACGGGACGGGCGAGGACTTCGCCATCGATGTCGGTGCCGCTGATGACCAGCACACACACGTTTGGCAGTGTTTCGGGGTCGCGCAGCTTTTTGCCGCGCCCCGGCTTTAGGCTGCCGTCTTCTTGCATTTCTTTGAGTACTTTCTTGAGAGTGCGTTTTTGATCGGCGTCTAGCCTAAAGGCGCGCGCGATCTCGCGTTTGCCGACGCGGCCATCCTGATCGCGGACGAAATCCGCAATCTGCTGCTTTGTCGGAAAGGGGGTGTCATTCATTTCTCGAAGGTAAGCACGTGCATGCCCGGCCACAAGGGGTATGCGGATTTGGCTTACTCAGCCGCGTCGGATTCGGCGGCGGGCTTTTTCTTCGCAGCGGTTTTCTTTTTGGCGGCGGTTTTCTTCTTTGCCGCCGTCTTTTTCTTGGCTGGGGCTTTCTTGGCGGCTGTCTTCGTCGTGGGCTTGCCGTTTCCGCTTTTGGCATCGATCAGGTCGATGGCGATTTCCAGCGTCACGTCTTCCTTGGTCATATCCTTGGGCAGACGCGCCATGGTGCGACCGTGTTGTACGAAAGGCCCCCAGCGGCCGTCCTTGACCATCAGCGGCTTCTTGCTTTTCGGATGCTTGCCGAGTGCGATCGGCGGATCCTTGCGCGGTTTGTCACCGAGCAACGACACGGCGCGGTTCAGCCCGATGGTCAGCACATCGTCTTCGTCGCCCTTGAGCGACACATAGGTGCCGCCGACCTGCAGGAACGGACCGAAGCGGCCGATGCCGGCGCGGATTTCCATGCCGGATACCGGGTCGATCCCGACAAGGCGGGGCAGGGACATCAGGCCGAGCGCTTTTTCCAGGTCCACGTCGTCCGGGTTTACACCCTGCGGCAACGATGACCGCTTGGGTTTGATCTTTTTCTTGCCTTCCAGCTCTTCTTCGCCGAGCTGGATATAGGGCCCGTATGGGCCCTGACGCAGCGTGATCAGCTTGCCGGTCTGCGGATCGGTCCCCAGTTCCTTCGGCCCGTCGCCGAGCGAGTTCTCGGCCGGGTCGGCGCCCAGCGGCGTCGTGAAATTACACTCCGGATAGCGCGAGCAGCCGAGGAAAGCCCCGTGCCGGCCGAGCTTGATCGACAACTCGCCTTCCTTGCATTTCGGGCAGCTTCGGGGGTCCGAACCATCGGCGCGTTCCGGGAAGAAGTGCGGCTTGAGTTCCTCGTTCAGCACATCGAGAACATCGCGGACGCGCAGTTCCTTGGTTTCATCGACCTTGTGCTTGAAGGCCTGCCAGAAATCGAGAAGAACCTGCTTCCACTGGATGCGGCCGCCGGAAATATCGTCGAGCTTTTCCTCGAGATCGGCGGTGAAGTCATATTCGACATAGCGTTCGAAGAAACTGGCCAGGAACGTCGTCACAAGGCGGCCGCGGTCTTCGGGAATAAAGCGGCGCTTGTCGATGGTGACGTAATTGCGGTCCTGCAGCACGGAAATGATCGACGCATAGGTGGACGGCCGGCCGATGCCGAGTTCTTCCAGCTTTTTCACCAGCGAGGCTTCGCTGTATCTGGGCGGCGGTTGCGTGAAGTGCTGTTCCGGCAGAATGTCGGTGCGCTCCAGCGCCTCGCCTTCGTTCATCTGCGGCAGGATACGATTGCTGTCATCTTCGTCCGAGCCGTCATCGCTGCCTTCACGGTAGACCTTGATGAAACCGTCAAAGGAAATCACCGAGCCGGTGGCACGGAAGGTGATCTTGTCATCGGCGGAGCTGATATCGACACCGACCTGATCGAGCACGGCGGCTTCCATCTGGCTGGCGACGGTGCGCTTCCAGATCAGGGTGTAAAGCTTGAGTTGATCCGGGTTCAGGTACTGCGCCAGGGAATCCGGTGTGCGGCGGATATCGGTGGGGCGGATTGCTTCGTGCGCTTCCTGGGCGTTTTTCGCCTTTGACTTATATATACGCGGGCTTTCCGGCAGGTATTTGGAGCCGAAGGTTTCCTGAATGACGTTGCGGCTGGTGGCAATGGCTTCGCGCGCCATCTGCACGCCGTCGGTACGCATATACGTGATCAGGCCGACGTTCTCGCCGCCGATGCGGACGCCTTCATACAGGCTTTGAGCCGTCTGCATGGTCTTGCGCGCCGGGAAATACATCTTGCGCGCCGCTTCCTGCTGCATCGTCGAGGTGGTGAACGGCGGCGACGGGAAGCGCCGCGTCTGTTTGCGTTCGATTACACCGGTGGTGAAGCCCTGCGTTTCAATCGCGGCCACGGCCTGATTGGCCAATGCTTCGGAGTTGATCGTGAACTTGGAAACTTTCTCGCCGTTGATACGTGACAGCGATGCCTTGAAACCGTCGCCGCGCGGAGTCTGGAACATCGCATCGACGCTCCAGTATTCTTCCGGCTTGAACATTTCGATTTCAAGTTCGCGTTCGCAGATCAGCCTGAGCGCGACCGACTGCACACGTCCCGCCGAGCGCGACCCCGGCAGTTTGCGCCACAACACCGGCGACAGGGTAAAGCCGACCAGATAATCGAGCGCCCGGCGTGCCATATAGGCATCGACCAGTTCGTGATCCAGTTCCCGGGGGTGTGCAAAGGCTTCCTGCACGGCATCCTTGGTGATCTCGTTAAAGACGACGCGCTTGACGGGCATGCCGCCGAGCAGTTTCTTTTCTTCAAGCACTTCCTTGATGTGCCAGGAAATCGCTTCGCCTTCACGGTCCGGGTCAGTCGCCAGATAAAGCGCGTCGGCGTTCTTGACGGCCTTGGCGATTTCGTCGACGTGCTTCTTCGAGCGGCCGTCGATTTCCCATTTCATGGCAAAATCATCGTCCGGTTCGACGGAGCCGTTCTTGGACGGCAGGTCGCGGATATGGCCATAGCTCGCGAGGACGGTGTAATCGTCTCCGAGGTATTTGTTGATCGTTTTGGCCTTGGCCGGCGATTCGACGACGACGACGCTTGTCATTTTTACCCGTGCAAATTTACGTACATTATAAGTCCCGCTACGAATCACTTCGCCGGGGCCGGGGAGAATTGGCGATAAATGAACAGCTCGTCAACAGGGGAAATTTCACACACCCGGGAAAAGCAGCATTTGCGGGTTGTTTTTATTTATTAATTTCAATGAGTTATGTGGTGGTGAAAATTTTTTACGGCATTGATCCGCCTGTTTTGCCGGCTCAGAGGGCAATCAGGGCCACCTTGTTGCCTGCCTGACGCTCCAGCCGGCCCGCGATTTCAAGCTCCAGAAGCACCACAAAAACCGCTGGCGCATCGCATCCGCTATCGCGAATGATGTCGTCGATATCGGTCGGGCCGAAGCCCAGTGCCTGCGCCACCTGTTTGCGGGCTGCATCGAGCCGTGCGGGTTCGAGGGCTGGCGGTGCCGGGGGGCGGATGGCGGGGCGGCGGCCGTCATGCAGAGCGCCGTTCTGCAAGCTTGTACCCATTTCCGCCAAGGCACGGATCACGTCTTCAGCGTTTTCGGTCAACATCGCCCCGTCGCGGATCAGGGTGTTGGAGCCTTTGACACGGGGGTCCTGCGGCGCCCCCGGGACGGCAAAGACCTCGCGGCCCTGCTCGAGCGCCATGCGCGCCGTGATCAGGGATCCCGACTTGGCGCCGGCTTCCATGACGACAATGGCCCTGGCCATGCCGGAAATGATCCGGTTGCGTCGCGGGAAATGGCGGGCCTGCGGGGTCGTGCCGATGGCGACTTCGGTGCAGACGGCGCCGGTCTCGATCAGGGCGTCATACAGGTTCCGGTTTTCACGCGGGTAACAGACATCGACGCCGCCACCCATGACGGCGACGGTGCCGCTGGCAAGAGCGCCCTGATGAGCCGCCGTATCGATCCCGCGCGCCATGCCCGAGACGACAAGGTAGCCGGCCGCGCCAAGGCTCTGCGCCATGTCCTGCGCAAAGCGGCGTCCGTTGATGGACGCATTGCGTGAACCGACGAGCGCAACCGCCTTTTTTGCCATCAAGTTCGCGTGCCCGCGTGTGAACAGTATCGGTGGCGCGTCCTCTATATGCGACAGCAAGGGCGGATAAGCGGGCTCGCCCCGGAAATGCATGGCAGCGCCCAGGCTTTGCAGTTCGGCGATTTCATCTTCGGCTTCACTGAGTGTGCAAATGCGGATCGGCTTGGCGCGTCCGCCCTTGCGGGCAAGGTCCGGCAGCGCGTCCAGCGCACGGCGGGCATCGCCGTAGGTTTGCAATAGCCGCGAAAACGTCACCGGGCCGATGTTCTCGGAACGGATCAGTCTGAGGCGTGCCAGCTTTTCGCCATTGTCCAGCGACACTGTCGCCTCGTCGGTTTCCTTGCAGAGCGGTACACCCATATCTGGCCCTTTCGTGTTCCGGAAAGGTTATGCAAGGGCTGGACGGATAATTGACCGGGTCTGTGAAAAATTATGATTTATTTGCGCGATGAGCGGGCCAGCATCATGGCCGGGATCAGGGCGATGATGAAGGCCGCCGAGATGATCAGGAAGGTGTCCTGGAAACCGAAGGTGCGCGCCTGCGCATAGATGGTGCGGCTCAGGTAGTCGTAAGCGCCCCATTCCAGCGCCAGATTGCTCAGCCCGCCTTCGGCAAGCAGGCGCCGCACCTGTTCCAGCATCTCGCGGGTGAAATCGTTACCCGACGTCTGCGTTGCCGTCAGCCAGTCGGCGTGATGCGCGCTGCGGTATTCGATCAGTGCTGCTGTGATATTGACGCCGAAAGCGCCGCCGGTCTGGCGGATAAAGTTGTACGCGCCGGCGGCGGCATTGAGTTTTTCCGCCGTGATCGAGCGCATGGCCGCGCCGCCCAGGTTGGGCATCACAAGCCCCAGCGCGGCACGGCTCATGACCGTCAGCCCGGCCATGGTCCAGAACGCCGTGTTGACGTCTGATGACGAGATCAGGAACGTCGCCGTGGCGAAGATAATGCAGCCAGCGGTTATTGGAATGTGCGGCGGCACGCTGTCGGCGATCCGGCCTGAAATCGGAATCAGGGTAAACAGGAACAAACCCGCAGGGACCAGAACCAACCCCGACTGGGTCGGCGTAAAGTGCTGGATCGTCTGCACGAAAACCGGGATCGCATAGTTGGTGGCAAAGTTGCCGGCGCCGAAGGCAAAACCGATGGCCATGGCGGCGGCGAACTTGGGATCGAGGAACAGCGTCGGATCGAGAAGCGGCGATTTGGTCTTCAGTTGC
The DNA here is from genome assembly GCA_021555105.2 of Thalassospiraceae bacterium LMO-JJ14. Classification (NCBI taxonomy): domain Bacteria; kingdom Pseudomonadati; phylum Pseudomonadota; class Alphaproteobacteria; order Rhodospirillales; family Thalassospiraceae; species Thalassospiraceae bacterium LMO-JJ14. The sequence goes on from CP134604.1 coordinate 1,604,348, forward strand.
GAATAAATAAACAGGGCAAAGGCCGTGACGCCGCCGATCGCGGTCATCATTGTCAGGTCCGATGTCCAGCCCCAGCGTTGCCCGTTACCGATCGCGCGCATCACCAGCACCAGAGAAACACACAACAAGATGAACCCCGGCCAGTTGAACGGCGGCAGGCGCCGTTCGAATTTTTTCGCCGGCATGAAAATCAGACCGCCGACAAAAGCGATCAGGACCAGGGGCAGCGGCATGATAAAGGCATGGCGCCATGTCAGGAAATCGATGGTCAGGCCGCCGACCAGCGGGCCGAAGCTGGGCGCCAGCGTGACGCCGAGCCCGTACATGCCGACGGCAAAGCCGCGCCGGTTCTTGGGAAACACGGCGACCATGGTCGCCAAAACAAGAGGCTGGATAATGCCTGCCGAAAAGCCCTGCATGATGCGGCCGATGATCAACACGTCCATGTTCGGGCTAAAGGCACAGACGAACGCACCGGCGACGAAAATGATCAGCGTCAACGAATAGGCGAGCCGCTGACCCAGCGCCCGCACGACCCAGGAATTGAGCAACTGGCTGGCGACCATTGTCGACAGGAATGCCGTTGCCGCCCACTGCGCGACGTCCTGACCGATACCATAGGCACCCATGATGCTGGGCACGGCGACATTGACGATGGTCGCCGACAGGATCATCGAGATCGCACCCGTCAGGCCGCTCATCGTCACCAGCCAGCGATAGGCGGGGCCGTAGCGGTCGAATTGCCTCTGAATTGCCGGATCGTCGTAAGTCTCGGCCAAGTGCGGGGTTACTCTTGTATGGCGATCTTGACGACGACCATCATGCCCGGCCGCAAGCGCGGATCGGTATTGTTGATGGCGATACGGATCGGCAGGCGTTGCGTGATTTTGGTGAAGTTGCCGCTCGGGTTGGGCGTCGGCAGAAGGGCAAACTGGCTGGTGGCGGCCGAGCCGATGTTCTGAACGGTGCCGTCAAACGCCTCATCGGGATAGGCATCGATGTGAATGTCGACTTTTTGGCCGACCTTCAGCTTGCGGACGACGGTTTCCTTGACGTTGGCTTCGACCCAGATTTTTTCGGGATTATGCGTCAGCAGCAATCGCTGACCGGGGGTTACGTATTCCCCGGCGTCAACAAAGGTCTTGTCGACGATGCCGTTAATCGGCGACTTGATGGTACGGTCGGAAATGTCGAGACGTTGACGCTGGATGCGGGCGCGGATTTCCGCTTCCTTCTGTTCCAGGACAAGAACCTCACCGGCCAGCACGTCAAGGCGGGCGCGATCGGCCTCAACCTCGGCAATGCGCGATTTCGCGGACTGCAGTTCGGCGACGGCAATCCGGTATTCGCGGTCTATCTGTTGGTGTTGTGCTTCGGCCTGATCGAGCTGACGCCGCGATGCGACCTTGTCGTCGAAGAGCTTTTTCGCACGGTTCAGTTCACGTTCGGCCAGTTCGCGTTGCGGGCGAAGCGACGAGACCACGACCTCGGCGGCGGAAACCCGCGCCCGCTCGGATTGCATGCGGCTCTCGATCTGACTTGCAATCAGGATCCGTTCGGCGGCAAGGCGCGTGCGTTCGGCATTGGCGGCGGCGGCCTGGGCTTCCAGTTCGATCAGGAAGATGCGGGACTCGCGATCGTCGACCTGTACCAGCACCGTGCTTTCTTCGACGGTTTCACCTTCGGCGGCGGGCATTTCCGTGATCCAGCCGGCGACCCGTGACGACACGGTGACAAGATCGGTTTGGATGCGGGCATCTTCTTCAAAGATATAGGTCAGACGCTTGTGGACTTCGGTAATGCCGATGTAGACGGCGCCGATCAAAACCAGGAAAGCGATGATGAACACCGGGCGGATTCGGCGCTTCGGCTTGGTGTCGCTCGGCGGTTTGGTTTCGAAGGCCTGACCGTCCGGCGCGACGCGGCCTTCTGCTTTGGTTTCATCCGGCATGTTTCTATTCCCATGTGCCATGAAGCGGGTTTCTGATGGCCCGGCACGTCGACAAGTTTGCAACCATTGAATCCGTTTGGAAAGACCCTGCGCAACAGTACGGGCAGATTTTCTTTAGTTTCAGGGCGTTGCAAGATTGCGGGAAACTTCTTGATCTTCCAGTAACTGGAAGCTTTATGGTATGATCCAATGACCAGACTGGAGGACTGCCGTGCAGGCACCACATAACGAACGCGCCCCCGAAACAGCGGAAACGGTTGCTTTTGGCATCGCCGGCATGAGTTGCGCCGGGTGCGCCAGCCGCGCCGAGAAAGCCCTGCGTGCGCTGCCGGGGCTTGAGGACGCCCGTGTCGACTTCGCAACCGAGCGGGCGATTGTCGTCCCGGGCATGGTCCCCTCGGGCGACATCAAGGCGGCTGTCGTCAATGCCGGCTTCACGGCGGAACAGACGGAGATCGATCTCGACATCGGCGGTATGACCTGTGCCGGATGCGCCGCGAATGTGGAAAAGGCGCTGAAGGCAGTCCCCGGTGTCGTCTCGGCTGAAGTGAACCTGGCAATGGAACGGGCCCATGTTGTCTGGCTCGGTAAGGACGTCTCCGGCGCGGCGCTGGTGGATGCGGTCACGGCGGCGGGCTACCGTGCCGAGCCGCGTGCCACGGATGCGGAATTGCGGCGCCGGCAGGCTGCCGAGCAGGCAGAGGCCGACGCCCGCCGCCTGAAGCACGAAACACTTTTGGTGATGATTTCAGCCGCGTTGAGCACGCCGCTGCTGGCGATGATGGTGCTGCCGCCGCTCGGCGTGGCGTATCATGTCCCGGCCTGGGGCCAGCTTCTGTTATGTTTGCCGGTGCAGTTCTGGATCGGCGGGCGCTTTTATGTCGGCGCCTATCGCTCGCTCAAAGCCGGCAGCGGCAACATGGATGTGCTTGTCGCGCTTGGCACGTCGGCGGCGTTCGCTCTCAGCACATGGATTGTGTTCAAGGAAGGTCTGGCGACGACGTCACATCTGTATTACGAGGCCTCGGCCGTCGTCGTCACGCTGGTGGTCTTCGGCAAACTGATCGAAAGCCGCGCCAAACGCGGCACCACGGAAGCCATCCGTCAGTTGATGGCATTGCGCCCCGAACGTGCACGGGTCGAACGGGACGGTGCGGTAAGCGAGATTTCCGTCGACGCCGTCCGGATCGACGATCTGGTGATTGTCCGTCCGGGCGAACGCATTCCTGTTGACGGTGTTGTCGAGGCCGGCACATCGCAAGCCGATGAGTCCCTGATCACCGGTGAGAGCGTGCCTGTCGCCAAGCAAACAGGCGATCCGGTAACCGGTGGCGCCATTAACGGCAGTGGTGAACTGCGTATCCGGGTGGGCCGTGTCGGCGAGGATACGACGCTCGCAAAAATCGTCCGACTGGTGGAAAACGCACAGTCGGGCAAAGCACCAGTACAGCGGCTGGTGGATCGCGTCAGCGCGATCTTCGTGCCTGTGGTCGTCGGTATTGCCGCCCTGGCGTTCGCGGGCTGGTGGGCCGCCGGTGGAGGTATGGAAGTCGCGATCATCAATGCCGTATCGGTGCTGGTCATTGCCTGCCCATGTGCGTTGGGTCTTGCCACACCGACGGCGATTGTCGCCGGGACCGGGGCAGCGGCGCGCGCCGGTATTCTGATCAAGGATGTCGCCGTGCTTGAGCAGGCTTACCGGGTCGACACGGTGGCGTTCGATAAAACCGGGACGTTGACCCGTGGCCAACCGGTGCTGACGGATATCGAGCCGCTTTCGGGCAGTGCCGACGAACTTCTTGGAATTGCCGCATCGGTGCAGGCGGGATCGGAGCATCCGCTGGCACGTGCCGTTCTGGAGGCCGCCAAAGTCCGCGGCATCGGTATCAAGGCGGCGTCCGATACGCGGGCGCATGTCGGCGCGGGCGTTGCGGCCATGGTGGATGGCGAGCGTGTACTGATCGGCAACCGGGCAATGATGGCGGAATCGTCGGTCGGCATTGAGGACGCGGAAGCGGCGCTTCAGCGCCTTGAAGGCGAGGGCAAGACGGTGGTGATGGTCGCGGCCGCGGGCAAGGTGATCGGTGTGCTGGCGATCCGTGACGAGGTCAGGCCCGAAGCGGCTGCGGCGATCCGGCTTTTGAAAACACGCGGCATCGATACCGTAATGCTGAGTGGCGATGCAGTGCGTGTTGCGGAGGCCATCGGCAACGGCATCGGTATCGGCGCCATACACGCCGGGCTTAAACCCGAAGACAAAGTAAGCGCCTTGCAGAACCTGAGTGCGCAGGGCCGGCATACGGCGATGGTCGGCGACGGCATTAACGATGCGCCGGCCTTGGCTGCGGCGGATGTCGGCATTGCCATGGGGTCGGGCAGCGATGCGGCCATGGAAACGGCAGGCATCACTTTGATGCGCCCGGATCCGCGTCTTGTCGGCGGCGCCATGCAGATCGCACGCGCGACCTGGTACCGCATTCGCTGGAATCTGTTTTGGGCGTTTATCTTCAATATTATAGGGCTGCCGTTGGCGGCGCTCGGGTATCTTTCGCCGGCCATTGCCGGTGCTGCGATGGCCATGAGTTCGATTACTGTCGTCAGCAGTTCGCTGATGCTCAGGGGATGGCGGCCCGAAGGAATGGAACAAAGTTATCCGGAGAATGCCAATGAACGTTCGTGATGCAGCGTTACGAAGCGGGCTGCCAGCGAAAACAATCCGCTATTACGATGATATCGGGCTTGTGGTACCGGATCGCCTGGGAAACGGTTACCGGGATTACGATATCAGCGCCGTGCAGAAACTTGCCTTTCTGAAACGGGCACGCCAGCTCGGGTTTTCGATTGATGATTGCCGGCAGTTATTGTCGCTCTATGAGGACAAGGATCGTGCAAGTGCCGATGTCAAAGCACTGGCTGAAACGCATCTCGCCGAAATAGACAAACGTCTCGAGGAGCTTGAGCATCTGCGTGATACCCTGAAACACCTGATCCACGCTTGCCGGGGCGATGATCGCCCCGATTGTCCGATCCTTGCCGACTTGTCCGGCAGCGAATGATTTTGATGATTATTCTGTGAACTACGGAAAACCCTTATTTTCCGGAACCCGGAGTTTGGGCATCCTTTTCGACTGACGCAGCGGGGGAAGCGCGTGAGCGCCAGATTCTGAAAAGGATGATCTTCTGATCATGGCTACACCTTCGCTGACCAATTCGCCGGATGACAAGTCTGTGGCGCCGGGTTTTATGAAATCCCTCGCTGTCCGTGAGTTCTGGGTACATACATCCCAACTTGCTTTTGAAAACGGCATGGCGAAGGTCATCGATTTCGACCTGATGAATATTCACCGGTTGGCGCCTTACATCATTCTGTGTGATGTCGATTATGAACGTTGCCGCCACAAGCTACGGTTCGTCGGCACGAAGGCCGTCGAGTTATTTGGCGGCGAAACGACCGGCCAATTCCTTGATGAAATCAATCTTGGCCCATATCGCTCGCAACAGTTAGCAGCCTTTAACATGGCCGTTGCATCGGGCTGCCCGCAGTGGACACAAAGCTGCGTTATCGCTGCTGAAAAAAACCGGGGCGAATTGGCAATGAAACGCCCAGGCCGTTCTGAAGATTCTTACGAAAGACTGATTGTGCCGCTTGCAGGTGCGGGTTCGACGATCATTCAACTGGCGGCAATTACGTATGCTTCTGAAATTCCGTGCGACAGCAACACGTTCGAGCACCAAGAAATTTCAACTCAGCAGACCCGTTTCAGCGCTTAAACTTCTTGCGCCACCAGCGTTGACAGCATATCGCCGAAATCGTGCAGTAGGGTTCTCAACTCAGGCTCTTCAACGGCGTTTGCGGCGCTCTTGAAGTCCATCCATAGCCTGTCGCGTTGATCTTTCTCTGGCCAGTCGTCGGAAATCGAAGACACAACCATGGGATAGACCTTGACCCGGTAAGAATTGTCTTCGGGTTGATCGAGCTTGGTGTAGGAGTAAACCCCGATCTTGGTGGAGACCTCGCCCTTGATGCCGGCTTCCTCGTAAGCTTCCAGAAGGGCACATTCTTTCGCCGATTGGCCATCTTCGATTCGGCCTTTCGGCAAGACCCAGCGACGTCGCCCGCGCGACGTGATCATCAGGACCTTGGGGGTCCCGGATTCGAAGCAGTAAGCAATTACCGCAGATTGTGGAATACCGTCCGTACGCGCCATTGGATTTCCCCGTTTCCGTATCATAGCCGGAATTACCCGATACCAGCTACTTTTCCCCAAATAAGTCTGATCAAACTACGGTTACGGTCTTTTTATTTGGTTAACCATATGACAATTTCATGACAATCCGCTTGCTGTGCCAATTGTATTCGAGCGACGTCAGCATCAGGCAACCTCAAACCGGACACGGCAACAGAGCCAGCAGGGCATGAATTTTTTCAGCGATAAACAGAAGCAGCCGCAAGATCTGAAACCGCAACCGCTCGACAAGGATTTGAAGCGGCTCAATCAACTTGAGCATGCGGCAAAGGAAGTCGGCGCCAGTGTCTACAGCATCGGAATGGGATTGCTGTTCCTCGTCGGGGTTTGGGGATTCACATTTATATATTCCGGGGGCGAAGCCAATGGTGTCTTGATCGCCGCCGCCGTCATCGGTGGGTATATGGCGCTGAACATCGGCGCCAACGATGTCGCCAACAATGTCGGCCCGGCAGTTGGCTCCAAGGCGCTGAGCATGGCCGGCGCGCTTGTGATTGCGGCGATCTTCGAGGCCGCCGGGGCGTTGATTGCAGGTGGCGAAGTTGTATCGACGATTTCCAAGGGCATCATCTCAACCAAGTCGATCGACGATGTAGATATCTTTATCTGGGCGATGATGTCGGCGCTGCTGTCTGCTGCGCTGTGGGTTAATCTGGCGACGTTTCTGAGCGCGCCGGTATCGACGACCCATTCCATTGTCGGCGGTGTCATGGGGGCGGGTATTGCCGCGGCGGGTATCGGTGCCGTCAACTGGCCGGTAATGAGTGCGATTGCCGCGAGCTGGGTCATATCGCCTGTCATGGGCGGCGTGATTGCAGCGTTGTTCCTGATGTTCATCAAAAGCTCGATCCTGTTTCGTCAGGACAAGATAGCCGCGGCCCGCCGCTGGGTGCCGGTTCTGGTCGCGATCATGGCGTCGGTGTTTTCCGTGTATCTGATGATCAAGGGGCTGAAACGTATCTGGAAACCGGACGTGACGATGATCATGCTGGTTGCAGCAGGCGTCGCCGCCGTTTCCTTTGTCTGGTCGCGCCGTGTTGTCGCCAGGGCGTCGGAAGGGATGGAAAACAAAAGGAAATCCGTGGCGAAGCTGTTCACGCTGCCGTTGATCTGTTCAGCGGCATTGTTGTCTTTCGCGCACGGTTCGAACGATGTCGCCAATGCGGTCGGACCGTTGGCGGCTATCGTAAGCGCCGTCGAGCTGGGAACGATCTCGGCCAAGGCGCCGTTACCGTTCTGGGTTCTGCTGATCGGTGCGATAGGGATTTCCATAGGGCTTGCACTGTTTGGACCGAAAATCATCAAGCTGGTCGGCGAGAAGATTACCAAGCTCAATCAGGTGCGCGCTTTCTGTGTCGCGCTTTCTGCGGCGATCACGGTGATTATTGCTTCGGGACTGGGCCTGCCGGTCAGTTCCACGCATATTGCCATCGGTGCTGTTTTCGGCGTTGGTTTCGTACGTGAAGCCATTGCCAACCGCGGTGGCGGGGGGGCCGGTGTTGGTGTCATCAGTCCTGATACACTGGCCGGCATAGACGAAGGCAAGCTGTTCAAATCGTGGCGCAAATATCGCAAACGAAAGCTCGTCCGCCGTCAGCATATGCTGTCGATTGCCGCAGCATGGGTGATAACGGTGCCTGCATCTGCGCTGCTGGCTGCCGTGATTTACTGGCTGATCACGCATCTGATTTAACGTCCGTTTTGATTTTAACTTGCCGTCCGGGGATGCATCGGCCAAGAACGGACGACGGATGGGCCGATGCTTTTTAATTCATACACATTCCTGTTTGCGTTTTTACCGCTGACGCTGCTCGGTTTTGCCGTGTTGGCGAACATCGGCAATGCGCGCGCAGTGATGCTTTGGCTGCTTGCCATGTCGCTGGTTTTCTATGCTTGGTGGAACCCGGTCTATCTGATTTTACTGATTGGGTCCGTCGTTGTTAATCACGGGCTCGGGCGGATACTGGCACAAGGCACGCGTGCCGGAGTGGCGAACAAGCCTGTTCTGATCGCCGGGATCGCACTCAATCTGGGTCTGATCGGCTGGTTCAAGTATCTCGGCTTTTTTGCCGGGATCGCGGATGCCGTGTCCGGTGCCGGTTTCGGTCCCGTCGAGGTCGCGTTACCGCTGGCCATATCGTTTTTCACGTTTCAGCAGATCGCCTATCTGGTGGACTGTCACAAGGGCATTGCAGGTGAAGGCGATTTCTTCAAATACGCGTTGTTCGTGACGTTCTTTCCGCAGCTTATCGCAGGCCCGATTGTGCATCATTCGGAAGTCATGGGGCAGTATGAGCGGGCATTCTCGAAAAGCCTTTCAAGCCGCCATGCCGCAATCGGCCTGACGCTGATCGCCGCCGGTCTTTTCAAGAAAGTCGTGATCGCAGATCATCTGGCGCTATATGCATCTCCGGTGTTCGCCGATGCCGATGCAGGTATGAGCCTGGGATTTGCGCGGGCCTGGTCGGGGACGCTCGCTTATACCCTGCAGATCTATTTTGATTTCTCCGGCTACTCGGACATGGCGGTCGGACTGGCAAGGCTGTTCGGCGTGCGATTGCCGGTGAACTTCTTTTCTCCTTACAGAACCACCAGCATCATCGAATTTTGGCGCCGTTGGCACATGACGTTGAGCCGGTTTCTCAGGGATTACCTGTATGTGCCGCTGGGCGGCAGCCGCAAGGGGGCGCCCCGCCGGTATGTCAATCTGATGGTCACCATGTTGCTGGGCGGTCTGTGGCATGGGGCTGGATGGACATTCGTGGTCTGGGGCGGCCTGCACGGGCTGTTTCTGATCATCAATCACGGTTGGCGGCATATAAGGAAGCGGTTCGGCTGGCAGGGGCAAGGCACGGCCTATCGGCTCGTCGCCTGGGCGGTGACGTTCTTTGCCGTGGCCCTGGCCTGGGTGTTTTTCCGTGCTGAAACCTTCGGCGGTGCGATGATAATGCTGCATGGGATGGCCGGGCTGAACGATTTGTTGCCTGCGCTTGGCATCGTCGACGGCGCCGTGATCGCCGATCAGGATGTCAATTTCCAGACCGCGCGGCGGGCCTGGCGGTGGATTGCCGTGGCGCTTGTGATTGCTGTCGCGATGCCGAATATCTATCAGTTGATGCGCCGCTACCGTCCGGCGCTCGGTGTGCCGGATAAGCGCTTCAAGCTGCCGGGCGGGATCCGCCCTGAATGGCGATTGACCATGCCATGGGCATTCGGCAGTGCCGTTCTGGCGCTGGTTGCGTTCCTGATGCTGACGCAAGTCAGTGAATTCCTTTATTTCCGGTTCTGATCCATGAAAACGCCAGCCCGCAAATACACCGGCATTTTTCTTGGCCTCGCCTTCGGACTGTATGTCCTGATAGGGGCGTTTAACTTCGTTGTCGATCCGTTTGGTCTGTTCCCGGGGCCAGAGATCGAAGGCTTCAATGCGATCAAGGCGGATGTCGACAAGCATGTGCGCATGGTCAAGGCGTATCAGGTCCGTGCGCATCCGCCTGCCGGTATTGTCGTCGGTTCCTCGCGCGCCTTACTGGGCGTCCCCCCCGATGACCCCGCCTGGCCCGATGACGCCCGGCCGGTTTACAATCTCAGTCTGTACGGCGGTTATCTTTATGAGGCGATGCGTTATTTTCAGCACGCGCTGGCTCTCGGCACGGTCAAGCATGCACTGTTGTCGCTCGACCTCTGGATGTTCGATCGTGATTGGGTGACCCGGCCCGGTTTCGATGAAGCGCGGTTTCTCGTCAATATCGACGGCACGCCGAATACACCGGATGTTCTTGAGCCGCTGCGCACGCTTTTCGCCTGGGATACGCTTCGCTCGAGCATCAGGACGATTGCCCGTCAGGGGCGGGACGACATTATGGTTCAGCATGCCGATGGTTCCAGTTGGTGGAGGAGTGACGCCGCGTGGCTCAGGACCAAAGGCTCGCATCGCCAGCAATTCGGTTATATGGAGCATATGTTCGGCACCGAGGCCTGGCAGCCGGAGCGTGAACGGCGCTGGAATATTACCGACCCCGGCGATCCGACCTCGCCGGTACAGATGGTCCGGCAGATGGTGCGCGATGCATATGCCCATGGTGTCGACTTGCGAATTGTCATTTCACCCAGCCATGCACGCATTTGGGAAGTCCTGTATGCCGGCGGGATGTGGCAAACATGGGAAGACTGGAAACGTGCCTTGTTGCAGATCACGCTCGAAGAAGCAGAGCGCGAAGGCAAGCCGCCTTACCCTCTCTGGGATTTTTCCGGCTATAATTCGATCACGACAGAAGAAATCCCGTATGATTCTTCGCCGATGCGCTGGTACACGGATGGTTCGCACTTCAAGCCGGCTGTCGGCAGATTGATGCTGAAACGGATTTACGCGAAGCCGTCCCAGGCGTTGCCTGAAGACTTCGGCAGGCTCCTGACGCCGGAAACGATCGCCCCGGCGCTCGCCGGTATACGTGCAAATCGTACCCGTTATGCCGAAACGCACCCCGAAGAGGTCGGGGAAGCGGCCAAATGGGCGCATTAGCGCGGTGTGAATGAGGGGCAGGCCGTACAGGGCCCGACGTCCGATATCCTTTCAAATCCCTTTGCCGGTCAGTAAGCTGGCAGGAATAAAGAATATCAACGGGCGCAACAGCCCGAGGGAGGAATTTTGAAGCCCGGTTTCGCACGAAATTCACGGGCAAAGGGCGCGGGTCGCGGGATTGAATCCGTCGATCAGCGTAAGACCTATGCCGCCATCGATCTCGGCACGAATAGCTGCCGCATGCTGATCGCCGTGCCTGATGATGCCGGATTCAACGTCGTTGATGGATATTCGCGGGTGGTCAGGCTTGGTGAACGGGTTTCTGAAACGGGTAAATTACAGCGCACCGCCGTCAATCGGACGATCTCCGCGCTCAAACACTGTGCCGAGCGCATGGCGAGCCGCAACGTGCAGTTGGCGCGTGCCGTCGCTACTGAGGCCTGCCGTCAGGCTGGCGATGCCGCTCATTTTATCGAACGGGTCAGAAGCGAGACGGGGTTAAATCTGGAAATTATCGGCCCTGGCGAGGAAGCTGCGTTGACCGTTGCCGGGTGTGGAGATTTGCTGCGCACAGGTTACGGGAATGCACTGGTATTCGATATCGGTGGCGGGTCCACGGAAATCATCTGGGTTGAAACACCCCGTGGAGAGCCGGCGAGAATAATCGATATGATATCGTTGCCGTTCGGGGTTGTTTCGCTCAGGGACGAATTCGGCGCCGAAGCATTGCCGACGGATATCTTTAAGGGATTGCTGCGCAGGGTTGATGACGCTATTTCACCGTTCGATGCCCGCAACCATATATCCGAGGCGATTGCCGCGAATAATGTACGCATGGTCGGGACGTCGGGGACGGTGACGACGCTGGGCGCAATGTATCTCGAATTACCGCGATACAAGAGAAACAGGGTGGATGGTCTGGAAATTCGTTTTGACAGTATTCGGCAGATCGGGGCGCGGCTGGCCGGCATGACATGCGACGAGCGCATTGCGCATCCTTGCCTCGGTCATGGCCGCGGCGATCTGATGCTGATGGGGTTGGCGGTACTGCGTGCGGTCTGTGAACGCTGGCCGGTCGGCAAGCTGGGGATCGCGGATCGTGGCATCCGCGAAGGAATTCTCGCGGAACTGATGGCGGCCGACGGCCACGACAAGTTCGGCCTCGATCTGCAGCGGCCAGAGGCAAACTCGCTGCCGCTCGTCCGGGGAAGCGGCGATGGCCGATAAAGGTACCGGCAAGGGTGGCAAGAAAGGCACCGGCAACCGTGGACTGCACACACGGGTCAAAACCGCCAAGGGCCGCCGCCTGTCGTCGACGCGCTGGCTGCAGCGCCAGCTCAACGATCCGTATGTGATTGAGGCCAAGAAACTGGGTTATCGATCGCGCGCCGCATTCAAGCTGATTGAGCTTGACGATAAGTTCCACTTTCTGAGCAAGGGGGCGAAAATCATCGATCTGGGGGCTGCCCCCGGGGGCTGGACGCAGGTGGCGATGCAGCGGATCGGTGACAAGGGGCATGTCGTCGGCATCGACCTGCAGGAGATGGAGGCGATTCCCGGCGCCGACATGATTGAAGGCGATTTCCTTGACGACGATGCGCCGGACCGCCTCAAAGAGTTGCTTGGCGGCGCTGCCGATATTGTGCTGAGCGACATGGCCGCCTCCTCGACCGGCCATCCGCAAACCGATCACCTGCGTATCATGGGTCTGCTTGAAGTCGCCGTCGATTTTGCCGCCGATGTGCTGAAACCGGGCGGCACGTTTGTCGGCAAGGTTTTACAGGGCGGGACGGAAAACGAACTGCTTGCCGCGCTGAAGCGGGACTTCAGGACGGTCAAGCATGCCAAACCGCCGGCGAGCCGCAGCGACTCGGCAGAAGTTTATGTGGTCGCGATGGGCTTTCGCGGGGGAAATGAAGGCTGACGTCCGCTGCTCGGCAGACCGTATATTCAAGCTCAGCCAACGATTTTGAGGGCCCCTAAAAATCGTTGCGCAGTGCGCTTGTTAAAGGTTTCGGCGTGTGTATTATGACGCGCCAACGCCACAGCGGAAACCGGAGGCGTCATGGCACCGCCCAAGATCGAAGAAGCTCTCACATTTGACGACGTTTTGCTGGTGCCCCAGGCATCCAGCGTATTGCCTGCGGGAACCGACACACGGACCCGGTTGACCAAAAGCATTGCCCTTAATATCCCGTTGATTTCGGCGGCCATGGACACGGTCACCGAGCATGCGCTGGCGATCGCCATGGCACAGGCCGGCGGCATCGGCGTGTTGCACAAGAACATGACGATCGAAGAGCAGGCCGCCGAGGTTCGCCGCGTCAAGAAATTCGAAAGCGGCATGGTTTCCGACCCGCTGACCATCCATCCGGAACAGACGCTCGCCGATGCGCTCCGCCTGAAAGCTGAAACCGGATTTTCCGGCATGCCTGTGGTTGAACGCGGCTCGAAGAAACTGGTCGGCATCCTGACCAACCGCGATATCCGCTTTGCCACCAACCCCGATCAGCCGATCAGCGAACTGATGACCCGCAACACAGCGGATATGCCTTTGATCACGGTCAAGGAAGGTGTCGACGGCACCGAGGCGCGCCGGCTTCTGCACCAATACCGGATCGAGCGCCTTTTGGTTGTCGATGACGATTACCGCTGCGTCGGTCTGATTACCGTCAAGGATATGGAAAAGGAAGAGCGGTTCCCGAACGCCTGCAAGGACGAGCATGGCCGGCTGCGTGTCGCTGCTGCGACCGGTGTCGGCGATGCCGGGCGTGAACGGGCCGCGGCGCTTCTCGACGCCGGATGTGACGTGGTCGTCGTGGATACGGCGCACGGGCATTCTGCCGGGGTGTTGAACTCGGTTTCCGCCATCAAGAAACTTTCCAATTATGCCCAGGTCGTGGCCGGCAATATCGCCACGCCGGATGCGGCGAAGGCGCTGATCGATGCCGGCGCCGATTGCGTCAAGATCGGTATAGGCCCCGGCACCATCTGCACGACGCGGATGATCGCCGGCGTCGGTATGCCGCAGTTTTCCGCCGTTCTGGAGACTGCCGAGGTGTGCCACAAGGTCGGCATCCCCTGCATTGCCGATGGTGGCATCAAGTATTCGGGCGATATCGCCAAGGCGATTGCGGCGGGGGCCGATGCGGTCATGATCGGCTCGCTGTTCGCGGGAACCGATGAAAGTCCGGGCGAAGTTCTGCTGTTCCAGGGCCGGTCCTATAAAATGTATCGTGGCATGGGGTCTCTGGGCGCCATGGCGCGCGGCTCCGCCGACCGTTATTTCCAGGAAGAAGTTTCGGACAACCTGAAGCTGGTCCCCGAAGGGGTCGAAGGCCGGGTCCCCTATAAAGGTCCGATCGGCACGGTGATTCACCAGCTGACGGGCGGTTTGCGCTCGGCCATGGGCTATACGGGGGCGGCGACGATTGAAGATCTTCGAAACAATGCGAAGTTCCGCCGCATCACCAATGCCGGGCTGCGTGAGAGCCATGTCCACGACATCACCATCACCCGCGAGGCCCCCAATTACCGCGCGGATGGATAAGCTGACCGGGAGAAACGGGGCATGACCCCCGGCGCCCGGGTGCAGGCAACCATTGATCTGCTGGCGGCCATTGACGCCGATAACCAGCCTCCCGATCAGATCATCGACGGCTATTTCCGAACCCGGCGTTATGCCGGGTCGGGTGACCGCCGTGATATCAACGCCCGCGTTTATGATATTCTGCGCCGTCGCGCCAAACTGGATTGGTGGATAGAGCGGACAGGTCTGGACCTTGAATCCGCACCGAGGTCACGGGCGATTGCGCACCTTATCCTGCAGGAGCGCGCTCAGCCGGACGATCTCGCGCAAATGTTCTCCGGTGTCCGGCATTGCCCGGCCCCTCTCGCGCATGCCGAGACCCAACTCATCGATGCCCTTTATGGGCGGCCGTTGCTGAACAAGGACATGCCCGATTATGTCCGCCTTGAGTATCCGGAGTGGATGGACCGGTCATTTCGCGCGCTCTGGGGGAACGAGCTTGAACGCGAGATGTCGGCGCTCAACCAGCCGGCGCCGTTGGATCTTCGCGTCAACACCATCAAGACAACATCCGAAGAAGCATTGGCGCGCCTGCAGGAAGATTACGTGAGTTGCGCCCCGACGGCGCTGTCGCCTCTCGGCATTCGGGTTGAAGGCAAGGTTCGGCTCGGCGGTACCCGCGCCTTCAAGGAAGGCCTTGTCGATGTCCAGGACGAAGGGTCGCAACTGGTTTCCTTGCTGGCAGGCGCAAAACCGGGTCAACGGGTTGTCGATTTTTGTGCCGGTGCCGGCGGCAAAACACTGGCAATGGCCGCAAACATGTCGGACGGCGGAAAGCTTATCGGCCAGTTGTTCGCGCTGGATATTTCCAAATACCGCATGGACCGGATGATCCCGCGCCTGAAACGCGCCGGCGCGATGGCGGTCAAACGCCGTGTCATTGCGGCCGTCGATGAGCCCTGGATCGCTGAAAATGCGGGGACCGCCGACCGGGTGCTGTGTGATGTGCCGTGTACCGGGATCGGCAGCTGGCGGCGAAATCCGGATGCACGCTGGCGCTTTACGCCTGAGGATCTGGCCGAGATTCGTGAGACCCAGCAGCGCATTTTGCGTGATGCGTCGAAGTTGGTGAAACCGGGCGGACGGCTGATTTATGTGACGTGTTCGCTGTTGCAGGAAGAAAACGAACAGCAGCTGGCATGGTTCGTCGAAAGCGATCCCCGTTTTCAGCCTTTACCGATAGAAGAAGTGTGGGCGGAAACCGTCGGCGGCCCCCCGCCGCCCGCGGGACCGTGTT
The DNA here is from genome assembly GCA_021555105.2 of Thalassospiraceae bacterium LMO-JJ14. Classification (NCBI taxonomy): domain Bacteria; kingdom Pseudomonadati; phylum Pseudomonadota; class Alphaproteobacteria; order Rhodospirillales; family Thalassospiraceae; species Thalassospiraceae bacterium LMO-JJ14. The sequence goes on from CP134604.1 coordinate 1,619,894, forward strand.
TGCGGCTGTCACCGGCAACAACCGGGACGGACGGTTTTTTTTGCGCAGTACTTGAGCGGCGGGAATAAGACTGCTGTAATAAAATATAAACAATTGAGCGCGAGCATGAAGTATCGTCACCGTCAGGGGAAATGACATGGACATGATGCAGGCAGTACCGGGCACGGAGGAAGAACATCCTCTTCAGGGACCGCATCCGACGGATATAACTGCTACCTGAACGTCACAGAGTTCGCCGTTTAACGTAGCCGTTCGTGGCGTTCGAACTCCGTTTCCAGTTCTTCGAATTTTTTTCTCGCTTCATGGTCCTGGGCCAGGTCGTCCAGTTCCGTTGCCTCGCAGTGCAGGCAGACCCGGTCGCGGGTCGATTTCGCGTCCCGGCTCCAGTTTCCTTCCTCGCCCGGCACTTTCGGCGCTTCGGGGTATCTTGAGCGCATAAAGTAGTAAAAACCGGCACGTTGCTTGTCGATCGCCTTGCAAAGATCAACGGCGCGGCGGACCGCTCTGATGCCGGGGTCAACATTGTCATCCGCATCGCCAGGCATGGTCGGAAACTGCGGCCCGTTATCCTCCTGATCGTCAAGCCGCTCGGCGACCGCCGCGAGTGCCTCGGCCGCCTGACCCATCTGACTGGCGTAAACATCGAGATCGCCGGCATCAAGGTTGCCGCCCCCGGTGTCTGTGCCGTTCGCGCTTCCGTTGCCGGTTCCGTCGCCGCTCCACGGTGCGGATTGAGGGGCAGGCGCCATGGAGGTGGGTGGGGGTGCTGTTTCGGGCAGGATTTGCGGTTGGGGCAATGGCGGTATTGCGGCCGGGGCTGCGGCGGCAGATGGTGCGGGCGCTTCGCTTGCGGGTTTGATGATGCGGCGTGTCACGTTTTCCATGCGTGCGCGTTTGCGGTGGGCCTCCGGTGCCGAGCCGGACGTTGTCTCGTCTTTGATGACAGGCAATGAGGGCTTGCTGCGCGCACGCGGTTTGCGAATCCGGCCGAGTGTCTCGACGTCGCCTTCGCCATCGTAGATGGCGATTTCCATCTCCAGAAGCTGGCCGTTCTTCGATCCGACATCGAGACCCTTGAACGGGTGGTCCTCCTCGTCATCCGGCAGCTTGAACGTCACCGTTCGACCAGAGGAACTGCTGTCCCCCCAGCGCAAAAGCCTGACACGGTACACATTCTTTTCACTCAAAAGACATCTCCCATACGATAGTGTATCCTGTGAAGACCGCTGCTCGTCAATGCGGAGTGAGCAGCACGGGCAGGGGAATTCGGAATAAGGAGTGTTTCATGGGCGGTGTCATAGCTTCCCTGAGCGGCCTGTTTCAGGAACGTCTGGAGCGCCAGCGCAACCGTCCCTTTCTGGAAGGTGTGATGGCTGCCTGTGCGGTGGTTGCAACCACGGATGGCGAGGTGAGCCTCGCCGAACAGGTGCGCGTCGATCAAATTCTGCAGACACTCGACGAACTCAAGGTATTTGATCCGCACGAAGGTGTTGAAATCTTCCGTGAATATACCGAGGCACTGCTCGACAATCCGAAACAGGGCCATGACAAGGCCATTGAGGCAATCGCCCGGGTTTCCGAAGACCTCGAGGCCGGCGCGCTGCTTCTGCGGATTTGCCTTGCCGTGAGTGAAGCGGATGGGGATGTCAGCCTCGCCGATCAGATTGAAATTGTCTCGATCTGCTCCAGATTCGGTATCGATCCGGCCGAGTGCGGCCTCTATATCGATATGCCGGTCGACGAATTTCTCGCCGGACATATCGACAAGGGTACGGGTTAAGCGTTCAGATAATCCGGTCTTCCTCGGTATCATCATCATCTGCCGACAATGAAAGTGCGGGCGTAGAGGTGGGGGCTGCGGCCATCAGTTCCACCCCGGCGGACGCCAACTCGCGCATGGCCGCTTCGTTGACAAGATAACGAAGCTCGAAATAGCGGCTCGACGGCACCCAGAAACGAATGCCGAGGATAATCCCGCCGTAAGTGAAGTCGTGGATGCCGATTTCCGGTACAGGCCCGTCGGTGATTTCGCTGACGCTTGCGACCGCCTTTCTCAATGCAGCCTTTGCGGCATCGATGTCCTGGCCGGCCTGAATGGCGATCTTTGTTTGTACCACGCGGCGGGTATCGGAGTTGACGATGATCCGTCCGACGATTTCCTTGTTCGGGACGGTGATTTTCTCGCCGTCTTCGCCGATCAGTATGGTGTGGGCGAGGGTGATTTCCTCGACGACGCCGCTGGCCCCCTTGTTGACGGCGATCGTATTGCCGACCACGAACGGCCGCGCCAGGATGATCGAAACACCAGCACCGTAATTTGACAGAGGGCCCTGTATCGCGACCGTGGCGCCAAAGGCCCCGGCACCGGCCAATGCGATCAGCGGCGCGATGGAGACGCCGAAATTACCCAGTGTGATGATCACCAAGAAGACGATGGCGACGATCTTGACCACGTTGCCGATAAATCGCGCCAGGGTGATATCTATCTCGCGCTTTTCCAGCACCAATGCGACGCGCCCGCCGATCCACGATGCGACCTTCAGGCCGATCAGCAGGAATACGAGAGCGCCAAGAAGCTGGAATCCATACTCGATGCCGAATTCGACCAGCAGATCGACGTATTTCGAGACCGTGTCCAGATGTTCGCCGACAGCGGCTTGAGTGTTTTCCATGGGAACGCCTAATTCGGTTCGACCGTGACGGCAGTGCCGCTGGCGACAAGAAATAACATGCTTTTGCCGTCGCCGGATATTTCGTTATAGGCCATGTCAATGCCGACAACGGCGTTGGCGCCAACCATCAGGGCTTCGCGGCGTAATTCGGCCAGGCAGGTCATCCGTGCATCGCGCAGGACTTTCTGTGACGATTTGGAGCGGCCACCGAATATATCGGTGATCGAGGCGAAGAAATCCTTGAACAGGTTCATCCCGAAGACACATTCGGCGGTAATGATCTCGATGCGCTCAATAACACGGTATTCCGCCATGCCATGTTCGGTCGTCAGGATGATGTCGTTGGCAAGGCGCTCGATGACTTCCTGAGGCAGCTCGTCGTACTGCTTATTGTCGATCAGTTCCTGTATCTGCTCTTCGCTTTTGCCGAATAGTCCGAACATATGCCGCTCCTCGTTATGGATTTGCTTCGAGTATGCCATGGAAAGCGGGTCTGAAAACAGCTTCCGGAAACTTCATTGCGGGGCTTGTTCCCGGCGTGCCGATCGGACATCTTTTGCGTCCCTTCACGAGGAGTCCTCCGTCTATGCCTAACGTTAGCGTCGAACCCAGAGAATACGTCGAAAACCTGATCGCCCGTGCCGAGATCGTGAAAACGCCCTCTGGCGATGGCGACATGGAGTGGCATGTATGGGGAACGGATACCGGCAAGACGCCGCTTTTGCTGCTGCATGGCGGTTTCGGTTCATGGACACACTGGATGGCGAATGTCGAGGTCTTGTCGAAGGAGCGCCTGGTCGTTACCTGCGACATGCCGGGGCTGGGGAACAGCGCCTCGGCACTCGGCGATGTGACGCCGGACAGCGAAGCCGAGCCGATCATTGCCGGGCTGGACACTGTTCTCGGCAAGACCGCTGCTTTCGATCTGGCAGGGTTCAGTTTCGGCGGCATGATCGGCGCGCGTGTTGCCAAAGCTGTCGGCGAGCGCGTGCGCACGTATGTTGCCGTTGGCGCCAGCGGTTTTGGGGATTTGCATGTTCGCGTTGTCGGCACGGCAATCCCGAAGCGCAGTATGAGCGACCAGGAAAAGAACGATATTCACCGGCGTAATCTCGGTCTGCTGATGCTTCACGACAAACACAGTATCGACGCGCTGGCTGTCTATACACACCGTCAGAACATCGCCCGCGCACGTGTTCGTTCCCGGCCATTGTCGCTCGGTTCCCATCTGATTGAGGCACTGCCGGACGTCAAGGCCAGGCTTGGCGGTATCTGGGGCGTCCACGATGCCACAGGCGGCGGGCGTGATCAGTTGTTGAAGCGCCGCGATATCTTTGCTGCGTATCAGCCGGACGTGCCGTTCGTCATCATCGAGGATGCGGGGCACTGGGTGATGTATGAAGCACCGGACGAATTCAACGCGGCATTGTTAGGGATTCTGGATCGCTAAAGCCCGTTCCAGCCGCTGCCAGCCGTCCTCCGTTCCCGGCAGACCGAACCGGAGCCATTCTGGATAGGTGTCGAAGATCCGCACCAGTATTCCGGTGCGGCCCAATTTTTCATAGATCGTCCGCGCATCGTCTTTTCGGGCAAGGCGATAAAGGGATGTGCCGCCGACGATATCAAATCCCGAATCGCGCAGGATTTGATCGAGACGTGCGGCGTCTTCGCTAAGCCGCGTGCGGGTTCTTTCCTGCCAGTCCGTGTCCGCAAGCGCCCTGGCGCCGATACTGAGTGCCGGACCGGCGACGCACCAGTGGCCGAGCGCGGCTTCCAGCTGAGCGATGTCGGACGCCTGGCCGACGGCGAAACCCAGCCGCAGCCCGGCCAGTCCGAAGAACTTGCCGAACGAGCGTAAGACCAACAGACCGGGACGGCCACAGGCCGGGATGACGGAAATTTCCGGTACCACATCCGCAAAGGCTTCATCGACGATCAGCAAACCGCCCTTAGCAGCCTGATGTTCGGTGCAGTCTATCAGATCATCGGGGCCAATCGTTCGCCCGTCGGGGTTGTTGGGATTGACGATGATCAGGATATCGGCATGTGACTTCTTGAAATCATCAATAATATCAACGTCGTGGCCGACAGCCCGCCAGCGCGCGGCATGCTCTTCATAGGTCGGGCCGAGGACCTGGACGCAGCACGTCTCGCGCAATACCGGCAGCCACTGGATGATCGACTGCGTGCCCGGCGCAATTGCCAGCGCGGCTTCATCCGGAACGCCGTAATAGCTGCGTGCAGCATCGATCAGGCGTACCGCATCGGCCTTCACCGGCAGGCGTTGCCAGATATCGGCGGGCGCATCGTCTATCGGGTAAGGCAGGGGATTGATCCCGGTCGAGAGGTCGAGCCAACCTTGCTCGGGTGTGCCGAATGCTTCCGCCGCTGCGCTCAAGTCGCCGCCGTGGCGAAGGGGGCGCGTGGACTTCATCACAGGCTGAAGTAAATCATCGTCACACCGGACAACAACAGCACGATGTAAACGACCCGGTCGAACCCTTTTACATCCAGCTTTTCATAGAGCCTGCGGCCTAGCCAGACACCGATTAATGTGCCTGGCAGCGCAAGCAATGTCATCCGCCCCACCTCGGCGGTTATCAAGCCGCCCGCCCACTGGCTGAAAAAAGCCGTCGCCAGGATCGTCAGGTTGAAGGCCTGAAAGATGCTGCGTTTCTCGTCCTTGCCCCAGCCACGAACGCTTGCCCAGATCGTCGTCGGTGCGCCCGACAGGCCGGCAATGCCGCCGAGTACGCCGCCGATCATGCCGATGATGCCATCCGCCGTCCGCCCGCCGAACGAGATCTTGAACGTTTTTCCGCTGGCCAGCATGAAACTGCAAAAGCCTATCAGGAAAACACCGATAAAAATCTTGAAGACCTGAACCGGCACGCTCGGCAGCAGCCATGTGCCGACCGGCACCCCCAGCAGGCCGCCGATAATGAACGGCATGACCCGTTTCCAACTGATCGCATGCCAGATTTTCGGCAATGTCTGTAACTGCCCGACGACGGAACAGATCACCACCATCGGCGAAGCGACGACAGGGGGCACGACATAAAGCCAGAACGTCAGCGCCGTCAGGCCGGTGCCGAATCCAGTCAGGCCGTTCACCAGCCCCCCCGCGAGACCGCCCGCCAGGACGATGACTTCATAGGATTCCATTATGGCGTTTATTCGCCAAGGCGCTTGGCGAGGGCTTCGGCGTAGGCCGTGACGCTTTGCTCCATGGTCCGGGAGGTATCCATGTTCTGACGTGTCTCGGCGGCGAACGGCGTTTCGCTCAGCAGTTCGAAAATCCACGCCGCACCTTCATGGAAACCACTGCTGACACCGGCTTCACTGAATGTCTTGGCGATTTCTTCCATTTCGCCGACCCATCGCGCGCTGTCGGCAGGTAGCGCCGAGACTTTGTTCCGCATCGCCTTCAGATTGGCCTGTTGCGAATGCTCGAATTCCTCGATCAACGGATCCAACAGGCCGTTTCGCTCAGCCGTCAGCAGGACCGCGGTCCACAGGGTCCAGCTTCCCTTGGTCAGGGCTGCATAGACCATCTTCATGGCCGAGGCGCGTCCAATGGCATCGCCCAGCGAGATCACTTCGAAGCCCTTGCCGTTGAGGTCCGCCATTGCCGATACATCAGGACCGGAAACGTAAAACCGCGTATTTTTGCTTTTGTTCGGCGCCAGACCGATGATCCCGGCGTCGATGAAAGCCGCGCCTGCTGCGGTGATTTTCTCGCCGACCGCAATGGCGGTGCCGGGCGAAATCGCGTTGCAATCCACATAAGCAGGTGTCTTGCCGGTACGGCCCATGGCCCCGGCAACGTCTTCGGCCAGCTTCAGGGCCGAGGCCGGGGGCAGGATCGACAGGATCATGTCGGCCTCGCCAACCACTGCATCGAGATCGCCTGCATCACGCAGCTTGCCGGCTTCGGCCAGTTGTTTCGACCGCTCCGAGCGTCCCCAGAGCGATGTAATGGCATCGTATCCATGTTCACGAAGCGCCAGTCCCACGCCGTGTCCCATATCGCCCGGCATCAGGATGGCGATGGTCTTGTTGCTCATGTCAGCGGTCCTTTATAAATTCAGGCGGCGAAATCGGTCAGGACTTCACCTGTTTTGGCATTGATATCCACGGGGCCGTCGGCATCGACGATCCGTGTGCCGTTTATCCATACCCCATGCACACCGAGCGCATCGGTGGTCAGGCGGTGCGCACCGGCGGGCAGGTCGAAAACCCGGTGTTTCTGGCCGCGTGCCACGGTTTCAGGGTCGAACAGCATCAGATCGGCGGCATAACCTTCGCGGATCAGACCGCGTCCGGCGATGCCGTAAATCGCGGCGGGTTTACCGGTCAGCTCATGCACGGCGGCAGCAATGCTCATCTTGCCGAGGTCGCGCGCCCAGTGGCCAAGCAGGCTTAGCCCGAAACCGGCATCGCAGAAAAACGTCAGGTGCGCACCTGCATCCGACAACGCGACGGAGGCAGCAGGATGCACCAGCATCTTGCCGACGGCGTCTTCATCGGAATTGAGAAGAACGGCGGTAAAGATGGTTTCCAAGTCCTCATCAATGGCGATGTCGAGCATCAGATCGAGCGGCTCAACCCCACGTTCATCGGCAATGTCGGCAAGCGTGCGATGCTCAAGCGCCCGGTAGGCATCCGTCGCCGCCTCGGTGATTTCAATCTTGTGCCATTCGCCGTTGAACAGCCGGACCCCGGCAGGCGCGGCCAACTCGTCCTTCACCGCCTGGCGCAGCGCAGGATCCTTGAGTTTTTCGCAGAGCTGTTCCTTGGTGAGCTTCATCAGCGGCTGCCAGCTTTCGAAGCTTTCCAGCGGATAGGCGGATTTAAGGGTGAAATCCATGGTCAGCGGGCAGCACGAGACCTGGCCCCATAGCTCATGGCCGCGTGCGCGGGCCTCGGCAATGCGGGCCAGTTCGTCCAGCGTGCCGGTGGGATTTGTCGAATTGTGCAAAAGCGCCGCGATCATGATCGGCCGACCGGTCTTTTTCGCCAGCTCTTCAAGATACGGCACGTCCGTGCGGTTGCCTTTGGTCAGCATAAAGATGCCGCGCCCGGACCGGGCCATGGCCTGTACAAGGGCCAGCAATTCATCATCGTCGGCCAGTCGTGACGGCATCGGCACACCGCCCCAGCCGTTGTGCTGTGGCGCCGTCGAGGTCGCGAAGCCGATGGCACCGGCGGCCATGCCCTGCTCGACGATGGCGCACATCTGATCGATCTCGTCAGGGGTTGCAGCGCGCTCGGTCGCGGCCGAACCCATCACGTACGTGCGGATCGAACTGTGGCCCAGGAAACAGGCGACGTTCGGCACGACACCCTTGGCACGTAGCATGCCGACGTATTCCGGGAAGGTTTCAAAATCCCAGTCTATACCTTCACGGAGCGCGCCCAGCGACATACCCTCGACCTGCGTCAGGTTCTTCATGACCAGATCGCGGTCATCTTCCTTGCACGGCGCGATGGTGAACCCGCAATTACCCATGACGACTGTCGTCACGCCCAGGGCGGGCGAGGGCCGGACTCCGGAATCCCATGTGATCTGTGCATCGAAGTGCGTATGGCTGTCGATAATGCCGGGCATCAGGGCGAGGCCGGAAGCATCGATTTCCTCGGCCCCGGCGGCATCGAGGTTCTGTCCGATGGCGGCGATTTTTCCGTCCTTTACCCAAACATCGGTTGCCGGGCGGGCATCTGCGCCCGAGCCGTCAAAAAGCGCCGCATTGCGGATGACGAAGTTCATGCCCCCTCCGGAAATGATATTTGTATTCGAACTCGTGCGTGCAAGCTTAAATGCCGCCCGGCGACGGGTCACGTGCTTTGGTTGGTTATGGGCGCGGGATTACTTGAGGAACTCAATCTCAACAAAGGCACACTCGAAATCGTTGCCGTTGATAACGTCATGCTCGACGCCGACCTCGCGGAAGTACGGCACACCGTTCTGCATCGGTGCGATGGTGCGCTCCCCGGTGCCGGTATCGATCTCAAGCTGTCCATTGAACAGCGGCACGACGACGTAATCGTATTCATGACGATGCCAGCCTGTGTTGTCGCCACGTTTCTTGAACCGCCATTCGGTGACGCGGGTGCGTTCGTTGTCGATGAAGACGGTCGGTTGGGCGTTGCCGGTTTTGCCTGAACACATAACGTCTTTCCTTAATTTTTGTCGGAGTGGCCCAGATCCTTGGCCGGCGCGATGATGTCACGGACAAGCTGTTTCAGTTCCTTGCTTTCCGGGAAGCGGCCTTCCGACTTGCGGTCGAAAATCACCTTGCCATCGGGCGTCTGTATACGGAACGTACCGCCCTCGTCGGGCACCAGCGACAGCGCCCCCAGATCATCGCCAAAGGTGAACAACAGTTCCTGTGCCATCCATGTCGCACGCAACACGAAGCGGCAGGTGCGGCAGTAATGAATTTCGATGACGGGTTTGGACATGACGGGCTCCTTGAGCGGGGGAAATCAGTTGTTTCAAGCTTCACCGCTTGCGGGGCTTTGCGTCAATGCCGATTTGATGAGACCGAAGAAAACAGGCGGCATGGCTGTGCCTTCGAAGCGCCAGCCCAGGTGCACGCCGCATCCGAGACAGAGTGCCAGATTCCAGGCATATCCCGGAAACCACGTAAACTCCTCGGTCGGGGTGCCTTCATCCGCGGCACCGGGCGCCTCCTTGAAGCAGGAAACCCGGAATACGCGCCCGGCCGGATTGATAAAAACGCGTTCGTGTCCACCGATATCGACGGCCCAGCGCATCCGGGTCAGCAGATGCCCGCACTTCGCGCAGTAGATAGCATCATCCGTCCCGGCATCGGATTCTGCTTTCTTCTCTTCCTTTGGAGACCTCTGGAGCATGCGGCATTATGGCACAAAAAAGGTTTCATTCGCGCGTACGAGAATCAGGCGGAAACGTCGGTGTATGGCCTTAACTGCCGCAGTGAAGGCCAACTTAGAATTTCTGCCCCTTCGCATGCTTTGACCAGACGCGAAAATGCGCTGCTATCGGAATAGTGAAATAGGGCGCCAGGATGTGAGGCACAAAGAGTCCCCCCTGCCAGTTCAACAATATGCCCCACTCAGGATGGTCGGGCATATTGTCAATTATGATCGAAGAGAGGAAATCAAGAACATAAACATTTAGGATGTAAAAAAAGTGGTAACCGCAGATTGCCAATAAGCAGATACCCGCAAGGGAAGGAAAAGAAGACGTCAGCCATTTCCAGCCTTGGGCAATAGGAATGCGGCCTTGCGTTGACCACGCCATAATAGGAACAATTAGGAAAAGGGTCATCGCTAATCGGACTGAAATGAAGATTCCTGTCGTTACCAGCCATGATCCAAGAGGGCTTAGAGGCCAAACTAAAGTCGCCCATTCGAATCGGTGATTTATTGCATAGTCTTCAATAGTCGCGCCGAAAAACATGAGAATTGAAGCAGCCAAAACGCCGCTTTTAGGGTGAAAGTCATAAAAAAAGCGCGGTCGCGCACAGCGCCGGAACAAGTAGTCGATTTGCCTTGTCGTTAGAATTGCAACTGGGAAAAAGGCTGCGATTGCGAAATAGAATTTTGTTGAAGCGGGATCCGCTAGCATCTGAAGCCAACGAGTGCTCTCTTCTGGATATTCACTGAGACGTATGTAGGCTGAGGTGTAAAAAAAACAGAAAATTAGACCGTTTATACATCCGACTAGCAGTAATGTTCTAAAGACCCGTTTTTCATGCAGGATATGCCATGAACCTTTTACTGTATGCATGATCTCGATTTTGACTGATTCCATATTCGACCCCTATTGAGTAATGTATAGGAGGGATATGTGAGGGCTTAAGGCATATTTTCGGATTCTGTCTTATTCTCCGCCTTCTTCTGCCCAATTTTGCTTTCCTCGCCCTTGATCAGGCGGCGGATGTTGTCCTTGTGGCGGATCAGCGAGAGCACGGCGAGGCCGGCGGCCATGATGGCGACCGGCTGATTGCCGCCGCCGAACCACATGGCGATTACCGGCGAGGCGAGGATCGAGAGGATCGACGCCAGTGACGAATATTTGAATGCCCCCGCGACCAGAAGCCAGACGCAGCACGTCAGGATGCCGATCGGCCATGATACGGCGACCAGTGCGCCGAGCGTCGTGGCCACGCCCTTGCCGCCCTTGAATTTCAGCCACACCGGGAAGTTATGGCCCATGACGGCGGCAAACGCGGCGACGATGCCCGCAAGTTCCCCCACCTGCATGAAAATCAATGCCGCGACCGCCCCCTTGGAAGCATCGAGGATCAGTGTCAGGAAGGCCAGAAACTTGTGCCCGGTCCTGAGTACATTGGTGGCGCCGATGTTGCCTGAACCGACGTCGCGGATATCGATTCCGACCATGCGCGTCAGCACCAGCCCCCACGGCACCGAGCCGAGCAGATAGCCTGAGAGCGCCGCTATTGCCACGACAATATTCGGATCAAGATTTTCCATGCACTTAGTCGGCCACGAAAACCGTGCGGCCGTCAATAACCGTGCGGACAACGGCGCCTTGCATCAACCTGCCGTCAAAGGGCGTGTTTTTGGATTTCGACAGCAATTTGTCGGCATCGACTTTCCAGCCCTGGTCCAGATCGAACAAGATCAGATCGGCAGGGCGGCCCTGCGCGAGCTTGCCGGCGCGCAGTTTCAAAAGATCGGCCGGGGCCGCCGTGACGAAACGCAGAGCATCCAGCAGGGGAATATGTCCGTTATGATAAAGCTCCAGCGTAACGGCGAGCAGCGTTTCCAGGCCCACGCCGCCGGTCGCGGCGGCGGAAAAGGGCAGGCGTTTGGATTCTTCGTCCTGCGGCGTGTGGTCGGAGGCGATGCAGTCGATGGTGCCGTCCTTGAGACCATCGACGACGGCGCGGCGGTCGACCTCATTCCTCAGCGGCGGGGAAAGCTTGGCGAACGTCCGGTAATCGCCGATCGCAACTTCGTTGAGCGCGAAATAGGGCGGCGAGGTGTCGCAGGTGACGGGCAGTCCGTCGTCCTTTGCTTTGCGGATCGCTTCGATGGCTTCAACGGTTGAAACGTGTGCGATATGCAGGCGTCCGCCGGTCAATTCGACAAGCCGGATGTCACGCTCGATGATTATGATTTCGGCTTGGCGCGGGATGCCGGTAAGTCCCAGCCGCGTTGCCGTTTCGCCCGCGTTCATGGCGCCGCCGGCTGCCAGTGTCGGTTCTTCCGGATGCTGGCAGATCAAAAGATCGAAGGTGCGCGCATACATCATGGCGCGGCGCATGACCTGGGCATTGGCGACGGCACTGAAGCCGTCCGTGAAAGCGACGGCACCGGATTCGGCCAGCAAGCCCAACTCGGCGATTTCCTTGCCCTTGAGGCCCTTGGTGACGGCACCGTAGGGATAGACCTTGGACAATCCCTGCAATCGTGCGCGCCGGGCGACGAATTCGACCACCGACATATCGTCGATCACCGGGTCGGTATTGGGCAGGCAGACCATTGAGGTCACGCCCCCCTTGGTCGCGGCGCGTCCGGCGCTGGCGAAGGTTTCCTTGTAATCCTCGCCCGGTTCGCCCAGATGCACGCGCATGTCGACCAGACCCGGGGCAAGGCAAAGCCCTGAGCAATCGATGACGGTGACGCCTTCGAGGGCAAGATCGGCGGTAACCTTGGGGCCGACCTGCTTGATCAGTTCGCCCTCGGTCAGGATGCCGCCGACTTCGTCGAGGCCCGTCGCCGGATCGAGCAGGCGGGCGCCGACATAAGCGACCCGTCCCGGTGTGCGGTCTGCCTTGAGCGCCATCTACAAATTCCTCTGCAAATGTTCTTCAAGGTTGGCGGTGAGGATTTCCAGCGCGGCCATCCGCACGGCGACACCCATTTCGACCTGTTCGTGAATGGCGCTACGGCCGAAATCGTCGGCGACTTCGCTGTCGATCTCGACGCCCCGGTTCATCGGTCCCGGGTGCATGATCAGGGCGTTCGGCTTGGCACCTTCGAGTTTTTCGTAATCGAGGCCGAAGAAGTGGAAGTATTCGCGGACCGACGGCAGATAATTGCCGTCCATGCGTTCTTTCTGGAGCCGGAGCATCATGACGATATCGCAGTCCTGCAGGCCTTCGCGCATGTCGTAGAAGACCTCGACGCCCATGTGCTCGACCCCGGTCGGGATCAGGGTGCGCGGCGCAATCAGGCGGACCCTGGCACCCATGGTGGTCAGCAGGTGAATGTTCGAGCGGGCAACCCGCGAATGCAGGATGTCGCCGCAAATCGCGATCCTGAGACCCTGGATTTTGCCGACGCGGCGGCGGATCGTCAGCGCGTCCAGCAACGCCTGTGTCGGGTGTTCGTGCTGACCGTCGCCGGCATTGATCACGGCGCAGTTCACTTTCTCGCTCAACAGCTTGACCGACCCCGATTCCGGGTGCCGCACGACCAGAACATCCGGGTGCATGGCGTTCAGCGTCATCGCCGTGTCGATCAGGGTTTCACCCTTTTTGACCGAGCTTGTCGCCACCGACATGTTGATGACGTCGCCGCCGAGCCGCTTGCCCGCCAGTTCGAACGAGGTGCGGGTACGCGTCGAGTCTTCGAAAAACAGATTGATGATGGTCCGCCCGCTGAGAACCGCTTTTTTCTTGTCGGCCTGACGGTTCTGCTCGACGTAGCTCTCGGCACGGTCGAGAAGAGCGGAAATTTCAATGGGATTAAGACCCTCGATACCGAGGAGGTGCTTATGAGGAAAGCCGAATGGGCCAGTGCCGTCGTTCATAGGCGCGCACTATATGTCCGCTTGGGTTGAATCTGCAAGTGTCATGATCAACGCCTTATCCACTGCGATGGCATGGCTTGCCGAAGCGGGATCGCGTAGTATGTTTCCGGTTCGGCGATTCGCGGTAATCGGCCGGGACTATGGTCGCGGGAAAGTTTGATGGAAGAGTACTTGAAGGCCCACGACAGGCTGGGCCAACTCATGAAAAAGGATTTCGTGTTCGTCGTCGGCGCGACGCGCTGGGGCACGTCCTGGGTGCAGCAGTGCCTGGACACGCACCCGAAGATCCTCTGCAAGGGCGAAGGTCATTTTACCGACAGCCTTTTCCCCGGCCTCGCCAAGCTCGTCGATCAGTACAATCAGGATGCGGAACGCATCGGCAACCGTATGCAGCTGGCGGGGCTGCCCGGCAACGCCGCCGGTTTTACCTTCGACGATGTCGAATACCTGATGCGTACCGCCGTGATGCTGATGTTTCAGCGCTGGGTGCCCGAGGAAGACGTGGACGAGATCGCCTGCATCGGCGAAAAAACGCCGGAGCATGTTTTGTCGCTGGAACTGCTCGACCGGCTGTTTCCGAACATGCGCATTGTGCATGTGGTGCGTGACGGGCGTGATGAAGCGGCCAGCGCCTGGGATTTCAACATGGGGATATCCAGAGGCGAATTTCCGAGACGATATCCGAGCTTCGCCGATTTTGCCGAGACCTTTGCCCGCAACTGGTCACGTTCGGTCGGCGCGGCCAGACGCTTCGGCCGTCTGAACCGGCGGCGGTACTATCAGATCAAGGCCGAGGAATTGGTCGAGGAACCGGCCCCCATCGTGCGCCGCCTGTTCCGCTTTTGCGATGTCGAAGACAAGGAAGATATCGTTCAGGCCGGTATTCGCCATGCCTATCAGATCGCACCGCTGGATCTGGACCCCGGTGTCTGGAAGCGCCGCTTCGACGATGATGCAACCCGCCGCTTTCATCGTCAGTCCGGCGAGCTTCTGAAGTTGCTGAATTACACGATTGCTGCCTGATCTTCAACGCGCGGCGGCGAGCATGCGTCTGGAGGTGGCGATTCCAACAAGGTTTACGCTGAAACCTATAACAAGCACCGCGCAGCACAGCAGAAACAGTTTTGCATATTTATGCTCCAGCCCGCTCAAGCTGCCGACGATTCCGGTATATCCGCTGGTTTCGAGGAAATACAACGCTGCTGCGCCCACCGCGCTAAAGAACGACACGAGATAGCTCCAGGCAGGCACGTCGGTGCGGCCCATGAAAACCGAGAGGACGATCACCGGCGTCAAATACATGGAAGCGGTGCCGCTGACGGCGACGGCGCCGAAAAGGTCTTTGCTGCCGAGAAACAGAAATCCCAATCCTCCGATCATGAACACAATCATGACGACCCTGCCGTTGGTGACGTTTTCTGCGGCAACGCGCATATCCGAAATTGCGAGCTTCGCAGCAGAGGACAATGTGGAATCGAGCGTCGAGATCGCCGACACGATCAACGCCAAATTGAACAACATCATCGTTTCGTCGCCGAGCAGCCGGGCCAACGCCACGACCATGCTTTCGCCGTCCAGCTTGTTCAGTCCGGCGACGATACCGAGCATCCCGAAGGCGAGAATACAGAGAACGCTAAGCCACGCGGCATGCAGAAAGCTTTTGCGCGTCGTTGCCCTGTCGGCAAGAAATCCACGGTCCATCATGACCGGATCGTGCATAGGGTAGCTCAGGACCTGCAACGCGGCGACGGCGATGAGCACCCAGCCGGGCGACGTCACGTCCGGGCTGCTTCCCAGAATTGCCGGCAGGTCGAACAACGGTCCGGTTATCGTCTGTAACGTCATGACGGCCAGCACGATCAGAAGCGCGACCATCTGCAGGACATCGGTGCGGAGTGACGCCCTGAGACCGCCCATCATCGAATAGGCCAGTCCGAACGACGCCATGGCAACGACTGCGGCAACATAGCTGCTGCCACCGGCGGTGCCGAAAATCAGGCCGATGACGATCAGATTTGCGAAAACTTCGGACAGCAATCGAAGCGCGATCACGGCATTGTAGCAGGCCGTACCGGTGCGCCCGAAGCGGTCATGCAGGAACGACTGAATGCTGCCGAACCCATGACGGAAACGGATTTGGTCGACGATTGCTGCGCCTGTCAAAAAGGACAGGTAATAGGCGGCATACGCAAGCGTTCCGGCGATCCCGTAGTAATACCCAAGGATCGCCGCGTTCATCAGAGAGCGGGCGAATATCCAGGTCGTGACCTGCGACAGGACAAGCGTCAGAAGCTTCGGGGCCTCTCCGTTGTCGCTTTGTCCGCGAAAAAAGCCATCGGTGGTGACGTGTCTGGGCGAAACAAGCAACGTTCCAACGGCGAGCGCGGCAATGACTAAAGCTAATGTGGTCGACATCCGAGGTTCCTTTGGATCGTATGCGGATTGCGGGCATGGACGAACCAATATCCCTTTCCGGCATACCTGCCGTCTGGAATCGCTCCGGAAAAGTCACATCTGGTTGATCCCGGAACGGGACGACCGAATCAGTGGAGCATCAGCGCCAATAATACCGGCAATGTGACGATTGCGCACAGATGCGTGAGGGTCACGATTGCGGCGGCGACCGGGGCGTCGCTGCCCATCTGGCGGGAAACCACGTAGCTGGTCGACGATGTGGGCAGGGCGGCGAAGACAACCGGCACCAACAGCGCAAAGCCTTCGAGTCCAAGCCACACGCCGAGACCGTATGTCAGGGCGGGCTGGACGATCAGCTTGCAGACGCTGGCGAACGCGACCGGCACGCCGGCATCGCGGACGGCGTGGATCGACAGACCGGCGCCGACGGCCATCAGACCCATCGGCAGGGCGGCGCGGCTCAACAATTCCAGCGTCGGCCCGATGATCGGCGGAAATCCCCAGCCGGTGATATTGAACAGGCCACCGACAAGACTCGCCTGAATCAGCGGGTTTTTGAAGCTGTCGATGGCGACCGCTTTCCAGCCTTTGGCGCGTCCGGGCCGGTCGAGCCATTTCAGGTGGCCCCACACGCCGAGAAAATTGATGGTAATGGCGATCATGAAGACGCTGACCACCATCGGCCCGGTGGCTTCGTCGCCGAAGACCCCAAGGGCGATAGCGAAGCCGACATAGGTATTGGACCGAAAGCCGCCTTGGAAAACCGACACGAAGCGTTCCGGCCCCAGCTTCAACAGCCTGCGGAACGGCACTGCTGCGGCAGCGGTCAGGTGAATGCCGATGACGACGGCGCAGGCAATGGGCAGCGCATACCCCCAGTCGATATGTGCGCCGGAAATCTTCACGAACAGCAGTGAAGGAAACAGGCCGTTGAAGGTCAGTTTCTCGACGAAGCGCCAGAACTCGTCGGAAAACCCCGCCTTGGCTTTCATCACGACGCCCAGCGCGATAATCAGGAAGATGGGCGCGACGGCGGCAAAAACGTGTCCCATCAGCTTCGCCCGGAAACGCTGTCGAGGGCCCCTTGCAGGATGTAGCTGGCGGCCATCTTGTCGACTACGTCCTTGCGGCGCTTGCGGGTCATGTCGGCCTCGGATACGAGAATTCGCTCAATTGCCGCCGTCGACAGCCGTTCGTCCCAAAACGCATACGGCAGTTTTAACTGCCAGGACAACTCGCGTGCCAGATCGCGGGTTGCCTGGGCCCTGGGGCCTTCGCTGCCGTCCATGCTGACCGGCAGTCCGGCCAGCAAGCCGCCGATCTCTTCTGTTTGAATGAACCCCTGGATTTCCTGAATGGCCGGCGCCAGTTTTTTGCTGCGCATAAGGGTTTTCAACGGGCTGGCGATCATGAACAGCGGGTCGGAAATGGCCAGGCCGATGGTCTTGTCGCCGATATCGAGGCCAAGCAGTCTTTTCCCGACCGGTATGTTGTCGATCAGTTGCTGAATGGTGTCGTAAACCGGCGGTGCGGGCATTCGATGGTCTTTTCAACGGCTGGTATCATTTGAAAGACTTGGATATCATAGACTTACGCGGATGACATGGGATTTTCGGGGTTTCTCGATTGCCTATTTTGTCGTGGTGAGGGGTAAGCAATGAATGCCATCCGGCTTCAGCGGGGTTTGCGGACGATGCGGCGGCGGGTATTGGCCGTGACCGTCATGGGCATTGCCGTGTTTGCCGCACCGTATGCGAACGCCGCGGAATTGGAATTCATGGGTACGGCCGTGACACCGGCGCCGGGAAAATACCTGGTGGAGAAGGACGTTAACGTCCGCGCCGCGCCGAAAACCGGATCCAAGCGCCTGACAGGGTTGAAAGCCGGAGACGTCGTCAACGTGATCGGGCGGGCCGGCAAGACGGCATGGCTCGCCGTGGTCGAGGACGGCAAAGCGGTCGGTTTCGTCTACGGCACGGTGTTGTCGCCGGTGATCGACGGCGAGATCGAGGAAGATGTTACCGGGGAAATCCGGCTGGGCGCCAGGCACCGTTGCGGGTATCGCGTTCATTTTGTCGGCAAGGCCGGTGACGATTCGATGAATGCCGACACATCGTTCCGTGCCGCCGATTACGAGGTCAGCATCGTTTGCGAACGAGACGGCAAGCGTATCCGGTTTCCCGCGCAGATGTTCATGACCGAGGTGCCGTATGACGGCTCAAATAAACGCCAGGTGTTCCAGATCAATGTTGATCTGCTGGATGACGTGCATGCCCTGCCGGATGTGTTTTCGACGATCATGATGTTCGATCTCGACAAGGGAGAAGTGCGTTTCGACACGATTGCCTTTCAAATCTATGCCCGCGAAAGCGGCGGACTGGCATCGCTGCCGTCGACCAGTGTCATGCGGGCCCTGGCCTCGGCGCTGGAAATCGCCATGACGCACTGGTCCGACAAAGCTTGGGAGGACATCTTCGCACAGGCCCGCTGATCGGCCGGGATAGTTGCGACACACTTGCCGAGGTTGGGTGCGGATGTTAGTTTCCGCGCGCAATTTTACACCACCCAAGTCTTACGGAGACCTTGATGTCGTTAACCAAAGACGATGTCCGCAAGATCGCGTTTCTGGCGCGTATTCGCGTTCCCGACGAGCGTCTGGAACCGCTTGCCGGCGAACTGAACAACATCGTCGGCTGGGTCGAGCAGCTTGGCGAAATCGACACTGCCGGCGTCGCGCCGATGACCAGTGTCGTCGAGATCGAGACACCGATGCGCGATGACTTGGTCACGGACGGCGGTATGCCGGAAAAAGTGCTGGCCAACGCGCCGGACGGGGAAGGGCGGTTCTACGGCGTGCCGAAGGTGGTGGAATGAGCGATCTTCGTGACTGGACCATAGCGTCCGCCGCCGATGCCCTGGGCAAGGGTGACGTGTCTTCCGTGGAACTGACCGACGCCTTCATCGACGCGATGGAGGCCGGGCGCACATTGAACGCCTTTATCACCGAAACGCCGGAACTGGCCCGTGAACGGGCAGGGGCGTCCGACACGCGGCGCAAGAACGGTGACGCGCAAGGCCCGATGGACGGCGTGCCGATCGGCATGAAGGACCTGTTCTGTACCGAAGGGGTTCGCACC